>JBIIGJ010000023.1:0-35133 GCA_044236455.1 Pirellulales bacterium
CGCCTTCTGCACGCTGCGGAGGTTGCCGCTGCCGTAGTCGATGATCGTGACCATGGGGGGAGTTTAGGTCCGCGAGCGGCCGGCTGAAAGTGGCCTTCGTGGCGATGGGCACTTCAGTGGGAACGCCCCGGGCGGGCTCCCCGAACACGCTGCGCTCGCTCGGCGGCTCGGCGACCGCGTCGGGGATGATGGTGGGCCTTCTGCGCCGAGGCGCCTGATGCTCGCTTCGGTGTTCAGGGAGCCCGCCCTCGTTGGATTGCATGGCAGGATGCCATGCGCAGCACCAGCCGGCGGAGGCCGGCCAAGAAAAAACGACACGATGTCGTGTTTTTCGTGAATACAGCTCGCGTCGGTGTTCGGGGAGCCCGCCCTCGTCGATCGGCATGGCAGGATGCCATGCACAGCACTAGCAAACTGCGTTTGCCAAGAAACTGGCTGAGGACAGGCATCCGCCTGTCAGGGCGACACGATGTCGTGTTTTTCGTGAAGCTAGTCACCGCCATCGTCCCCGCCGCCGATCCGCTCGGGGTAGATGACGAGTTCCACACGACGGTTGCGGGTGCGGCCCGCGGCCGTGGCGTTGGACACAACCGGATGATTGGCACCGTGCGCCACGAGGAAGAGCTGCCCCTGTCGCAGCGGAGTGCGGGTTGTAAAGAAATCGAATACCGTCGCCGCCCGGGCGGCGGTCAGCTGGTGCGGCGAGCCCCACGAAGACTGTTGGAGCGGCTCCGTGTCAACATGCCCCTCGATGCCCACAAAGTGTCCTCGAAAGACCCGATCAATTTCCTCGGCCACCTGCGTGAGCAGCGCACTGCCGCCGGGCAGGAGGGAAGCACTGCCGCCGTCGAAGAGCCGATCGGCCGGCACTTCGAGCCGCACGACGTTGCCGTCGAACCGTGTTTCAACGCCGGGCAACGCCAGTTCGCCCATCGCCGCGTGCATCGCCGCCGGACCATTCACCGCGGGGCGAGGTGTCATCGCCGCCACGGACGCTGGCGTTCCGCCGGGCTGCTGGGCACTGCCGGCTGGAGAGCCGATACCGGATGGCCCCAGAGCGCCTGGCAGGCCCCATGGCGCAGCCCCACCGCCGGGCGTCGGGAACCGCGAGGCCGCCAACTGGTTGGATGTGCTTGCCAGCTGCTCTCGAAGCACGGTGATCTCGTCCTTCAGGAGCTGGTTCTCGTCTTGGCTGCGGGCCAGGGTCGTCTGCAGCTGACGGCCATCGAGATCTGCATACGACGGCGACGTCGTTGCTGAAGAAGACGAGAGCTGCGGCAGCGTGGCGGCCGGAGCCGCCACGCCTGGCGGCGGCACAAGGCTCACAGGTGTCGCGGCCGAGGGCTTCTGGAACAGATGTTTCGAACAGCCGACCGCCATCGCGAGTGCCGACAACAGCACGCAGCGAGCGGCAACGGATTCTCTGGTGGCGAAAAAAGGAATCGGCATGCCTCGGCTCCAACGCCCGGACGGAGGCGGGATCGTAGGAAAGGCCGGCAGTCCGGGCAAGGCCGGGATACCCCCCGAAAAACACGACATCGTGTCGCCCTGACAGGCGGATGCCTGTCCTCAGCCAGTTTCTTGGCCGGCCTCCGCCGGCTGGTGCTGCACATGGCATCCTGCCATGCAATGCAACGAGGGCAGGCTCCCCGAACACCGAAGCGAGCTGTATTCACGAAAAACACGACATCGTGTCGTTTTTTCTTGGCAAACGCAGTTTGCTGGTGCTGCGCATGGCATCCTGCCATGCAATGCAACGAGGGCAGGCTCCCCGAACACCGAAGCGAGCTGTATTCACGAAAAACACGACATCGTGTCGTTTTTTCTTGGCAAACGCAGTTTGCTGGTGCTGCGCATGGCATCCTGCCATGCAATGCAACGAGGGCAGGCTCCCCGAACACCGAAGCGAGCATCAGGCGCCTCGGCGCAGGAGGCCCACCATCATCCCCGACGCGGTCGCCGAGCCGCCGAGCGAGCGCAGCGTGTTCGGGGAGCCTGCCCGGGGCGGTGCCGTCACCGGCGCAACCGCTGCCACACAAAGAGCGTGAGAGCCGTCAGCACAACGACGACGGCGATCACCATGGCCAGTTCGAGCGGCTGCGAGAACGGGCCTCCGGCCCATTGCCACAGCGGCCGCCAGCCCAGGATCACGACCGCGCTGGCCAGGCACAGGCTCGGGCCATAGGGCAGTTCGTTCTCCCGGTGCCTGACCACCTGCGCGAGTCCATGGGCCAGGCCGATAAAGGCTGCCAGGAAGAACGCCAGCACGCTCGCCTGCCAGCCGATCCATGCCCCCACCATCGCCATCAACGTGACGTCGCCAAGCCCCATCGCCTCCCGCCCCAGGCTCCGCGAGGCCCCCTCGCGGATGCTCCACACAAGCCCGGCCGACACGCCAAGACCGATGAGCGATGACTGCAGAGCCCGGAAGCGATCGCCACCGATGAACCATGCGGCCACGATCGCCACGAGCCCTGCAATGAGGATCAGGTTGCGAGGTTCGATCCGCCGCCACGGCGACGGTGCCGCTGCTGGATTCGTGACGGCAGAATCGACCTCCGCCGGCAGCAGAAAGGGGGCGGTGCAGACAAGCCACCAGAGCAGGAAGATGACCGCTGCCACGACGAGTCCCATCAGATGCGGCGATCCTTCCAGCCACAGTGGTGGAGGCTGCGTACGGAGCCCGCCGAACCAGCCGAGCACGTCCGTTTCAAGCAGCGGTGACGCGAAGGATCTCGGCACTTCGCATCCGACCGGTAGCAGCACATCTGGCGCCAGCCACACGACAACGAGACCAAGGAGCACGCCTGGCACCGTCACGCAGTCGGGAATCACGCGGTGCCGAATGTCGATCCATGCGGCGGCCGCCAGCAGCAGCCCCAGCACCGCATGCGCGGCGCATCGCGACAGCAGGGTGGCGTCGACCGGCATCGAGACCAAACCAGGCCCCAGCCCCTGGCTGCGCACCTCCCACCACCAGAGCCCCACTGCCGCGGCTACCGCTGCCAGTTCGATCCAGCGACGGCTCCCGTCGCCGCCGACGGTCACCTTCACGGGCGATTCGTCGTAGGCAAAGGCCCCGGAGTCGAGCAGCCCACCCACGCGGGAGGTGAGTAACCGCCCCGCCAATGCCCCCGCGGCCGCCGCGACCAGGGCCCAGAGAACGCTGTCGGCGGCGGGCAGAAGGGCAAGCAGGGGAGCGGCCGCGATCATGACGCAGCCCCCGGAATGCCACCTTCACGCCTGGCGTTCCCCTGCGACTCGGTTGGTAAGACGCTGCCAGACCGCGTCGCCCACTCAGTCCCCAGCCATGCCACTACCTGGGCAGCCACGGCGGCCGGCGTCGCGACCGAGGTATCGACTCGAAAATCGGCACACTCACGATAGAGCGGTTCGCGCTGCTCAAGCGCGGCGGCCACCTCGGCCAACGGGTCGCCGTGTGCCGGCGGGACGCCACCGGCTGAAGCGGTCAGCGCCGGCCGTCGTTCCGCTGTGGTGGGATCCGCAGCCAACCGCCGGCGGACCACGTCGGCCGGCGCCGTGAGCCAGACGACGGGGCGGCCCAGACCTCGGATGGCCTCCCGGTTCCTGTCCCGCAGCACGGCCCCGCCTCCCGTGGAGAGCACGCCGGCGAAGCTCCCGAGAAGCTCGGCCAGCACGGCCGCTTCCTCGTCGCGAAAGGCAGGCTCGCCGCGGTCCCTCACCAGAGACGCGATCGAGCAGCCGAGTTTTTTCTCGAGAACGAGGTCGGCGTCACACCACCCACAGCCAAGCATGTCGCCAAGCAGGGCGGCCACGGTGGATTTACCCGTGCCGCGGTAGCCGATAAGAGTGATACGCGGCATGAATTCAAGAACCTCACGGGGCGGCTGGAAACCATCCGGCACACCTGCGGTCACTCCGGCAGGCGCGCCGATGACGTGGCCCTCTTCAGGGCATCACGCATCACCTGATCGGGGGCGTCGGCATCGTGCCAGATCCGAAACTGGATCGCCGCCTGTCGTACGAACATATCCACACCCGTCACAATCCGGCAGCCCACGGACCGGGCTTCCTTCACGAACAGCGTATTTTCAGGATTGTAGACGGTGTCGAAGACGACCATATATGGCCGCAGATGCTCCTTCGCGTAGGGCGTTTCGTCCACGTTGGGATGCATCCCGATGGGC
This sequence comes from Pirellulales bacterium, assembly GCA_044236455.1. GTDB lineage: Bacteria > Planctomycetota > Planctomycetia > Pirellulales > UBA1268 > CAMCQY01. The sequence continues at coordinate 4,170 of JBIIGJ010000023.1, forward strand.
GTGGCGTTCACGATGCAATCGTGCACCACCCGGTAGCGGGCATTCCAATCGACAGATTTGCAGCCGACCTCGGCGGAAATGCACCGGGCCCGCTCAAGCGTGCGGGAAGTCACGGTGACGTCGACTCCCTGTTGCTTCAGTCCGAATGCGACCGCCCGCGCCGCGCCGCCGGCACCGAGCACGAGCGCCGTTTTGAGGCCGAAATCGTGCCCCTGCTTCGGTTCCTCTTCACTCTCAGCCTCTCGCTCCACGAGGGCCGCCTTCAGGCTCTCCACCGCGGCTATGGCATCCGTGTTGTAGGCGGCCACTCCGGCAGGCCCGAACGACAGGGTGTTGGCCGCACCGATCGCCGTCACCAGATCCTCCTGTTGGACGGCGTGCTTGAGCACGGCCTCCTTGTGGGGAATCGTCACGCTCAAGCCCGACAGCGGCCAGCCCGCAGCCCGGGACAGGAAATCGTCGATCTGTTCGGCAGGCACACGGAAGGGCAGGTAGACCGCGTCGATGCCAGCCGCCTCGATCGCAGCGTTGTGAACGACCGGACTGAGGCTGTGGGCCACCGGATCGGCCACGACGCCATAGATACGAGTGGTCGTCGAGATCGACTCGTAGCGGTAGAGGTCGCGCATCTGACGCCAACCGATCTGGCCCGGCGCCATCACCCGGTCATCGTGGAACGTGGCGAACGTGAAGGGCGCCCCGTAGCGGCCGACGAGAACCCTGGTGGGCATGCCGATGTCGCCCATGCAAAGCCCCACGGTCGGAACCCTGGCCGACCGTACCAACTCCATCATCCGCAGGTTGTCTGCGGGGTGGTTGGCCATGGTGGCGATCTTCACGATATCGGCATCCATGGCAGCCAACCGCTCATGGAGCGACTCGAGATCGGCGGGCGTTTTGTGGAAATCGTGGTGGCTGACGATCCGCTTGGTGCTGCCGTACCGTGGCACTTCTGCGGCAATGTCATCCTCCAGATCAACGTAGTCAGCCCCCTCCACGATCGCCGTTCGCAGCACGAGCCTGCGGGTCTCCTCCGATTGCCCCCAGCGGCCACCATCCGCCGTGCGGCGGCAGGTGACGATCACGGGACAATGACGTTCCCTGAGAAGCCGCGCCACTTGCACGGGCCCCTCGATGTAGTCGAGACGGAGTTCCACAAGTCGGATGCCGTGTTCGGCGAGATACTTGTGCTCGGCGATGACGTGCCGGTGCCGGCCCCGTCCGATGCTAACGCAGATCATGTCGCTTTCCGTCGGAAGAGTTTGGTTCAGGTGCGGCGGAACTGCCTGTCGAGTTCCTGTCGTGAAAGCACGAGGGACGTGGGCCGGCCGTGAGGGCAGTGGTGTGATTCGCGGACCATCCGCCGGTCGCGCACGAGTGCATCGACCTCCTCCCGCGAGAGCGGATCGCCGGCTTTGATGGCGGCGCGGCAGGCAAGGCCGTGCAGCACCTCATCGACGAGCATGGCGGCATCGCCACCGGCCGCCACCGCCGACAGTCGGTCCAAAACCTCGCGGACGATCTCGGCGGCGGGTGTGCTGCCGGCCAGCACCGGCTTGCTCGTCACAATCACGGTCGAGCCGCCAAAGGGCTCGACCCGCATCCCAGCCCGGTCGAGCGCGTCGGCATGCTCGGTGACGAGTTCCAGTTCGGCGGCCTCCAGGTCGACTTTCTCCGGAATGAGCAGCGGCTGCACCTCCAGATTCCCTTCCGCCACCGATGCCTTCAGCTGCTCGTACAAGACCCGTTCGTGGAGCGCGTGCTGGTCGATCACCTCGATTCCGTCGCCACACTCGACCACGATGTAACGGTTGTGCATTTGGACGGCGCGTTCCCCGGCGCCGTGCCCCGGTCCGGCGGCAGTCGACGCTTGGCCGCGTCCTCCGCTGAAATCGAGCGGAGTCTGTTCGGCCTGCTCCCACAGGGGCTTCTGCGACGAGTCTGCCAGCGGGGCAGGGAGGGGCGAGTCCTTCTGCGGCTGCCCGAACCAGGGCGGGTATGCCGCCGGGTCAGTGTCTGTTTTCCCGAAGCTGCGCCGCCCCCAACCGCCGCCTGAAAGATCGGCGCCGCCTGCCGAGGCACCAGCATCCGCTGCCGGCCAGACAGGCTCCGGCGCCTTGAGCTGGGTACCCATGTCGTGTTGGAGAAACGCCGTGCGCAGCGCGGCGAGCACAAGTCGATAGAGCCGGGAAGGCTCCCGGAAGCGAACCTCCATCTTGGCCGGGTGCACGTTGACATCGACCATATCCGCGGGCATGTCGAACGACAGGAACACGATCGGCTGCCGCCCGGAGAGGAGCAGGCCACGGTATCCTTCCTGCACGGCATGCAGGATCGAGCGGTCGCGAAACGGCCGGCCGGCCACGAAGAGATACTGCAGACGCGTGCCGGCCATGTCGTCCTCTGGACGGCCGACGAGGCCGCGCACGGAGATCTCGCCGTCATCCGCCGCCACCTCGATCAGGCGTTCACCGAGACTCGAGCCGAAGAGCCCGCCGATCCGGTCTCGCCACGCGGTTACCGCCGGCAGATCGTGAACGCGGCGGCCGTTGTGCGACAACGACAACGCCACGTCTTGGTGGGCCAGGGCGGTACGGACGAATGCCTCCGACGAATGCGACCATTCCGTCTGTGGCGCCCGGAGAAAAGACCGGCGAGCAGGCACGTTGCCGAAGAGTTGGTGCACCTCCACGGTCGTGCCAAGGCCACATCCTTCCGGCACCACCTCACCCACCCGGCCGCCGTCCACCGTCAGACTCGCCCCGGAACCGTGCGAAGTGCGCGACCGGATCACGAGGCGAGCCACCTCCCCGATGCTCGCGAGCGCCTCCCCGCGAAAGCCCAGTGTTTGAATCCGCTCAAGATCCTCCGCCACCCGCAGTTTACTGGTGGCGTGAGCCGTGACGGCCAACGGCAGGTCGTCGGATTCGATGCCCCCGCCATCGTCGACCACGCGGACCAGAGCGATGCCCCCTTGTTCGATCGCGACATCAACCCGCGAGGGCGAGGCATCGAGCGCATTCTCGAGCAGTTCCTTGACCACGCTGGCCGGCCGTTCAACCACCTCGCCCGCAGCGATGCGGTTGACCACCGACACCGGCAGCTTGTGAATTCTCGCCATGCCTCCGTTGCTGCCTCCGCCTCGGTCCGTCAGGGCAGCTGGTACTCCTTGATTTTCCGATAGAGCGTCCGCTCACCAATGCCAAGCAGTTCCGCGGCCTGCTCGCGGTTGCCTCCGGTCAGCTTGAGCGTTTCCGTGATCAGAATCCGCTCCACTTCCTCCAGAGGACGACCCACAAATGCCGCAACACCGGCCGGCATGTCGACGACCGGAGCAGTGGCCACACCTGCCGATCCGGCCGTTTCAACCGAGCCGGCCGTCTCGACAACGCCGGCCGCCGCCTCGGGCTCGAACTCCAGCGGCAGGTCGTCCACGTCGAGAAGTTCGTCGCAATCGACGACCACCATGCTCTCGATCACGTTGCGAAGCTGCCGCACGTTGCCCGGCCAATCGTACGAGCCGAGCTTCATGCGGGCAGCCAGCGACATGCCCTTGATCGTCTTGCCATGCCGTTTGGCGAACTGTTTGATGAAGTGCTCGATGAGGAGGGGAATGTCGGCGGCCCGTTCCTGAAGCGTGGGGATGGCGATGGTGACGACCTTCAGCCGATGGTAGAGGTCGCTGCGGAAGGAACCCGCCGCAATCGCATCCTCGAGGTTCCGGTTCGTGGCCGACAGGATCCGCACGTTCACCCGCGTCGGCGTGTTGGAGCCAACCCGCGTGATCTCCCCCGACTCAAGCACGCGGAGCAGCTTGATCTGCGTAGGCATCGGCATGTCGCCGACCTCGTCGAGAAAGAGCGTGCCGCCATTGGCGTACTCAAACTTGCCGACGCGGTCGCTGGAAGCGTCTGTGAACGCACCCCGGACATGGCCGAACAGTTCGCTCTCCAGGATGTTCTCGCTGAGCGCCGCACAGTTCAGGGCGACGAAGGGCTTGTTTTTGCGGGGACTGTTTTGATGGATGGCCTGCGCCACAAGTTCCTTGCCGGTGCCGGTCTCCCCCTGGATGAGCACCGTGGCGTCGGTCGGGGCGATCCTCTTGAGCCGTTCGATGAGGCCGAGCATCTGCGCACTCGATCCGATCACTCCCTCGAATCCGAACTTTTCGTCGAGCCGGCGGTTGAGTTCAAGATTCTGCCGTTTGAGGCGGACGCCCGCCGAGGCCTTCTCGACGGCCGACCGCAGATGAGCGAGGTCGAGGGGCTTCTGCAGGTAGGTGAATGCCCCCTGCTGCATCGCGGCGACCGCCGAGGGGATCGTGCCGTGGCCGGTGACCACGATCACCTCCGTGTCGGCCGACGCCTGCTTCGCCCGGGCAAGGATCTCGAGGCCGCCGATATCGTTCATCATCAGGTCGGTGACGACCACGTCGAAGGAATCCTGATCGATCTTCCTGGCTCCCTCCGTGCCGCTGCCAACCACCACGACCTGATAGTCGAGCCGACTCAACACCTCCCCCATGGTGCGGGCATGGACGATGTCGTTGTCAACCACGAGCACGCGCACGAGCCCCTGCAGCCCGGGGGCTGGCAATGCATGCGCGGCAGACGTCGTGTCCCGTGGCTGAGTCATGGTGTCTTCGATGGTACGAAGCCGCCCTTCGCCCCGTCCAGTTGGTGGGCGGCCGCCGCGGCACGGTCCTGAGCCTTGGTCGAACGCGATCCGGTCGTGGGGAGCCGGGGCGGGGCCGGCAGCCAAATCGTGACCTTGGTGCCCCGTCCGGGCGTGCTTTCGATGTCGATCGAGCCGCCGTGGGCCTCGACGATCTTCCTGGCCGTGGGCAGTCCGAGCCCGGAGCCCCCCTGTTTGGTCGTGTAGAAGGCTCGAAACACCTTCGCCAGCGTCTCCGCATCCATGCCCGGCCCGGTGTCGATCAGTTCCAACAACACTCCCAGGCCGGCCGGCCGCGTCCGCACGACCAACTGCCCGCCCCCCTCCATCGCCTGCACAGCATTGATCAGCAGGTTGAGCACGGCGGACCGCAGGGTCTCACGATCAAGCCGGACCATCGGCAGTTCTGGATCGAGATACCGCACGATCTCGACATGACCATCACGGGCCTGCGCGGCGTAGAAATCGAGCAACTGGTCGATCTCTGCGTTGAGGCTCCCGGGCTCGAGGCTCAGCTTCTCCTGGCGGGCGAAGTCGAGAAAATCCCCCAGCAGCTTCTGCAGCCGGTCGCACTCCTGACGCACCAGATCGATCTTCGCCTTGGCTCGGCGGTCACGCTGCTTCGTCGGCGACTCCGGATCGGTCTGATCGAAGTCCTCGGCGAGCAACTCCATGTTGAGACGGATCGTGGAGAGCGGATTGCGGATCTCGTGGGCCAGGGCGCCCACGAGAGCCGCAAATTCCGCATAGGTTTCCGCCCGAGGGCGGCTTGAATCGTCGACGGACGACATGGCCCCTTCCACGAAATTTTAGGATGCCACGAGGTTTCCGTATGGCTCGGAGGTGCCGGAACGGTTTCCGTCCTACGAGTTCCCGGCCGGCTTGCCAGCCTCCGCCTGCTCACGCATGGCAGCCTTGCGGCTCAGCTTCACGCGATCCTGGTCGTCGACGGCAATCACCTTCACCCGCATGATGTCGCCCACGCGGCACACGTCCGCGACGCTCGACACATACTCGTCGGACAACTCGCTGACGTGGCAGAGTCCATCCTTGCCCGGGACGAGTTCCACGAACGCGCCGAAATCCTTCACGCTGGTCACCCGACCCTCGTAGATTCGGCCGATTTGGATCGACGCGGTGAGCGCCTCGATCTTCGCCATGGCCGCCATCGCGCCCTCGGCGTCGTGGCTGGCCACCGTCACGGTGCCGTCGTCCTCGACCTCGATGCTGGCGCCCGAAGATTCCTGGATCGCCCGGATCGTCTTGCCGCCCGGACCGATGAGCAAACCGATCTTCTCGGGATCGATCCGCGTCCGCAGTAGGCGCGGCGCCCACGGGGAGATCTCTTCCCGCGGCCGGCGAATCGCGGAGAGCATGTTCCGCAGGATTTCCAGACGAGCTTCGCGAGACTGCCGCAGCGTGGCCTCGATGATGGCCGGCGAGATGCCGTCGATCTTCAGGTCGAGCTGGATGCCGGTGATGCCCTGGTGAGAACCGGCGATCTTGAAGTCCATGTCGCCATAGTGATCCTCGTCACCAATGATGTCGGTGAGCAGAACCCACTTCTGCTCAGACTGCTTGACGAGGCCGACCGAAATGCCCGCCACGGGATTGGAGATCGGCACGCCCGCGGCCATCAGGCCCAGCGTGGCACCGCAGACCGACGCCATCGAACTCGAACCGTTCGACTCGAGGATGTCGGAGATCACGCGGATGGTGTAGGGGAAGACGTCCGGATCGGGCAGCACCGGTTTGACGCTCCGCTCGGCCAACGCACCGTGGCCGATCTCACGCCGGCCCGGGCCGCGAATCGGCCGCACCTCGCCGACCGAATAAGACGGGAAGTAGTAGTCGAGCATGAACTTCTTGGAATACTCGTCGACGAGGCCGTCCACCCGCTGCTCGTCCTTGCCGGTGCCGAGCGTGATGGTGATGAGGGCCTGCGTCTCGCCACGCTGGAAGAGCGACGAGCCGTGCACCCGCGGCAGCAGATCGACATCGCAATGGATTGGTCGGAGCGACGTGTAGTCGCGGCCATCGGGCCGCTTCCCGTCGAGAATGTTCTCGCGGACGGCCTGCTCCTCGAGAGCATGCCAAACGTGGGCAAAGTCGGCGTCGCTGAAACCACCCGCGTCGCCGGCCTTGGCCGTCGCAGCCGGCTCGGACGGGGCGATCTCGGCCTTCGCACGCTCCCGCAGCGCCTTGACGGCCTGACCGCGATCCTGCTTACCGGCGATCGCCTTGGCACCCCTGAGCTCGGCCAGGTAGCCGCGGGTCAAACGGTCACGCAGGACGGAGTAGTCGGCCAGGACATATTCCTTCTTCGGCTTGCCCGCCTTGCGGACAAGCTCTTCCTGCATCTCGCAGATCGTGCGGATGTGGCGATGGGCCTCTTCGAGCGCCTGCAGCATGCGGTCCTCGGGCATCTCGCGGGCAAAGCCCTCGATCATGAGCACGGCCGTCGGGCTGCCGGAGACGACGAGATCAAGGTCGCTCTCCTCGAGTTGGTCCTGGGTGGGGAACGGAATGAACTGACCATCCACCTGCGCGATCCGCACGCTGCCCAGAGGACCGCGGAAGGGCAGCGGCGAAACGCACAGCGCCGCCGACGCGCCAACCATGCCAAGGATGTCGGGGTCGTTCTGGCGGTCGCTGGCGAGCACCTGCGCCTGCACCTGCACCTCGTCGAAAAAGCCCTCGGGAAACAATGGGCGAATAGGCCGGTCCATGAGACGGCTGGTGAGCGTCTCCTTCATCGTGGGGCGGCCCTCACGCTTGAGGAAGCCCCCGGGAAACTTGCCGGCGGCGGCCACCCGCTCGCGGTAGTCGCAGGTCAGCGGGAAGAAATCGATGCCGGCGCGGGGCGCGCCGGTGGCAGCCGCCACGAGCACCCTCGTCTCGCCATAGCCAACGAGCACGCTGCCCGCGGCCTGCTTGGCGAGAAAGCCAGTCTCAATGAAGAGCACTTGTTCGCCGATCTGCCGTTCAACGCGTTGCTTCATAATGTTTTCCTTTTTTCTTTTCTTTCTTTTGCGTTCCGGAAAATTGTGCCTGAGAACGTCCACAACTTGGGACGCACTTCAAAATTTTGCAGTGAGAGATTTGTGGATGACGACGGGGCGACAGCACCAGACCCACCCCGGAGTCGCACCGGACCAACGATGGCCCAACGCGATCAGCCGGAGAAAAATCGGGAGCGAACCCCATCAATCAATGCCACGCGCCGACGGGCGACAGGCAGAAAGCCTACTTACGGATCTCCAACCGCCGAATGACGTCGAGATACCGCTGCGGAGCGACTCGCTTCAGATAATCAAGAAGCTGGCGTCGACGGCTCACCATCATGAGCAGACCGCGACGACTAGCAAAATCCTTCGAATGCTTCTTGAAGTGGTCCGTGAGATGCGAAATCCGCCCCGTCAAAAGGGCGATCTGAATCTCGGCTGATCCGGTGTCGGCAGTCCCTCGCCGATACGCACCAATCAGCTCGTTTTTTCGTTCTTTTGTAAGCGACATCGAGCCTAAATCCACCCGTCCACGGGCGGCACTGATTGTTGAAATGAGGTTTCGTTAGGCGAAGTGTATCGAGGGCTCTGGAGATTGCAACAGCAGCCGCCAGAAACCCCGCCTTCCCCCGCTATTTTGTCGGCGTTCCGTGGCTATTTTTGCCGTACGGAGTATGCACCACGTTCCAGGCGAGCCCGAGCTTTTCCAAAGCCAGGATTCCCCAATACGTGACGTCGACCTCCCACCAGCGATGCCCGTGCTTCGCCATCCGTTGATAGGCGTGGTGGTTGTTGTGCCAGCCCTCACCGAAGGCGAGCAGGCCTACCCACCAGAGGTTGCGGGAGTCGTCGGTCGTCTCGTAGTTGCGGTAGCCCCACATGTGGCTCGCCGAGTTCACCAGCCAGGTGACGTGAAACACGATCACCATCCGGAGGGCGAGCCCCCAGACCAGCCAGGAGACAGCTAATTGCGGTCCACCCAGCCACCAGCCGCCGGCCAAGAGAGCCGCGCCAATGAGGAAGTGCCACAACAGAAACGTATTCTGCAGGAAATGCAGCCCGCGGTCGCGATCGAGGTCGGGAGCCCAGCGGGTGATATGGGCCGCCAGCTCTGCCGTGGTCCGCCTCGGAAACATCCAGAGCATGTGGGACCAGAGGCCGCCGTCTCGCGGCGTATGGGGATCGCCCTCCTGATCGCTGAAGGCATGATGCTTGCGGTGGTTGGCAACCCAGAGCAGCGCCGACCCCTCTCCCGACACCCCGCCCAGCCAGGCAAAGAACAGCTTTATAGGCCGCCACGTCGTGAAACTGCCGTGCGTGAGCAGCCGATGGTAGCCCATGCACACGCCAAAACTGCCGGTTACCCAATAAAGCGCGAGGCAGATCGCCAGGCCCGACCACGAAAAACAGAATGGCGCGGCCAACGCCGTGAGGTGCACGCCCACGATCCAGATCAGCACGGGCCAATCGATCCCCGCGACCGCTCCGACGCCGTCCTGCCGCGGCTCCGCGGCAAGGCTGCCCGCAGACGCGGCGTCATCCCCCTGCCTGGGGTCATGGAGGGCGGTGCGACCAAACTCGAGGCCGTCGGCGCCGGAAACGGCATCAAGGGTTGCCTGCTGCTCAGCATGGCTACCAGTCTTGGCATGGTGGCTCTTGCGAGCATGTCCGGGGCGGGGAAGCATCGGGGTTGAGGGCGTCATCGGTTCCTTTCGAAAGGCCGCACGATCATCCTGCCGTGACCGCTGCGTCGCGTTAGTCCGAGGATTGCATGGCATCGCATGCGTGGACGAACGTGGTTCGAAGCGGATCGCGTGGGCCGGCACTCCGCCGGCGGACGATACTGTGACGTATTTCGTCAGACTTGCCAGCCTCAGGAGTCAGCCGAACGTCTGCCCTATGTCAAAAATGGGTCAAAATTCGCTACGACGCGTGGGCCTCCCCGCCTGATCGGGTGGCCTGCGGGAGAGATCGTCCGGACCTTGCACCGCAGACGGACCGGCGGGAACAGGGTGAACAGCGGCCGCAGCACTTCCGGCGGAATCGATCGTAAACAAGCTGAGCAGCCAGGCAGTGGCCCGAGAGGCGGGAACGACCGCCGCACCAGGCGGCGACAGCAACCAGGCCACCCGGTCGAGCGGCACCACCACCTGGGGATCATCCAGAATCGAAAGGCCCTGGATCCTCGCCAGGGAGCCATTCCAGCCTGGCTGAGCGCGGAGATCGATGCCCGCAGAATCGATCTTCAGCAGGCCCGATACGTCGTCGAACGCCCTCACTTCTTCACGGGCAAGCGAACGGTAGGCCGGCCCCGGGCGGCAGCCGAGCACTGACACAAACGCGTCGAGCAGTCGCTGACCAACCCTTCCGCGGGAGACGGCGCACTGACATTCGCAGACGGTGACCCGGCCGCGGCTCCACTCGAGCCGGTCGATCGCCAGCAACGCTTCCCCTGCCATCCGATGGGAGAGATGCATGCTGGCCGAGGCGAGATCAATCCGCTCGATCCGGACCTGGCCGGAGCCGCTCGCCCCGCTGTCATCGAGCACCGCGCAGACGGTGCCGCTCGCGGCGGCCTCTGCACCCAACGGCACCGCCCCGGCTTCCAGCCCCGCGAGCGCCTCCAGCACGGTAACCGGCAGCGGCTCCGCGATGGTGCCGTTCACCTCCAGCTTTCCTGTCGCATGCTGTTCCGGGGTGCGGACACCAGCCTCTCCCGTGGCATCATCATGGTCAGCCGGGCCTTCGAACGCACCGACGACCACGCGGACTTCATCCGGCGTCGACATTCCGTCGACATTCCGTCGAACGCGGACCGCACGGGAACCGTTGGCGGCAACGCATTCGACGTGCAGCCCGCTGGAGCGGGAACCGGGGCTCGCACGCTCCCCCGGCTGGCCGGCGGCCTCAACCGCAGGCGGACGCGCGCGCCACGAGAAGTCCTCCACATCGATGACACAATCCACCGGAAATCGAACCGGCTGCCGCAGCCAATCCGCCGCCAGCCTGGCCAGCACGCCGGCCAGTGGCGGCCCGCAGTCGAGCCTCCCCAATGTCACCCGGAGTTCGCGGGCCGACGACTCGACGTCGATCACCGGCGCCGACAACACCACGCCCCCCGACGCCGAGGATAGCCGGCAGTTCCGCAGCCGCATGGCATTGGGCCGCACATGTTCGACGCTGCCAATGTCGAGCGGCAGGCCGATCACCTGTTCGCAGCGGCGTTCGATCGCCTCGCGATGGCTGCTGGAATGCCGCACCGCGGCCCACGCGCACAGGCCGGCGCAGGGCAGGACCCCGAGCAGCACGAAAAGCGTGCGCACCAGCCGAATTCGTGCCGCCGACCGTTCGATGAACATCCCTGTTCCCTGCCGGTTCAAGGGATCGCCTCCCGCGACCCGCCAGTCTGTCGCTTCACGCGGCCACTACCGATTCCGCGCCAGGTCGTGGTAGAGCTTCCACCGCGCCTGCATCTCCTCGACACTGTCGCTGCCAAACTTGTCCACCAGGGCCGCTGCCACCTCGAAGGCGACGACGCTCTCTACGATCACACTACAGGCACTGACCGCACAGACATCGCTTCGCTCATAGGCGGCGTCCTCGGCCTGCTTGGTCTTGAGATTCACAGACTCCAGCGGTTTCCGCAGCGTGCTGATCGGCTTCATCGCGGCCTTGATCACGAGTGGCTGACCATTGGTCATGCCGGCCTCGAGCCCACCGGCATTGTTGGTGGGCCGGGTGAACCCCAGTTGCGGGCCGCCGCGGGCCGCCGCGTCGTAGTGGATCGGATCGTGCACCTCGGAGCCGCGGCGCCGAGCCGCCTCGAAGCCCATGCCGATCTCCACGCCCTTGATCGCCTGCACGGCCATCACAGCCTGCGCGAGCCGGCCGTCGAGCTTGCGATCCCACTGGGCGTGCGTGCCCAAACCGATCGGCAGTCCATCGACACGGACCTCGACCACGCCGCCGAGCGTGTCGCCCTCTTTGCCGATGCGGTCGATGAGGGTGGTCACCTCGGCATCGCGTTCGGGATGGAGAGAATAGATGGCGCTCGAGTCGCGACGGGCACGCAGTTCGGGCAGCGTGCCGGCGCGGTCGCCGAGCACCACACCGCCGAGTTCGGTCACCCAACCGGCGACCTCGATGCCAAAGAGCGAGAGCAGTTGGCGGGCCAGGGCGCCGGCGGCCACGCGGGCAGCGGTCTCGCGGGCGCTCGCCCGTTCCAGCACTGCGCGGACGCCCCCAAGGTGTTTGACGGCGCCGGGAAGGTCGGCATGGCCCGGCCGCGGACGATCGACGTCCTCCAGCTTTTCGAGCTTCGCATCCTTATTGACGACCTCGAGAGCCAACGGACTGCCGAGCGTGGTGCCATGCCAGAGCCCGGAGAGAAACGTGACGGCGTCGGTCTCGATCCGCTGCCGGCCGCCGCGGCCATAGCCGCCCTGACGACGCACGAGTTCGGCGTCGATCAAGGCCTTGTCGACGGTCAGGCCGGCCGGAAACCCGTCGACGAGGGCCAGGAGAGCGGGGCCGTGCGATTCTCCAGCGGTCCAGTAACGCAGCATGGGCAGGCAGTATGAAAGGGAGGGGGCGGTCAGGCGGTAGACGGACGCCAGCCCAAGTCTAATTTCGGCAGGCACGCCCCCCTAGGCCAGAAACCATTGCGAAAAACAGCCCGTGCCGGCCCACGTTCACGGGAGCCGGCCTGTGAGCAGCCGGCAGGCTTCGAGGTATTTTTCCCGCGTCTTGGCGACGACGTCGGCCGGCAGAGCGGGGGGGGTGCTCGATTTGTCCCAGCCGCTCGTTTCCAGCCAATCCCGCACAAACTGCTTGTCGAAGGAGTCTGGCACGCGGCCGGGGGCGAGTCCGTCCGCAGGCCAGAATCGGGAACTGTCGGGGGTGAGCACCTCGTCGACCAGGAGCAGGGAACCGTCGGGGAGACGGCCCCATTCGAATTTCGTGTCGGCGACCACGATCCCACGCGAGGCGGCATATTCGGCCCCGCGGCGGAAGACGTCGAGGCTCTTCTCGCGGAGGTTCGCTGCCAGCGCGACGCCGATGCGGTCGGCCATGCACTCGAACGACACGTTCTCGTCATGCCCAGTCACGGCCTTGGTTGCCGGCGTGAAGATCGGCTCGGGCAGCGGCGACCCCGGACCGAGGCCGGCAGGCAGCCGCACGCCGCAGACGGTGCCGTTGCGGCGGTATTCGGCCAGCCCAGAGCCAGCCAGCCAGCCGCGGACCACGCACTCAAAGGGAATCACCTCCGCCTGTCGCACGAGCATCGTGCGGCCGCGGAGCAGCTCGCGATCGACCGTGCCCGGCAGGCCCATGGCATCGACGTCGGTCGTGAGCAGGTGATGGGCCTGCGGATGCGGTCCGGATGAAAGCCAGCCGAACCAGAAGGACGAGATCGCGGTGAGCACCTTCCCCTTGTCGGGAATGGGCGTGGGCAGGATCCAGTCGAAGGCGCTGATCCGGTCGGTGCTGACGATGAGCATCGCGGGGCCGAACGCCGAATGGTCAAGGCGGTAGCAATCGCGAACCTTGCCGCGGTAGAGCGGGCCGATGCCGAGATTCGTTTCCGTGACGGCGGTCGATGTCATGACTGCTTTTGTAGGACAAATTTCGGCCGCGTCCAGTTACGCGAGCCACCGGGCAGTTTGACAACCATCTGCCAGCGAGACGGCTGTCAGCCTTCTACGGCACTTCACCGCCGGCACGGTTCGGGGCTGCCCATGCCCCGTCGCCGGACGTTCGCTACGGGCATCCTGCCCTTCGCTCACTCGATGCTGACTGCGCTCCGGCATCCTGCCTGCGCTGGTCAGCAACGCCGGCTCTCGAGGCATGGGCAGCCCCTCACGGATTCAGCAGGGACTAAAGCGTCAAAGCGCTAGGCCCGGAGGGCCGGGTAAGCACCAGCGGGCGGATGCCCGCCAAGCGAAAATCGGCAGGATGCCGATGTTTCGCGTGAAGCTAGTCGCTAGCAGAAGTCGCGTGACATTCTTGGCAGTTCGGAGAGGACGAGCGGCTCGAGGCTCGTCGCCAGAATGTGCACGACCTTACCGCGTCGCTGGATTCTGCCGTGCACGACGAGCACCGCCGCGCGGCGGACGGCATGATCGGCCGCCTGCCAGACATCCGGCCGCACCACGATGTTGGCCGCACCGGTTTCATCCTCGATCGTCAGGAAGATCATCCCCCCGGCCGTGGCCGGCCGCTGCTTCGTGAGCACGATGCCGGCCACCTGCACGCGGCGGCCCTCTGGAGACACGCCGGCATCAGCGGCGGTGATGACTCCCCGCTCCACAAGTTCATCGCGTTGGAAGTGGAGGGGATGAGCCCGGAGCGAGAGGCCGGCGGTGCGATAGTCGGCGATCACCTCCTCCTGCCGCGTCATCCCGGGCAGGAGCAGATCGTCGCCCTCATCAGAGTCGTCCTCGTCCTGAAGGCCCCGCAACAGCGGCTGGTTTTCCGGACGGTCGAGGCACCGCATCGCCTCCCAGACAGCCCGGCGCCGATCGAGCCCCAGCGACTCAAACGCCCCGGCACGTGCCAGATGCAGGAGCGATTCACGATCGAGTTGCGACCGCCGGGCCAGTTCGTGCGGAAGCCTGAATAGTCCGGCCCGCCGCGCCGCTTCAATCCGCCGGCCCGCCGCTTCGCCCAGACCGTACACCTGCTCCAGCCCCAGCCGCACGGCGGGCTCCGGCCGCTGCCCCCGGGACGATCCGCCACTTTCCGCTTTCCGCTTTCCGCTTTTGCCATCCACCTCCAGCCGCGCGTGCCACGCACTGGCATTCACGTCGACCGGCAGCACCTTCACGCCATGCTCCTTGGCATCCCGAACCAGCTGCGCCGGCGCGTAAAACCCCATCGGTTGGCTGCCGAGCAGGGCGGCCGTGAAGGCGGCCGGATGGTGTCGCTTCAGCCACGCCGACACATAGACCAACAACGCGAAGCTCGCCGCGTGCGACTCCGGAAAGCCGTATTCGCCGAAGCCACGAATCTGCTGAAACACCTGCTCGGCAAACTGTTGCGAAAGACCGCGGCCACGCATGCCGTCGACTAGCTTCCTGTGAAACTCGTCGATCACTCCCGGCCGCCGCCAGGCCCCCATGGCACGACGGAGCTGATCGGCCTCGCCGGGAGTGAAGCCAGCCGCCACCACCGCCAGCCTCATCGCCTGCTCCTGAAAGAGTGGCACGCCGAGAGTCTTTTCGAGCACCGCACGAATGGCATCGCTCGGAAACGTCACCGGCTCCTCGCCCGAGCGGCGGCGGAGATAGGGATGCACCATGTCGCCCTGAATCGGTCCGGGCCGCACGATCGCCACCTCGATCACGAGATCATAGAAACAGGCCGGCTTCAGCCGGGGCAGCATGCTCATCTGCGCCCGGCTCTCGATCTGGAACACACCCACCGTGTCGGCCCGTGAGATCATCTCGTAGACACTGCCGTCTTCGGCGGGCACCGTGGCCAGCGTCAGTTTCGGCCCACCCGCAGACTCGATCAGGTCGAACGCCCGGTGGAGGCAGGAGAGCATGCCGAGCGCGAGGCAATCGACCTTGAGAATGCCCAGTTCGTCGAGGTCGTTCTTGTCCCACTGGATGACGGTGCGGCCATCCATCGCGGCTGGCTGGATCGGCACGAGATCGCAGAGATCACCCCGCGTCATCACCATGCCGCCCACATGCTGCCCCAGATGGCGGGGAAAGCCGATGAGTGAGCCGACGAGCGTGGCGAGCCGCGTGCAGGTGGCGTCGGCGGGATCGAGGCCGGCCTCGGCCAGCCGCTGCGGCAATTCCCCCACACCATCCCCCACGTCGAGCACGCTGGCGATTTTTTCCACGCGATCGAGCGACAGCCCGAGCGCCTTGGCGATGTCCCGCACAGCCGACCGCAGCCGATAGGAGATCACCTCGGCTGTCATCGCCGCCCGGCTGCGGCCGTAGGTCTCGTAGACATACTGGATCACCTCCTCGCGTCGCTCGTGCTCGAAGTCGATGTCGATATCGGGCGCCTCGCAGCGTTCGCGGCTGATGAACCGCTCGAAGAGCACGTCCATGCGGGCCGGATCGACCGACGTGATGCCGAGGCAGTAGCAGATGGCGGAGTTGGCCGCCGATCCCCGGCCCTGGCAGAGGATGCCGCGGCGACGGGCAAACCGCACGATGTCGAAAACGGTCAGGAAATAGGCCTCGTAGCCAAGTTCCGCCACGAGCGCAAGCTCGTGCTCGATGAGCAATCTCACCCTCTCGGGAATGCCGTTGGCATACCGTTTCGCCGCCCCCCGCCAGGCCAGATCCGCCAGATGCTCCGCCGGCGTGCGGCCCTCTGGCACGCTCGCGTCGGGATATTCATACCGCAGTTCTGCGAGCGAAAACGTGCACTGTCTCGCGATCTCCACCGACCGCTCGACGGCCCCCGCAAGCGAGGCAAACCGCTCGGCGATCCGCCGACGGTCGTGCAGGTGCCGCTCGCCGTTGGAAAGCAACCGCCCACGCACCTCCTCCACCGTAGAACCGTGGCGGATAGCTGTGAGGGCATCGAAGAGCGGCAGGCGGGAGCGCGCGTGGTAGCGGACATCGCCGGCCGCCACGATCGGCACCCGCGTCTGACGGCCCACCGTCGCACACCACCGCAAGCGTTCCTCGTCATCCCCTTCGAGTGCCACCTCGGCCAGCGCCACCAGCCGATCGTCAAACACCTCCCGCCACTGCAGGATGGCTTCGCCGGCATCGCGCACTCCGCCGGCATCGCTCATGCCGGCAGCCGTAATCGCCGCCAGCGGCACACCCGCGAGCAGTCCCTCGGCATGGGCGGCAATATCGGCTAGCGACAGCAGGCACGCGTTCGCGCCGGCATCATGCGCCGCGACGGCGACGGAGTCGTTCGCGGCAGCGGCATACCCTCTCGTCAGCAGCCGGCAGAGATTGGAATAGCCGGTGCGGTTGGTCGCCCACACGACCAGCGGCATGGCATCGACCGGCTCCAGATGTGCTCCGACGATCAGCTTGATGCCTGACTGCTTGGCCGCGCCGTGCGCCCGCACGATGCCGGCGAGCGTGCTGCGGTCGGTGATGGCAATCGCCTCGTAGCCGAGCGAGTGGGCCCTCTCCACCAATTCCTCGGGGTGCGAACCGCTCTCCAGAAATGAAAAATTGCTCCTGCAGTGCAACTCTGCATACGGCGGCTCATCCATGAATGCCTCTCCTATGATTCGGCTTTCGGAAAACGTGTTCAGGAAAACGTGCCGTGCAGAAACCACTCCCCACCCGGCCCGCCGGGTGAGGCACCACGCAGCCGGCGGAAGATCCAGTAGCGGCCCCCCGTGCTCGTCTCGACAACGTAATAGTCGCGGCGCACGGTCGGCCCGCGCCACCAGGCCGTCTCGATGCGTTCCGGGCCGTGGGCCTTCACCACCTCGTGTATCTGCGAGCCCAACTCTGGAGCCAGCCGAAACCGCGCCGGCGGCAGGCTCTCGGACGGGCCCGTTTCGGACAATCCAGCGGACAATCCAGCGGACACGACCAACACCGTCTCCAGGCGAACAGGGCGTGGCAGCAGCCAGATCGGCCGCCGCTGCGGGGCGGCCATGGAAACCATCGTGCGCGGAGCCATCATGCGGCCCACCTGCGAGGCCGCCGGCGGCACCGCCGCCCACGCATGCTCCGGCTGGGCATCGGCCATCGGCTTGGGCTCGAACACCGCCCCGCGGCCGAGCCTGCCAGACAGTCGGTCAAGCAGCCTCGCTACCTGCGCAGCCGATGTTTCCGCAGCCTCTCCAAAGAGCGTCCGCTGCCGGCACTCGACCGCTCCTACAGACACTACTTCCAGCGTGATTCCGTCGATCTCCCGAGGCATTCGCATCCTTGCCATCCGCAGCCGCACGAGTTCCCCCAGATGCTTCGCCGAACTGCTCGGCTGAAACACACCGACATCGATGATCACCGGCGCGCAGGCCTCACGAGGCTCGGCCGATCCAGAGCGATCGATCCGCACCTGCAGCGACAGCACTCCCTTGCCCTGGGCCGCAAGCGGCGCAACACATTCCTGCAGAAGCCGCTCGATCACCGCGACCAGATCGTCCAACGTCGTATCACGGAGCAGGAGCGGGAAATCGAAGGCCTGCGAGGCGGTCGGCAATTCGTTGGAGCAGGGGACCACCAGCGGCTCAGGCCGCTCGCCGGTGAACTCCGCGAGCCGCTGCATCAGCTGCGGAGAAAACCGCGAGGCGAGGCTCTTCCGCGGCAGGCGAGCGACGCCGCCGATGGTCTCAACCCCGACATCTCGCAGCTGTGCCAGCACGGCGGCGTCGAGCCTCAGGGCCTGAGCCGGCAGACCGGCCAGCGACTGCAGTTGCGCCCCTGCGGGCACGATCGCCCAACGCCGGTGCCGTGACGTTGCATGGGGGTGCCTCACGCCCCAGCCCATCGCATTTCCAGAGGAAGAATGACACGAATGACGCGCATCGGCATGGAGGGCATCCGTGTGGTGCACGGCAGCCCAGGCGGCGGCGGGGGTATCGGCAATCGCAGCCCGTGCGTGAATGCCCCGCGTAGCCAGCGTCCAAACGACCGTGCGGACCAGCGGCCCCTCGCCCCCGAAAAATCCGGCTGTGCCTGTCACATCGACCTGCAGACACTCCGCCCCCAGAGGTTCATGCTGCGGCGGTTTCTCGATCGCCACGAGCGGTGCGAACCGCCGACAATAGCGGGCGATCTCCTCGAGCGATGCCAGATCGGCCACGGGATCGTCCTGTTCGACCTCAGCGACATGGCAGGCTCGGGAGCCATGCGTCAGCGCCAGCACAGCCATCGCTTCGGCGAGCGACATGCCTGATGGAATCCGCGCGAGGCTCGCCCCTCTCGGCTGCGGCACAGATGGCCCCGACCTCCGCGGCGGCGCCGCCCAGGCCCAGGCCACCACCGTCATCACGCCACGGCGTTCGCGCCGACAGACAAACACGGGCCGCCTGCGGAGGTCCGGCCGCTCGAGCAATCGCCGTTGCACGGGCCAGCGTGGCAGCCAAATCGTCATGATGCGCGACATGCCACCTCCTCAGACTGAAAATGCCCAACTTGAAAACTGCCTGCCGCGGACGACGAGGCAGGCCGGGCCGGCATGCGGTGGCGGCGTGTGGACTCACGACCATTGGTGAGATCCAAAAACACTTCCGCCGACCGTTCCTCAAGCATCTCGTCGCCCGCCCACGGCCCACCCACGAGCGTGAGCCGCAACCGCCGAACGGCCAGATCAAGGGCAGGCTCTCCCCCAGCCACCGGCGAGACCGCCAGCTTCGCGTCGGCCCATGTTGGCTCACCCACAGCGCCCCGCTCCACGCGGTGCACCCGCTCCGCCAGCCCGTGTACCCAAAGCCCGACAGCCCCGCTTGTCCGCGCCGCCAGTTGCCACCGCCGCATGGCCGTGGCATGCACCCGCTTCGGCCAGGCCAGCACGGCCGCCACGCCGGGGCAGCGGAGGGCCTGGTCGATCGCCCAGAGTTCGTCATCGTCGCGCGAGGCGCGGGCCACCACGAGATGCGGCCTGCCGCCGCTCTTTCCCTTGGCATCTGCCGACGCATCGAGCACCAGTGCATCGATCCACGGCATCACGGCCGGTGGATAAAACCGCTGACCACGATCGACGACCACGATCGTCGAGGCCTGTGAAGCCGGAGACTGATCCCCCCACCGTGGGCCGGCCAGCCGGCAGGCCACCGCACAGGCAAGCGAGATCGCCCCGGCTGCATCGCCGCCGGCAAGCCACTCCACCAGGCTGCCGCGTCGCACGCCGCCGGCCGGCAACAGGCGGTCGAGCGACGGAAATCCGGTCGACACCGTTTCCCGTCCCTCGAAATACCGGCCCAAACCATCCAAGACGCGTGAGACCATACGGCCGCCTCCAACGATTTATGTACGCCCGTATACTATACGCATGTTCCGCCCCCGTCAACAAGCACTGCGGCAAGACACGCGACTCAGCTGAATCCGCGGCCACCGGGGTAGAATCGGAGCACTATGCTGCGATCCTGCTTCCACCACACGCGTTGCCTGTCGCTCCTGCTGATCTTGTGCTGGATGACCGACGCCCTAGCAGCAGACTTCCCCAAAGACTTCGCCGCCTTCCAGGCCGAACTTTCCCCGGCTATCTCCAAAAAGCTCGCCACCACCCCCAAGCACTACCGGCAGATCGAGCCTTCGCTCTTCCACCTCTGCCTCGACCATGCCGACCAGCTCTCGATGCTTTCCGACGACCAGCGTCGCGACGCAATCGTGAAGCTGGCGGAGTTCATCGACCGCAAACGCGAGCTGACGGGCGCAGCGATCGTGATCGGCGAGGACCGCACGATGATCGGCCTGCTCGATCCGGCCCGCGGCCTCGAGCCGAAGGAGATCACGACGATCGCCACGGGCTACGGAGCAAAGCCGACCGTCTTCAAGCAGGACACGGCCACCGAGTCGATCCGCGAGGTCGCGGACCAATTTCTCGCGGCCGTGGGCAAGGCCGCCGCTGAAGGCAATCCCACCTCCGTCGTCGTCCTCGGCCACGGCTCTCCGGAGGAGATCCAGAGCTATTCGATTCCCTTTGGCAGGCTGGCCGACACGCTCATCAATGGCGCCGGTACCAAGGCCGGAAAGCCGGTGGATCTCGCCCATATCGTGCTCATCTGCGACGACTGCTACAGCGCCGATTTCCTGATCAATCTGGGCACCACGATCGAGGCGCGGTGCCGCGAACGCAGCCTCGGGCTTGGCTCGCTCCCGATCATGATCGCCGGCACGAACCGCGATCGGGTCGGCCATGCCGACTTCGGCGAGAAGTTCGTGCCCCACTTCTGGAAGGACGTGATCGAACTCTTCTATGTTCGCCGGCCACGGCCCGATGCCGTCACGCTTCGCGACTTCTTCGAAAAAGTCGACAACATGATGTACGGCTACGGCCGGGCGCCAATCGTGCAGGGCACGCAGGTCACCGGCTACCGGCTGGTCGACCCGTCGCTCTGCCAAGACCCCGTCTTCTTCGTGCCGCTCTCCGACGCCGATCTCGCCGAACTCCGCACGATCCTCGGCCTCCCCGCCGACGCCCCGCTCCCGCGATTTCTCGACATCGGGTGATTCCGCGCCTGGCAAGTGTTTGGGCCTGACAGACGCTTGACAAAAAGCCCCGGACGGAAGTCCGGGGACACCGGGTCGTTGGGTGTTCCCGGGTTTGCATGGCATGTGGGACGGTGTTCATGCCCGGTGTCCCCCGGCTCCCGCCGGGGGCTTTTATTCCAACAACACGTATCGCGCGAGGGGCTGCCCATGGCCTCGAGAGCCGGCGTATGATGACAAGCGCAGCCAGGATGGCGAAGCGCAGTCAGCATCCGAGTGAGCGAAGGACAGGATGTCCGAAGCGAACGTCCGGCGACGGGGCATGGGCAGCCCCGGCCCCACCTACCGGTCGCCGGGCAGGATCTTCACCGGCGGCACGGGGAGGATCAGCCGGTAGAGCGCCGGCAGCACGAAGAGCGTGAAGAGCGTGCTCGTGATCACGCCGCCGATCACCACCGTCGCCAGCGGACGCTGCACCTCGGCCCCCGTCCCCTCGCTCACCGCCATCGGAATGAAGCCGAGGCTCGCCACCAGGGCGGTCATGATGATCGTGCGGAGGCTCGCTGACGCCGTCTCCTCGATCGCTACGTCGCGGGCCGTGCCGCGGGCCAGCCGCTCGCGCAGGGCGCTGGCCACCACCATGCCGCTCAAGACCGACACACCCGAGAGCGTGATGAAGCCGACCGCGGCCGAGATGGACAGCGGCATCCCGCGGGCCGCGAGCGCCCAGATGCCCCCCACGCAGGCGAACGGCACGCTCACGAAGAGCAGGGCGGTGTCGGCGACGTTGCGGTAGGTGAGGTAGAGCAGGGCGATGATCAGCACGAGGGCGAGGGGCACCACGATCGACAGCCGCTTCTGGGCCCGCTGCATGTTCTCGAACTGGCCGCCCCACTCGAGCCGGAACTCCGCGGGCGGCAGGTCGACCGAACGGTCGATCGCCCCTTGAGCATCCGCCACGAAGCCGCCCACGTCGCGGCCGCGGACGTTGCACTGCACGACGACCCGCCGTTCGCTCCACTCGCGGGTGACGAACTTGGGGCCGAGAATCGTCTGAATGTCGGCGATCCGCTCGAGCGGCACGCTCTCACCGGCCGGACCACGGACGGCAATATCACCGATCGATTCCGGCCCGTCCCGCATGCCCTCGGGCAGGCGGACCACGATCGGAAACCGCAACTGCCCTTCCACGATCTGCCCGACTGCCTTGCCGCCGATGCTCTCGATGATGTCGAGCACGGCCTGTGCGGAGATGCCGTAGCGGGCGATCTCATCCTGCTTGACGGCGACCTTGAGAATCGGCTGGCCGCTCGCCTGCTCGACGGCCACGTCGACGCCTCCGGGCACGTTCTTCAGCACCTGCGCCACCTCGCCCGCCTTCTTCACGAGGGCCTCGAGTTCATTCCCGAACACCTTCACGGCAATGTCGGCTCGCACGCCCGACACCATCTCGTTGATCCGCTGCTCGATCGGCTGCGTGAACCAGATGATCTGCCCCGGCACTCCCTCGACCACCGTGTTCATGACCTCGACCAGGCCCGCCTGCGTGCGGGCGCGGACCCACTCCTCGCGGGGCTTGAGCGCGATGAACATGTCGGTGGCCTCGATCGCACCGGCGTCGGTGGCCACCTCGGGCGTGCCGGTGCGACTCCAGATGTGGGCGATCTCCGCAGGGAATTCTTTGAGCAGCACCTGCTCGATCCGCGTGTTCATCCGGCAGGATTCCTCGATGCTCGTGCCGGGCGCCCGGATGATGCGCGATCTTCTCGAGAATGCTCTCGATCACGACGACCGATGAGTCGACCACGATGCCGAAGTCGATCGCGCCGAGCGACAAGAGGCTCGCCGCGATCCCCGTCTGCCACATGCCGATGAAGCCGCACATCATCGAAAGCGGGATCGCGGTGGCCGCCACCAGCCCGGCCCGCAGGTTGCCGAGCATCACGTAGAGGATCACGATGACCAGAAACGCCCCCTCGAGCAGGTTCTGCCGCACCGTGGCGATCACCCGGTCGATGAGCTTCGTGCGGTCGTAGACGATCTTCGCCTCGACCCCGTCCGGCAGCGTCTTCACCAGCTTCTCGAAGCGGTCGCGCAGCCGCGTGGTGACGGCGTAGCTGTTTTCCCCCATCAGCATGAAGCCGAGGCCCAGCACCACCTCCCCCGCGCCGCCGTAGGTGACCGCCCCCTTGCGGATCTCGTGGCCGATGACCACCTCGCCCACGTCGCGGATCCGGATCGGCGTTCCTTCGCGCGACGCGATCACGATCTTGCCGATCTGCTCGACATCGACCGTGCGGCCCACGCCGTAGACCAGCACCGCGTCGCCGGAACGGTCGATCGAGCCGCCGCCGACGTTGAAGTTGTTCCGCGGCACGGATGCCACGACCTCGTCGAAGGAGAGCCCGTATTTGCGGAGCAGGACAGGGTCGACACGAATCTGATACTGCTTGTTGAGGCCGCCCCAGGCGTTCACCTCCGCCACCCCCGGCACGCTCCGCAGCGCCGGCTTGAGCGTCCATTCTTGGAGCGTCTTCACATCGGTGAGGCTCATGCCGCCGGCCCCGGCAGTGCCGGCCCCGCCGACGGAAGCTTTGGGCACGAGCAGGTAGTGGAAAACCTCGCCGAGCCCCGTCGACACCGGCCCCATCTCGGGCCGTTCGACGCCGCCGGGCACGCTCACCGTCGTGAGACGCTCGTTGATCAGCTGCCGCGCGAAATAAATATCGGTGCCATCACGGAAGGTCACGATCACGACCGACAGGCCAAACATGCTGGCACTCCGCAGCCCTTCGAGGCCCGGCATGCCACCCATTGCCAGCTCAACCGGAAACGTGATCTGCCGCTCGATCTCCTCGGCCACCATGCCGGGGGCCACGGTGTTGATCTGCACCTGCACCGGCGTCGTGTCGGGAAAGGCATCGACCACGAGCCGGTTGGCGGCGACCCAGCCGACCAGACAGACAAAAGCCGCCCCCACCAACACGGCGATTCGATGAGACAGCGACCACGCAATGATTGCTTCCAGCATGGAATGTGGCGATTACAGCTCGCCAGCCTCCATGCGATCGAGCAGGATCTGGCTCTTGAGGACGTGGCTGCCGGAGCCGACGACATGCGTCGGCCGGGCCCCGCCGGCGAAATCGCCGACAATCTCGATGGATTCGCCCTGTTGCACGCCCGGACTGACCGGCCGGGCCGCGAACGACGCCTCGCCCGTGGGCACAAACACCACCCAGCGGCTGCCGTCCCACTGCACGCTTGAGCGTGGCACGACGAGCGCCGTGCCGCGGCGATCGACCTCGATGCGGCCGTTGCCAAACGTATTGGCCCGCAGGCCCGCCGGGGTCGAACGACCGTCTGGCGAGGCCGCGACCGTCGCGGCAGGGCCCCGCGAGATCTCCGCCCGGACCTCCAGCGTCCGCGTCTCCTCGTTGACCTCGGTGCTGATCCAGGCGACGCGGCTCTCGTATTCATCAGTCGAGCCGTCGGGGCGGAACATGACCCGCTGGCCGAGCGCCACCCGACCGGCATCCTCTTTGCTGATGTTGAGCACGACCCACATGGTGGAGACGTCGGCCACTTCGAAGATCGGTTCGGCCGGATCGATCACCTCGCCCACCACCGCGTCGCGACCGATCACGATGCCATCGAAGGGGGCGCACAAGGGCATCAGATTGGAGGTGACGTGGTCGTGGTCGATCACGCCAAGCAGCGACTCGGGCAGTCCAGCGATGCGGATCCGGGCCGCGCGGGCGCCGTCGTCGAGCGGTTCATAATCGGCGATCGACACATTCAGCCCGAGGTTCACGAGCGCCTGTTCGGCGTTGTGGAGATGGTTTGTGGCCTCGCGGAGGGCCGACTTCGCCTCGCGAAGCTGCCGGCCCATCACGGCGCTTTTCACCTCCTCAAGGATCGCAAGTTGCTCCTGACGAGCCTCGTGGGCGACGAGCGCATTGAGAAACTCGGCCTTGAGCCTTCCCACCTCGCGGCTTTCGATGACGAGGAGCACGTCGCCTTTCTTCACGGTGTCGCCCAGGTGCTTCTCGACCCGCCAGACGCTCCCCGGCACGCGGGCCGAGAGCTGCGCAATGTGCCGCTGGTCGTAGTGCACGACGCCGCTGGCGACCAGCTCGCTGACCATCGGTCGCTCCTCGACCGGCACTATTTCGATGCCGGTTCGTTCCATCGCCTCCTTCGACTTGAAACGGACGGCGTCAGCCTCCGCGGCTGGCGAGTCAGCGTGCCCGGACTCCGCCTGCGCTCCATGCTCGGGAGCGGCGTGCTCGGCCGACCCGTGCCCGGCGCCATGGCCGCCAAGGCCAAACGTCCAGTGCGTGGCATGTCCAAACCAACCGATCGCGGCGAGCGCCGCGGCGGTCACGATCGAGAGCGTCCAAGTGGCCAACGCCGCGACGATCTCGACGCGGGTGATACGGGCACGTTGCGGGCGCGGAGGCATGGAAGTGGATCCTCGAGTGTGCTTGGTCTTGTGTGCTTGGGTGTGGTGCGGAGCGAACCCAACCACGCTCTGGGGCAGCGTGGCTTCGCGGGGAAAACCCGCCGAAAGCCCGCGACCGCTCCGCCTGAGCTGCCACGAGCC
This sequence comes from Pirellulales bacterium, assembly GCA_044236455.1. Classification (GTDB taxonomy): domain Bacteria; phylum Planctomycetota; class Planctomycetia; order Pirellulales; family UBA1268; genus CAMCQY01. Next base: position 29,552 of record JBIIGJ010000023.1, read on the forward strand.
GGTGCGTTCCGAAGATGTCTGGAGGGGAGGGTGGGTGAGGACGGTGAGAGGAATCGAAATCGGAAAACGTTCGACAACTCAACGGATCAACGAACGGCAAACAGGCGTCGGGGGGACCGCCGCACAATCAACCGACCGTCGCCCCGGCCGCGTCCAGAATCGCCGCCGGGAAAACCTATCGTTCCTGAAAGAGTATGCACCGCCGGCTGACCCTATCCAGTCCCTGCGTTGGTTGTCGATTTCCAGGCTCAGGGCTAGACTTCCCGTGTCAGGAGAGAGTCGCAAGACCGCCGAAGGCCGAACGCTCAGGCAAAAGTACTGACTATCGCACTGTTGGAGAGTGACTCACGGCCCCCGGGCCTTGAGTCCACCGAAGGGGCAAACCGTGGGCGAGGCCCGCGGCGAATCTCTCAGGTCCAAGGACAACAGGGTTCCCGGTGGAGGCACGCCGCTCCACCGGCCAAGAACGCCCACCCTTGGTTTACCGAAGAGGAGCCCTGTCATGTCTGCATCGCCCGCCATCCCGCTGGCATTCCTGGAAAACCCGGCCGAATTCCGGGCCCGCCACATCGGGCTCGATGCCGCCGACGAGCGGCACATGCTCGATGCGATCGGCGAGGCGTCTTGCCAGTCGCTCATCGAGGGGATCGTGCCCGCGAGCATCGCGCGTCGAGAGGCCATGAAGCTTCCGTCGCCCATCTCCGAAGCGGCGGCCCTCGCGGAACTCAAGGAGATCGCGTCGCAAAACCGGCTCCTCAAGAGCTTCATCGGCCAGGGCTACCACGGCACCCACACCCCCGGCGTGATCCTGCGAAACATCCTGGAAAACCCCGCCTGGTACACCGCCTACACGCCCTACCAGGCCGAGATTAGCCAGGGCCGCATGGAGGCGCTCGTCAATTTCCAGACGATGATCTGCGAACTCACCGGCATGCCGATCGCGAATGCATCGCTGCTCGACGAGGCCACCGCCGCGGCCGAGGCGATGACGCTCGCACGGCGGACCTCGACGAGCACCAGCAGGGTGTTCCTCGCCGACGGCCGCTGCCACCCGCAGACGCTCGAAGTGCTCGAGACCCGCGCGCGGCCGCTGGGCATCGAGATCCAGGTCGGCAGCGTCGGCGACCTGCTCGACCACCACGACTGCTTCGGCGTGCTGGTCCAGTATCCTGCGACCGACGGCCAACTGGTCGATTGGCGCGGGCTCGCCGAGCGGGTCCACGCCAAGCAGGCGGTGCTCTGCGTCGCGACCGATCTGCTCGCCCTGACGCTGCTCGTGCCGCCCGGCGACTGGGCCGCTGACATCGTGGTCGGCACCACGCAGCGGTTCGGCATGCCGATGGGCTGCGGCGGCCCGCACGCCGCCTTCTTCGCCTGTCGCGACGCCTTCAAGCGGTCGATGCCGGGCCGGCTCGTAGGCGTGAGCATCGATGCGGAGGGACGGCCCGCCTACCGGCTCGCCCTCCAGACTCGTGAGCAGCACATCCGCCGCGAGAAGGCCACCTCCAACATCTGTACGGCGCAGGTGCTGCCTGCGGTGGTGGCGAGCATGTATGCCGTCTACCACGGGCCGGCAGGCCTCACGCGGATCGCCCAGCGGATCGCGGCCTACACGGCGGTGCTGGCCGACGGCCTCAAACGACTGGGGGTCACCATCAGACACGCCCATGCCTTCGACACGCTCGCCCTCGACACGGGCGACCGCACAGCGGCACTGGCCGCACGGGCCCGCGACCTGGGCATGAACCTGCGCGTCCTCGACGCCCGCACACTCTCGATCTCACTCGACGAGACGACCACCCGCGACGATCTTCTGCGGCTCTGGACCGTGTTCGCCGCGCCGGGGCAGAGCCTGCCCGACCTGGCCGCCTACGAGCGGGGCATCGAGCCGCTCATCCCGGCCGGCCTGCGGCGGACGAGCGACTTCCTCACGCATCCGGTCTTCAACACGCATCACAGCGAAACCTCGATGCTCCGCTACATCCGGAGTTTGAGCGATCGGGATCTCGCGCTCGACCGCAGCATGATCCCGCTGGGCAGCTGCACGATGAAGCTCAACGCCACGAGCGAGATGATCCCGATCACCTGGCCCGAGTTCGCGAACGTCCATCCCTTCGCCCCCGCCGATCAGCTCGAGGGCTACGCGTTGCTCGATCGGCAGCTGCGGGCATGGCTCTGCGAGGCCACCGGCTACGCAGGGATCAGCCTGCAGCCCAACGCCGGCAGCCAGGGGGAGTATGCAGGTCTGCTCGTGATCCAGGCCTGGCAGCGGGCCCGCGGCCAGGGCCACCGCACCATCTGCCTGATCCCGTCGTCCGCCCATGGCACGAACCCCGCCAGCGCCCAGATGGCCGGCATGGAAGTCGTGGTTACCGGCTGCGATGCCCACGGTAACGTTGATCTGGCCGAACTGCAGGCCAAGTGCGAGCAGTACAGCGACCGGCTGTCGGCGGTGATGATCACCTACCCGAGCACCCACGGCGTCTTCGAGACCCAGATCAGAGAACTCTGCGAGATCGTCCATCGCCACGGCGGCCGCGTGTATGTCGATGGTGCCAACATGAACGCCCTGGTGGGCGTGGCGTCGCCCGGCGCGTTCGGCGGCGACGTCAGCCACCTGAATCTCCACAAGACCTTCTGCATCCCGCACGGCGGCGGCGGCCCCGGCGTCGGCCCGGTCTGCGTGGTCGCAGACCTCGTGCCTTTCCTTCCCGGCCACGCCACGGCGGGTCTGCCCGCGAGTGATGTGGGCGCCGTGTCGGCCGCGCCGCTGGGCAATGCCGCCGTGCTGCCGATCAGCTGGATGTATTGCCGGATGATGGGGGCCGACGGGCTCAGGCACGCCACCGAGGCAGCCATCCTCGCCGCCAACTACGTGAGCTTCCGACTCCGCGGCCACTACCCGACGCTCTACACGAGCGACAACGGCCGTGTGGCGCACGAGTGCATCCTCGACCTGCGGCCCCTGAAGGAGACGAGCGGCGTCACGGCCGAGGACGTGGCCAAGCGGCTGATCGACTTTGGGCTCCATGCCCCCACGCTGAGCTTCCCGGTGCCGGGCACGCTGATGGTGGAGCCAACCGAGAGCGAGCCGCTCGCAGAGCTCGACCGATTCGTCGCGGCGATGATCGCGATCCGCGAGGAGATCCGGCAGGTGGAGGAGGGGGTCTGGCCGCAGGACAACAACCCGCTCAAGCACGCCCCGCACACGTCGGCGGTGGTCGCCGACGACGGCTGGGATCGGCCCTATTCCCGCGAGATCGCGGTGTTTCCGGTCCCGTCGCTCAAGCGTGGCAAATACTGGCCTTCGGTCGCCCGGGTGGACAACGTCCACGGCGACCGCAACCTGTTCTGCAGCTGCGTGCCGGTGTCGGCCTGGGCGGAGTGACACGGGTTTCCCATCGATGGATTCCCTCGCTTGCGCGTCGGGCTTGCATGGGAGCCGCCATCCAAGCCCGCAGCGCAAGCAAGGGAATCCGCCCGCCGGCACATTCCGTGCCGAACACTCCCGAGCACGTCCCCTTTTTCCTGTCACGGCCTCGCCAGAAACGCCAACAGATCGGCCATCCGCTCGGGCGGAATCGCCTTCTCGAACCCCTCCGGCATCAGCGACCGGCCGGTGGTCGCGAACGTCTCGATGTCGTCGCGCAGGAGCGTATGCACCTGCCCGTCGGCGGCCGCGAGCGTGATGCTGTTGCCCGATTCCACCTGCACGAGTCCCGTGAAGCTGCGACCATCCTGCGTGACGACGTTGTAGGCGACGAACTTGTCCTCGACGGCGCGGTTGGGATCGAGGATGGCCTCGAGCAACACCCGCGGCGACTTCTCGCGCAGGCCGGCAAGATCGGGGCCGACGGCCTTGCCGACCTCCTGGAGCCGATGGCAGCCGGCGCATTGGGCGACGAACACCTCGCGGCCCCGCGCTGGATCGCCCTTGGCCTCGGCCGCCGAGGCGTACTCAGAAACGATCCGGACACGGTCACCCCCGCCTGCCGCGCCCAGCCGCTTCTCCGCCGCCTCGCGAACCTTGGCCGACGGATGCTTGAGCAGTTGCTGGCGGCGGGCCGGGTCAACCGCCGCCGCGAGTCGCGGCTCGGAAGCGATGCCGTCGAGCAACGCGAGCGCCCACTCCTCCCGCGACACGAGCACCTGGATCGCGCGGGAGAGGAGCGCGGGGCCGAGCGACGTGCACCGCCCGACAAGGATCGTGCCCACCTGCGGGGCGGCTGTCCGAGCCAGCCCTTCGAGGGCGGCCGACGCGATGGCCGGCGACACAGCCGGCGACACGGCGTCGGCCAGCCGCTCGAGATCCTCACCGCGATGGGCCACCTGCCTGCCGACAAGCCCGAACGCCGCCAGCCGCAGTGCCTCGGCCGCGGCCGGGTCGTCGACCACCTGCCGCGCGCGGGCGAAGACCGCGTCGAGCGCGGGCGATCCCCGTGCGAGGCCGGCCGCGGGCAGCCCCGCGTCGAGGAGGGCCGCTGCCAGGGCGAACTGCCGATCGATGCTCTTCGCAAGCCGCGGTGATTCAAGCTCGGCCGCCACGCCCGCGGCGACCTCGCCGCCATCCCCCGCCGCACTGGCGGCGAGCACCTGCGCGAGCAGCCGCGGATCAGCCGGCGGCTCGGCGGTGAGCACCTCCGCGACGAGCGGCCCCGGATGCCGCGTCGCCGAACTGAGGGCCGTCGCGACGAGATAGGGATCGTCGCGATCGGTGAGGATCATGTCGGCGAGCAGACGACCGCTCGTGGGATCGGGAGACTCGCCCAGGCTGGCTGCCACCTGCAGCCGCACCTGCGGGTCGGGGTCGCGAGCCAGGGCACGAATGGCCGCGTCGAGTTCAGGCGACGCTTCGAGACGGGGCTCCGTCAGCCGCACGGCCAGCCGCCGCACGGCAGGATGCGGGTCGCGGAGGCTCGATCCCACAAGGGCGTCCGTCGCCGCGTTCATGCCGGCGATCGTGGCGAGCGCGGTGACGCGGACCTGCGGCCGGGAAGCGCTCGCGGCCAGGCGCTCCAGGGCCGGCAGCACCGAGGGGTCGTCGAGATCGACGAGCCGCTGCCGCGCCGTGTCACGCTGCCAGCCGCTCGGGCTGTCGAGCGCGGCCACGAGTTCCGCTGCGGAGAGCGTGTCGAGCCGGACGGGCTTTCGCGGCCGGCGGTCGGCCGGATAGATCCGGTAGATGCGGCCGCGGTCGGCGCCGGCCCGCAGGTCGGCATTGGCCGCGATCGAGCCGGCGATCCACTGCGGGTGCTCGATGTAGAGGCGATACATATCGACCACGTAGAGGGCGCCGTCGGGCCCGGCCTGCACCATCACCGGCCGCGTCCAGGTGTCGGCCGAGGCGAAGAACTCGGATGCCTGCTCGTCGGCCGCACGGCTGCTCGAAAAACTCGACCGCTCCGGGGCGAGCACACGGCGATGGACGAGGTTCGTGACCGGATCGCAGACGAACGCGTTGCCTGAAAACTCCTCGCCGAGGAGTTCGTCGCGGTAGATCATCGCGGCGCAAGCGCCGCCGAGACCGGTTGCCCGCCGCCCCTTCGCCGGCTGTTCCCCGTGGACGGGAACCGACTCGGCAA
>JBIIGJ010000191.1:0-4631 GCA_044236455.1 Pirellulales bacterium
CCCTCGATGAGCCGCCGCGACAAGAGCAGCCGCTGACCGAACTCACCGCCATAGGATTCCCGCAGGCCGTCGGGCTCGCTCTTCAGATCGAAGATGCCCATGAACTGCGGCCCCGCCATCGCGAAGGCCTGCCGGCCGGCGAGGTCGTAGTCGGCGACGCGCCGGGAAATCTCGGCCGCGTCGCGGTAGCCCTTGCGCATGCCGTCGAGCAGTGCCTCGCGGCGCCGCTGCCGCGCGTCGGTGATCTCCGGCTGCCTGGCGAAGCCCGCGGGACCGACGCGGGTGTCGGTGAGATAGACATAGCCGGCCTGGGAGCCGAGAAACCCCGGCCCGCGGGTGACGTTCGGATACCCGATCAGCACGTAGCCCGGCACGCGGTCGTTGATCGGCCCGCTGGTGGCGAGCACCGTCGAGCCGATCGACGGATAGACGATCGTGCCCGCCGTGGGACGGCCGGTGTGCACCTGGTTGGTGGCCCGCGCGTGCTCGTCGATGACTTCGTGGTGCACCGTTCGCAGCAGGGCGAAGCGGTCGAGCAGCGGCGCGCAGCGATGGAGGTGCTCGCACACCTGCACGCCCGGGATCGCCGTGTCGATCGCCGGATAGGCGCTGCCGGCTTTTCGATTCTGGGGATCTCCCTGGGCCTTGGGGTCCCAGGTGTCGATCTGCGAGGCGCCGCCACCGAGCCAGACGAAGATGCAGTGCTCGGCCTTGCCGAGTGGTCCGGCCGCCGCCTCGGACGCCCGCGCGGCCCGCGGCCCGGCGGCCGTCGCCACGGCGGCGGTGATGCCCGACAGAAAATCGCGGCGGTTCAGGCCGACGGTGGAGGGAAGCAGACGTGTCATGGGATGAAGACGAACTCCGGGGAGTTGTAGAGCGTCCAGGCGAGGTCCTCGGCGCGTTCCCGCCAGTCGGGATCGAGGGCGGGCGTGGGCGGATCGCCCCGGGCGGCGATCTCGGCCAGTTGCATCTTGATCCGGTCGGCCTCTTCGGTGAGGTGGCTCTGCCAGCTCACGCCGCCGGGCCGCTCTTCGACGACCACGGCCGCCATCTCGCCGACGACCCGCCGCGAATCGTAGCCGTCGGCCAGCAGCTCCACCGCCAGCTGCCGCTCGTGGGGCCGCGGAAAGCGGCCGAGAATCCGCAGGAACATCCCGTCGATGAATGTCGCGAGCGGCTGGTCGGCCAGCGCCAGGGCCGTGAACCCGCTCGTCGGCGAGAACTGGCTCGCCCGTTTGGCGGCCACCCCGTTGGCGAGCACCGCCGGCTGGAGCACGTTGGGATCGGTCTCCCGCTCGGTGATCGGCGCCTGCCGCTCGGCCCGCCAACCGAAGGCCGACAGCAGGGTCACGTAGTGCTGGGCGAACGGAAACGACAGGCTCGGCCGATCCCGCTCGTTGGCCGTGGTGGCGAATTGCCACGACCGGGTCGGCCGCCCCAGGCGGAGCAGGCTGTCGGGCTTCCGCACCCCCTCGATATCGAAGGTGAGCTCCTCGACGTCGAGCGGCTTGCCGGAACTGGCCACCAGCGAATCGACCACCTGCTCGGCGGCCATCCGCCGCGGCTCCTGTCCGGCGAACATCGCGGCGGGCACCGGGCGGCCGGCCTCGAGCCGCCCGCGGCCGTAGGCGTGCGATCCCAGGATCAGCCGCGCGAGCGACTTGAGCGAGTAGCCGCCCTCCACGAGCTGACGGCCGAGCCAATCGAGCAGCTCAGGATGACTCGGGGATTCGGTCTCCCAGTCGTCGAGCTCGGCCACGAGACCGCGGCTGAAATACCTCGCCCACAGCCGGTTGGCGATCACCCGGGCGAACCGCCGATTGGCCGGGGCGGTGACGATGGCGGCAAGCCGCTCGCGGGGATCGTCTGGCTTCTGCGGAAGCTCTTCGATCGCCTGCTCCTCCACGATGTCGGCGAAGGGCCAGGCCGGCGCGACGGCCGTGCCGGGGGTGAGCGTCACGCTCACCGCCAGCCGCGCGAGCCGGTCCGCGCCGCCGGGAATGCTGCTGGTAGCGGGCACCTTCTGCGGCTCGCGGCCGAGCATCGCGGCCAGACTGAACAGGTCTTTCTGCAGGAAGCGGTGATTGGGCGCGTCGTGGCAGCGGGCGCAATTCATCTCCATCGCCAGGAACGCCCGGCCGAGCACGTGCGCCTTGGCGGCGAACGGGGCGTCGTTCTGCGTGGCCAGCGCGAACCCGCCCGGACCGCCGCCGAACGGGCTGCCCTCCATGAGCACCGCCTCGGTGGCGAAGCGATCGATCGGCTTGTCGTCGAGAAACGACTCGTGGATCCAAAACCTGAAGGGCCCCGTGTTGTTGAGCGTGGGGCCGACGAGATTGGGATTCTCCGCGAGCACGTCCTGCCAGTAGCCCACCCAGTGGTCGGCCCAACGCGGGTCGGCGAGAAACGCGTCGATCAGCCGCGCGCGACGATCGGGCCGCTTGTCGGCGAGAAAGGCCTCGACCTCCGCGGCGGCCGGCACCACGCCCCGCACGTCGAGCGAGAGCCGCCGGATGAAGTCGGCGTCGGAGGCGAGGTCGGCCGGCGGGATGTCGGCGGCGAGGAGCTTCGCATTGATGAAGCGGTCGACGTCGTTGAACACCGCGGCTGCGTGGCGGGGCGCGGTCGCGGGAATCTCGGGCGGGACCGGCCCGGGCGTCGCGGCGAGGATGTCGCGGGCGCGGGCATGCCGCCGCTGCCAATACTCGGCCTGGCGGGCCACCGCAGCCTGGCGGCGGCGGGTGTTTTCGGCGTCGAGGTCGGCAGCCAGTCGGTCGGCGAGCATTTCCCAGCCGGCATCGGAGAGCGGCACAGGCGAGCCGGCCGGCGACACGACCAGCGGCACCGCAGCGGGCGGGCCGACGCTGACGGAAAACTCGCCTGTTTCCGGCCGCCGCCCTTCGTCGCCGAACCGCAGCTCGGCATAGAGCACGTGGCGTTGGCCGTCGCCTTGGAGCACGACGGTGGCCTCCCGCGTGCCGTGCGGCGCCGGCCGCATCCCGGCTGGGCCGGAGCGATCGGGCACGAACACCTTCGCATGGCCGTCGCTGCCGTAACCGGGTGACGAGAGCTGGACGATCCGCCGGCCGTCGAGGAACACACGGCCCGGGCCGCTGGCCCGCAGCCGGAGCGTCACGGGCCCCGCCGGCAGCTCCACGTGGCTCGTGGCCCGCACGACGAACCCTGCCGATCGGTCCTCGCGGACACCCGCGGCGGAATACCGCAGCGGCACCCCCACGAGGGCGACGTGGTCGCCGACGAACGTCTCCGTGGGCTCGAGCCCCCCGATCCGCCAGCTGCCGGCGGGCACGTCTTCGATCACCTCGAAGAGCACCTGGCCCGGCCGAGGCTCGGGCCGCACGACCGTCGCGGGATCGGCCGCCGCGGGATCAATATCGAACCGCGCGGCGATCCGCTCGGCAGGCAGCGCGGTTCGATGCACCGCCACGTCGTCGAGCAATCCGTTGAACGTCGCTGCGGCAGACCCGCCGAGCGCGGAACCGATCCAGATCTCGTCGTCGTCGACCACGGGGGGATTGGCCGTGGAACCGCCGAGATCGGCATCCCAGGTGCCAACCACCGGCCGGCCGTCGAAATATCCACGGATCGACTCCGGACTGCCAAACACGTACGTGACCGCGACGTGATGCCAGCCCGAGTCGGGCTCGAACCCGGCGGCGCCGGTCCAGCGGTGAAACGCGGGTCGGGCGTCGGCGGTGCCTGCCGAGCGAAACAGAAAACTCGGCGCGACCGTGCCGTCGGCGAGGCCGGCGAGCCGCAGCGCCCAATTCTGGTTGTCGGCGGCCACTTCCTTGCGGCCCGTGCGGCCCTTGCCGATCAGATACACATGCTGGCCGGCGGCGATCTCGCCGGCCGCCACCCAGGCCTCGAGCGTGATCGCATCGCCGTTCGTGAACTGGAACTCCGCGAATCCGGGTGTGTCGGCGGAGAGTTTCAGGATGCTGCGACCGGCGCCAAAGAGCGCGGCAGCGTTTTCTTTTCCGCTGGAGGGATGTCGCGGCGGCCGTGGCCCCGGTTCGCCGAACACGACCGCGCCGCTCATCTCCGCCACGGCAGGCTCCGCCACGGCAGGCTCCGCTGCGGTCGCGCGAGTCGGAGCAGCCACCGGAAATCGCTCCGCGGTCGCTCGCTTCGAGCCGGCCGGCTCCTCGAACCGCCAGACCGCCAATGGCCGGTCGGCCAGCACCTCCGCCTCGGCGGACCGCCTGGGCGGGGCGTCGCTGGCGAAGGCCTGCTCCGCGGTCGGGCCGGTGTGCCCCGCGAACAGGACGAGTGCCACGAAGACGTTCATGCTGCGAAGGCAAGATCGCTTCGACCAGGTTCTCCAACAACTTGCCACGATCGCTTCTCCTCGAGTGCGAGAGTGCGGAGCCGCCCTCGCCATTAGCCAACGGTAACGACCGCGCGAATCCGGGGCCATTGGCAGTTGTGCCAGAACCTGCGGCGATTCAGCATGCGTCGGGACGAACGAGAGCTCTCGGGAGTGTCGCCGACGGGGGAGTTGCATCCCCGCCGCACGACCGGTATGATGTTCATACGTCCAGTTTCATGCATGACTCTGTGAGGATTGCCATGAATGCCGAAACGATTCGCGACTACATGCGCCGGGA
>JBIIGJ010000077.1:0-16758 GCA_044236455.1 Pirellulales bacterium
ATCGCGACGACGCGTCCCGCTCGCCCCCGGCGTCTCCCACCACGATCACGCGATAGTCTCGACCGCTCTGGAGTTTGGCCGTCTCGATCGCCGCCCGCACCTTCTCGAACGAATCCTGCACCCCCGACACGAACACTCGCTCGGTGGCCGCGGGTGAGGCCTCTGAGGGCGGGATCTCCGCATGGGCAACCAGACACGGCAGCAATGCAAAAACAGCCGCGCCCAGCACGAGGGCACACCGGGCGCGCGAGCGATGGGAATCAATCTGCATGATGGCTCCAGAATATGGCATGGCAAACAGCCCGAGATTCTATGGCCATGCCCGGGCAGACTCAATCAACCGGCGGCAGGCCGCAGGGCCGCACGCCCCGCCGCGTCAGCGGCCTGGATCGCTGCCGCCACGCTCTCGACGTCGACCGGAAAGGGCATGTTGTGGATCGTCTCACCCGGCTCCGTCGCACGGGACGCAATCCGGCGGATGACGGTCGCAACCGCTGCGGCTCCCTCGTCCCCGATCCCCAACTCGCCCAGCGTGACCGGCAGTCCCACCTGCACGAAGAACGCCGCCACGCGATTCGCTTCCGCCAGGGTCGCCTCGCGGACGGCCGCATCCGCCGTCGCATGTGCCTCCAACAGCAGCTGCACGAGCGTGCCGAACGCCACCTTCTCGCCGTGGAGCATCTCATGCGTGGCAGCGATCGCCGTCAGGCCGTTATGCACGGCGTGCGCCGCCGCCAGCCCCGCCGATTCGAAGCCGAGCCCGGACAACAGCGTGGCCGCCTCCGCCACCCGCTCGAGGCTGGCACCGGCGCGGCCCTCACGGCATTCGGCCAACGCCGCTTCACCATCCTCGAACACCGTATCGCGACAGAGTCGCGCCAGTTCGAGTGCGGCGAGCGTGGCCCGTCCGCCCCGCATGTTGGGCCGACTTGCCGCCGCGGCCGCACGCCCCTCGTACCACGTGCTCATCGCATCACCGATGCCGGCCGCGAGAAGACGCGGCGGGCTCTCCGCGATCACCTGGGTATCGACGAGGACGAGATCGGGCGACCGCCTGTGGATCTCGTAGGCTTCCACGCTGCCGCGAGCTGGGCCGGTGTCGGCATAGATGACGGAGAGCGCGCTGGTGGGCGCATCGGTCGAGCAGATGGTCGGGCACGACGCGAACGGCAGCCGGAGCGCCGCGGCAGCCGACCGGGCGGCGTCGAGCACCTTGCCACCGCCGGCCGCCACGATCGCATGGGCGCCGAAGCTCTTCGCCTCGTCCACGATCGCCGCAATCTCACGACGGCTCGACTCGCCGCCGAAGAGCCGCACGCGATGGCTCATGCCGGCGTCGTCGAGCGCTGCGGCCCAGGTGGGCGCCAGCCGGGCGATAGCGGTCGATCCGGCCACGATCAACACCGGTCCCTCGAGGCCGACGGCGACCATTTCCACTCCGAGCCGCCGCATCGCTCCCGCGCCCTGCACATACCGCAGTGGCGAACAGAAGACGTTGAGCATCGTGGCCGTCCTTGTATGACTCGTACGCTGCGTGAAGCCGAAAAAGACAGCCGGATGTTTTCACGATCCGCCTAGCGGCCGTAGAAATCGTCAGTGGAAACACGGGGCACACGCGGCGTCGTGCTGGGCCTCTGGGATGCCGGACGGCCTGCGGCGGGCTGCCGCAGCGACGGCAGCGTGGGCACGGGCATGCCAGTCGACGGCGTGGAAGGAGAGGCGGGCCCGCGATAGGGCCCCATGCCGGTTCGCGCCGTGGATTGGCCAGGGCCTGCCAGACGGCCGGAGCCTGCCTGCGCCGCCGCACCGGTGCGAGGGCCGACCACGGTTCCCGGAGCGATGCCACTGGTCTGCGGCAGACCGGCCGGCAGTCGTCCAGCGTTGAGATCGGCGGGTGGTCCGCCAGCGCCATAGCCGGGCCTCGCAGCGGACCCGCCCGCGCGCACGCCGCCCGAGATGATCCCGGGACGGTCCGCTGCCCCCTGTTGCCGCTCCTGGCCCACTCCCCGTGCCCGCGGATCGCGTGCCGCCGGATTCTGCGTCGGGTTCCGCGACTGCGGCGTGGTTGGGAGGATTCTCGCGCGACTGCTGAGTTCTCGGTCACTCGCACCGGGGCCACTCGACGCGCCCTGGGGACCCATCGCCGATGGCGACGCCGACGACCGCAATCCCATGCCGGTGGGAACCCGCGGCGTGACCGAGGGGACCGTCGATGCGGCGGCGGGAACGCGGGTTCCCGGCAGAGCCTCGCGGTCATGCTGCCCTGTGCCCGCGTCCCCCGGTTGCGCGCCGGTACCAGGCACGAGGATCAGCCCACCGTCATCCGCCGGAGCAGATAATCCGCCCCGGTCAGTCGTGGCCGCACCTGGTGTTCCTGCTGGTGTTCCCGCTGGTGTTCCCGCTGGTGTTTCAGGCGGTGCCGCCGCGCGACCGGTCACAGGATCGATGGCCATGCGAGGCCGACCGGTGACCGGATCGGTGCCCGAGTTCATCAGGGAATCGGTGCGGGCCCGCCGCATCCGGGAGCGGGCGACCTCCGTCTCGCTGGCATCAACCTTGCCGTCGCGGTTGATGTCCCACTTCCGCATCAATTCCTCCCGTGAGGGCGGCGGCACCTGCGCCGCTGCGGGCGGCAAAGGCATTGCCAGCACGCCGCACCAGGCAAGCACCAGCCAACAGGTGCAACTGACGATCCCACTGCCTGCAGGCTCACGGCTCGGAATCATCGACAGCATCTCCGGCAAGGAATGGGCCCATTGTCCTGCGAGTCTCGGCATTGTACGACACCAGCGGCCAAAACACCCAGGCCGGCAGATCCGTCACGCGGTGGCGGCCGCCGCCCCATGTGCATTCGCCGCCATCAGCGCCGCCATCCGGGCCGCTGCGGCGGTGGCATCGCCGCCAGCCTGTTCGACTTCGCGGGCTGCCACATGGCAGTGCACGGCATGGCCGTCGACGATGGTCGCAGGCGGATCGATCTGGCGGCAGACATGCTCCGCCAAGGGGCAGCGGGGATGAAACCGGCAGCCCGACGGCGGGCGGGCCGGGCTGGGCACGTCGCCAGTGAGTACGATCCGCCGCCGCCGCCGGCCCGGCTCGACGCTCGGCACGGCGGAAAAGAGCGCGAGCGTGTAGGGATGCAACGGCTCGGCGTAGAGCCGCGCGGCGGGGGACCGCTCGACGATCCGCCCCAGGTACATGACGGCCACGTCGTCGGAAACGTATTCCACCACCGAGAGATCATGCGAGATGAACAGGTAGGTGAGTCCCAACTGATCCCTCAGTTCCATGAGCAGGTTCACCACCTGCGCCTGGATCGAGACATCGAGCGCCGAGATCGGCTCGTCGAGCACAAGGAAGTCAGGCTCGATGACGATCGCACGCGCAATGGCGATCCGCTGCCGCTGGCCGCCGGAAAACTCATGCGGGTAACGATCGAGCGCCGCCGCCGTGAGCCCGGTGCGGGCGAGCGCCCGTGTCATCCGTTCGAGGCGTTCGGCCGCCGTGCCCAGCCGGTGGATGATGAGGCCCTCTTCCAGGATGGTGCGGACCTTCATCCGCGGATTCAGCGAACCGTAGGGATCCTGAAACACGATCTGCATCCGCCGCCGCAGGCCGCGGAGCTCCGCCCCGCCGGCGGCCGCGACGTCACGCCCGTCGAATCGCACGCTGCCGCCGGTGGGCTCCACCAGCCGCAGCAGGCTGCGGCCGACCGTGGTCTTACCGCAGCCGCTCTCGCCGACGAGCCCGAGCGTGCGGCCCTTCTCGATCGAGAAGCTCACGCCGTCGACGGCGCGAACGGCGCCCACGACCCGCCGCAGCAGCCCCTTTCGCACGGGAAAGTGGGTCTGTAAGCCTGCGACTTCAAGGAGCGGCTGGGTCATGCGATCTCCTCCAGCGCGGCGTCCATCCGCCGCGGCTCTCCGAGCTCGTCGGCATAGGTGCAGCGGACGAGATGCCCCGGCTCCACCTCGCGAAGTTCCGGCATCGCGCCACCGCACTCGGGCACCCGTGCAAAGGCACACCGCGGATGGAAGCGACAGCCCGCAGGAAAGTGCTGCGGCGCCGGCACCATGCCGGGAATCGTCCGCAGGCGTCTGGCCGCCCGCCCGCCGCCCCACGCTGCTCCGATATGTTCCGGCCGCGCGGCCAACAGGCCGATCGTGTAGGGATGCCGCGGCCGGGCGAAGAGTGTGGCCGCCGGTGCCTGCTCGACGATGCGGCCCGCATACATCACGGCCACGTCGTCACAGGTCTCGGCCACCACGCCCAGATCGTGCGTGATCAGCAGGATCGCCGTCCCCAGTCGCTGCCGTAGGTCGGCCAGCAGATCGAGAATCTGGGCCTGGATCGTGACGTCGAGCGCGGTGGTCGGCTCGTCGGCAATGATGAGGTCGGGCTCGCATGCCAGCGCCATGGCGATCACCACCCGCTGCCGCATGCCGCCGGAGAGCTGGTGGGGATACTCGTCGAGCCGCCGCTTGGGATCCGCCATCCGCACCAGTTCGAGCATTTCGAACGCCCGCCCTCGCGCCTCGGCCCGCGACACGTCGCGGTGCAGGAGCACGGCCTCGGCGATCTGGTCGCCAATCGTGAACACGGGGTTCAGGCTCGTCATCGGTTCTTGGAAGATCATGCCAATCCGGCCGCCGCGCACCTGCCGCAGCCGCGGCTCCGGCAGCGTGACCAGATTCAGCACGCCGCCGCCACGGGCATCCTCGAGCAGGATCTCCCCCGACTCGATTACGCCGGGCGCCGCCACGAGCCCGAGGATCGACATCGCCGTCACGCTCTTCCCGCAGCCGCTCTCCCCGACGAGCCCGAGCGTCCTACCCCGCTCGATCGACAGCGACACGCCGTCCACCGCCGGCACGCGGCCCGCGGGTGTATGAAAGGCAGTGACGAGGTTGTTGATCTCAAGCAGTGGCATGGCATCGCTCCGCCCACCAGGGAGACACAGGCACTTCCGATGCTGAACGCCGGGATCGGCGGAAGCTCGAGGAGCATTGGCGTATCCTCGCCTCGCGACGAGACTTCTGCCGTCCCGGCGGCAATACGCGCAGATCCACGGCCGCACGACAGCGGGTTTTCATTTCCGTGCCTCGCGCAGTCTCGGGTCGGTGACCTCCTGCAGGCCCTCGCCGATGAGGTTGTAAGCCAGCACCGTGAGGAAGATGGCGATGCCGGGAAACACCACCAGCCACCACATCGAGAGGTTGCTGCGGCCGTCGTTCAACAGCGATCCCCAACTCGCGGCCGGAGGGGGAGGGCCGAAACCGAGAAACGACAGGGCGCTTTCCGTGAGGATCGCTGAGGCGATGCCAAACGTGATCGGCACGAGCACGGGAGCGAGGGCGTTGGGCAGGATATGCCGGAGCATGATCCGCACGGGGCCGGCGCCGGTGGCCCGCGCGGCCGTCACGAACTCGCTCTGCCTGAGACGGAGAAACTCACCGCGGGTGAGGCGGGCGATGCCCGTCCACCCCGTCGCGCCGATGATCGCCATCGTCTTCCAGATCGTCGGCTTCTCCACGATCGCCACGACCGCGAGGATCAACACCAGCGTGGGCACGCACATCACGATCTCCGTGATGCGGCTGGTGATCATGTCGACCCAGCCGCCGAAGTAGCCGCCGAGCGCCCCCACGATGATGCCGATCGTGCCGGCCAACCCCATCGACACCACGCCCACCAACAGCGCGATCGTCGTGCCATGCACCATCTTGGCGAAGACATCCACGCCATACTGGTCGGTGCCGAAGAGATTGATGCGGTTGGGGCGGCCCTCGTCCTTCGCCGGGTTGGCCGGCCGGCCGGGCCACTCGTTCTCGCGGACGGCGCGATGCGGATCCTGGAATACGAGCGGCCAGATGGCCCAGCTGTCGGGGTCCTTCTCGGCGAGGTTCTTGGGATAGGTGCCGCGGAAGCGATCCTTGGCGAAGATCGTGGGCTCGAGCCGACGGTCGAAGTAGCCCAGGCACGGGGCATAGAGGCGGCCCTTGTAGCGACAGAGCACGGGCTTCGTGCCCGCGATGGCGGGCGCGAACAGGGCCACCGCGGCCAGCAGCGTCACGAAGACGAGCGCCGCCATGGCCAGCGGCTTGCGGCGAAACCGCGCCCAGGCCTCGGCCCAGAAGCCGCGTGAGCCTCCGCCGCTTTCCGCTTTCGGCTGTCCGCTGTCCACTGTCCCGTTCATCAAATCACTCCACACTCACCCGCGGATCGACCAGGCAGTAGAGCAGATCGGCGAGCAACTGGCCGATGAGCGTGAGCACGCTGAACATGAGGGTGAGCCCCATGATCGTCGGGTAGTCGCGTTCGCGGATGCTCTCGAAGAAGAGCCGTCCCATGCCAGGCCAGGTGAAGATCTGCTCGATGATCACCGAGCCGCCGATGAGCCCCGGCAGCGACAGGCCCAGGAGCGTGACCAGCGGAATGAGCGTGTTGCGGAAGGCGTGCCGGAAGAGCACGCGGCCGGGCCCCGCCCCCTTGGCCCGCGCGGTGCGGATGTAGTCCTGGCGGACCGCCTCCTCCATGTTCGCTTTGATGAAGCGGCTGTCGTAGGCGAGGCTCACGTAGGTCTGGCAGGTGACCGGCAGGATCGCATGCCGGGCGATGTCGATCGCCCGCGCGGCAAAGCCGGCGTCGGCCGGCAGATCACTCATGCCGAAGAGCGGCAGCTCCCAGGCGGTGCCCCGTAGCCAGACGGCGAACACGATCTGCAGGAAGAGCGCCGCTACGAAGGTGGGGAATGAATAGAGGATGTAAAGCAGCAGGCTCGTGGCCCGTTCGTCGGCCATGCCACTGCGGGCCGAGGCATAGAGGCCCAGCGGCACTCCCAACAGCCACGTGAGCACCAGTGCCGTGCCCGAGAGGAGAAATGTCGGGCCGATCCGCTCGCCGATCAGCGACGTCACCGGCTGCTTCCGCGAGAACGAGCGGCCCAGGTCGCCCCGCGCCACGTTCCCCAGCCAGCGGAGATAGCCCTCGTGCCACGGCCGGTCGAGGCCGTAGATCCGCTTCATCCGCTCCTGATCCTCTGGATTGAGCTTGCGGCTCGGATCACTCTCCCCGAGCTGCACGGTCAGCGGCGTGCCCGGCATGTTCCGCGCGAGGCCGTAGACGATGAACGTAATCGCCACGAGCGTCAGGAGCCCGAGCAGCAGCCGACGGAGCAGGTAGGTGGCCATCGCTCACTCCTGACGCGGCATCCACAGGCTGCTGAAGCCCGGCGAATAGTTGTAGGGCCCGCGGGGGCTGAACACGTAGCCCCGCAGGTCTTTCGAGAAGCCGTAGAAACTGTTCCGCCAGAACAGCCAGGTGTAGGGCTGGTCGTCGTAGAGGATCTCCTGGATACGACCGTATTTCTCGGCCCGCTTGCTACGGTCGAGCTCACGGCGGCCCTCCGCGAAGAGCCTATCGACCTCGGGATTGGAGTAGCTGACGAAGTTACGGCCCGCGCCGGTGGCCCAGATGTTCTCCGATGAGTCGGGGTCGGTACCGGAGCCCCAGCCGCCGAAGTAGGCCTGGAACTTCTTCTTCTGCGTGAGGTCCTGGATCACGGTGGCCTCGGTCGGCCGCACGTTCACCCGCACGCCCACCTGCTCGAGGCTCTCCTTCAGGAGCGTGCAGATCGCGATTCGCAGCGGCTGCTGGTTGACGAGCATCGAAAATTCGAATGGCACGAGCCGGCCGTTGATCTCCTTGTCGCGGATGCCGTCGTTGTCGTGGTCGATCCAGCCCGCTTCGTCGAGCAGCGCCTCGGCCTTGTCGAGGTCTTGCTTGTAGGGCTGCGGCTTCCTCTTGGGAGCCATCCAGGAATCATCCGGGAAGTTGCCCGCCGCCGGCTTGTAGAGGCCGTAGCAGAGCTTCTCGAGCATCGCATCGTGGTCGAAGGCGTAGCTCATCGCCCGGCGGACACGGCGATCGGCGAAAAACGGGCTGTCGATGTTCCAGCCGAAGTGGAAGCTCACCCACTCCGAGGCGGTCACCTTCGTGTTGGAGGCGTAGAAATCGTCGCCGGTCGTCTGCGTCGTCCATTGTTCCGGCGTCAGCGCCAATTCGTCGATCTCGCCCGCCTTGAGGGCCAACAGCGACGTGTTCGGGTCTTCGATGATGCGGAACCGCACCTCCTTGAAGAAGGGCTCCTGCCGCACCTTCCGGCCGCCGACCTGCGACCAGCTGGCCCGCCGCCGCAGCACGATCTGCTGACCGCGTTTGCGTTCCACGATCTCGTACGGGCCTCCCGAGACGGGCGACTCCTCGAGCTTCACGTGTTCGGGGCTCTCCTTGAGCGTCGGGTCGTCCTCCCAGGTCTTTTCGTAGACATGCTTCGGCAGCACCGGGAAGTTGATGTTCCAGACGTTCGTGGCCAGCGGCTCCTTGTGGAAGAAGACGATGGTGCGGTCGTCGTAGGCGTGTACCCACCGCATCTGGTCGGTGCCACTCCGCACGGCGGGCACCGGCACCCGCCTGTCCATGATCACCTGGTAGGTGAAGGCGATGTCGTGGGCGGTGATCGGCTTCCCGTCGCTCCAGACGAGATCGTCCCGCAGGACCACCTTGTCGAGCAGCCCGTTGGCACTCGTCTGCCAGCTCACCACCGTATCGGCGGAGGCGAAGGGCTCGAGGTCGCGGCCGAAGGAGAAGAGCCCGAAGCCGGTGAGGCCGAGAATGTCGAACTCGGCCGTGGTGCTGATCATGATGGGGTTGGTGCTGCCGAGGTCGCCCGCCACGTGCCGGTCGATCCGCGCAGAGGCGTCGGCCGCTCCCTCGTCGGGCAGCCGCCCGAGCGAAGAGAGGATCTGCCGGTTGATCGCGGCCGAGGTGTTGCGAAGCGCAATCGCCTCTGGCGCAGGGATGGCCGCGGGCTCCTGCGCTTGCTGCTCGCGCAGGATCGCCATGCCGTCACGGACCGGCCGGTCGATCCAGGTGGAATCGCCGTTGAGCGAGGCGAGCGGCGGTGGATCGAAGGGTTCGAGGGCCTTGTCCTGCGACGTTGCCGCGCTGCCACCAGCTGCCGTCTGGCCCCCGGTCGATTCCGGCAGCACCTTCACCGGGAGTTCCTCACCCCGGCGGCTGCAGGCCGGCAGCATCACAGCCAGTGCCACCAAGCCCACCCGTCCAGTCGTGGTCACCCAGCCGGACATGGCCGGCGAAGCAGAAAAGGCCGAATCATTCCATCGACGCATGCAACGCCTCCTGAGTCGGGGGCTTTCCTCGCTGGTGAGCCCGACAGAACTGCGATGCTACGGGCGGTGCATCGCAACGGTCAACGTCCGCTCCCGCCCTGCGTCAGCCGTCGATCTTCACCGACACCGCGGCGGTCACGGCGGAAAACGCCGCTCCGTCCCATGCCCGCACCGTAAACGCCGGCCGGACGCCGACGGCGCCGGCTGGAGGAATCCAGCGGAGCTTCTGCCCCGGGGCGAGCAGAGGCTGCGTGGCCGGTGCCCAGGCCACGGTCGATACGGCCCGCCACCGGAGCCCGTCCCACTTCTGCAAAACGCCACTGCGGATCGCCTCGACGCGAAACGAGATCACGGCCGAGTCGATATCCGCCGCGGTCGAACGCCCGCTGAGCATGTCATGCGTGATTTCGAACGGCGTGTTGCGGACGGCACCGGTGAGTGCCACCACGGCGGCCAGCGTCGGTGCATCGTTGACGGGCGTCACCCGGATGGCACGATCCACCGAGACCGTGGCGGCGCCGTCGCTGGCCTCCACCTGCAGCGATCGGACGGCGACATCGTTCAGCGGCGGAACGTAGCGGATGCGGCCAAGCTGCGAGAAGTAGGCGGACACCGCGGTGGGAGTGCCGGTAAACGACCGTGACAGCGGCGTTCCTGCCACCGCCACTCCACCGGCCGGTGCGGCGACGATCGCTCCGGCGTCGACCGACAGCCTGACGGTGACCCGCGATGAGTCGATGTCGGTGACGACCGGCGTTGCGGCGGGCCAGACGAGGTTGCCCGGCACGTCCTCCAGCATCACGAAGCCCAGCGGCGCCCGGAGCACCGGGGCGTCGTTCACGGCCGCGATCGTCACAGGCACGTTCGCCGTGCTCGATAGCCGCAGGGTAACGGGCCCTTCGGCGATCGTGACCACAAGCGTCCGCGGACCGGCGGCGTTGGCCGCCGGCGCGTAGCTGATCCGGGATGGGTCGGATGAGAAGAAGGCGTTGAGGTTGGCGAGCGTGCCGGTGAACGTGCGGACCGCGCCCACGCCCCCCACCACCACGCCGCCGCCGCTGGCCGCGAGAATCGAACCATCGGCGATCCGCAGCGTGACGGTCATGATCGTCGCAGCCGGGGAGTCGGCGTCCGAGAAAGGCGTGCCGGGAAATGGCAGCAGGCCGGGCGTGTCTTCGGTGAAGAAGAAGCCGCTCGGCGCCGTGATCCGGGGCGGCGTCCGCGGCTCGACGACATTGAGCACGTTGACCCTGACAGCGAGTTCGGTCGCTTTCGTGATGAGGCCCGCGTCGGTCGCCACGACCGTGAAGAAATAAGCCGGCTTCGTCTCGAAGTTCGCCGGTGCCTTCAGTCGCACCTTGCCGCTCGTCGGCTCGATCTCGACACGGTCGGCGTCGTCACCGAGGCCGGGCTTGACCGAGTAGGTGATCACGTTGCCAGGCGGATCGTCGGCGTCGGTCGCGGATGCCGTGAAGACCACCGTGGTGATCGCCGCGTTCTCGGCCACGCTGCCGGTGAATCCGGCGGCGAACACCGGCGCGAAAAGGTTGCTGTCGGCCGTCACGCTGGCAAACCGGAGCACGCCGCCGATGTTGGGCGTGCCACCCGACGCCACCTCCGCCGCGATGGCATTGGTGGGCCTATCGTAGACGAGCTCGTTCGTGCCCAGCCCGCCGTCGAGCGTACCACCGAAAACGACGTCGGCCGCCGTCATCACGAAGCGGTCGTCGCCTGTGCCGCCCACCACCCGCTCGATCGCGGTGCCGGCGTGGGTCGCCCGGTCACCCGCGGCGGTC
Organism: Pirellulales bacterium; assembly: GCA_044236455.1. Classification (GTDB taxonomy): domain Bacteria; phylum Planctomycetota; class Planctomycetia; order Pirellulales; family UBA1268; genus CAMCQY01. The sequence goes on from JBIIGJ010000077.1 coordinate 10,988, forward strand.
GTGGCGGTCACGCTGCCGATCGCGACCACCAGCGGCGCGGTCACGGCCGAGAAGTCCATCGCGTCGCTGCCCTCGCCGTCACTCTCGACCACCGTGTCGATGCCAAAGACGTCGGTGAAGCCGAAGGTGTCGTCGCCCTCACCCCCGATGAGCGAGTCGTCGCCGACGCCGCCACGGAGCAGATCGGCCCCGGCTCCTCCATCAAGCGTGTCGCCACCCGCGTTGCCCTCGAGCTTGTCGTCGTCGGTCGAGCCAACGAGCGTGTCGGCCCCGCCGCCGCCCTCGAACCAAACGGCCTGGCGGCCGCCGGTGAGCGCGTCGCTACGCGAGCCGCCGATCACGTGCCGCAGATCGACCACGCCCGCCACGCCGGTCACCGCCCGGGGCGTGGTCGGACTGAGCAGCGGCGAATAGTCGACCGTCACGGGACTCGTCCAGCGGGAGTAGTCGAGCGTGTCGAGGTCGACGAACCGGTCGCCCGAAGTGCCGCCCCCCTCGAGCTGGCCGGCGTAGGCGGTGCCATCGGCGATCTGGAAGGTGTCGGCGGCCGGGCCGCCGCGGACCAGATCGATGCCCGCCGCGGAGAGTGCGGTCACGCGACTTGTGCCGTAGGTAGCCACGATCTGACCGCCCACATCGAAGAGGATGCCAGCGGCGCCTGGCGAGAAGTGCATCCGGTCGAAGCCCTGATTGAAAATCTCGGCGACGGTGTCAGTCTGGCCGAGATCGAGGAACTCGTAGGTGTCGTTGTCGGCGTTGCCGGCGAGCACGTTCGTGCCGGCCTCACCCCGCAACGTGTCGTCGCCGGCGTTGCCAAAGAGGGAGTCGTCCCCCGCCCCGCCGAGCATCGTGTCTGCGCCGCCGCGGCCGGTCAGCGTGTCGCTGCCGCCACGGCCGTCGAGACGGTTATCGCCATCGTCACCAGAGAGCTGGTCGTCGCCATTGCCGCCGACGATGTGGTCGAAGCCGACCACGCCGGCGGTGCCGGTCGCAGTGCCCGCGACCAGATCGACCGTGACGGCCGTAACCCAGGCCCCCCAGCCACCGACCGGGTCGGTGTAGTGAATCGTATCGGCACCGCTGCCGGCCACGAATCTCGCGGTGGTCGTCGCTCCGTCGCGGAGCGTGAGACTGTTGGCACCGCCGCCCAGCAGCACCTCATCGATGCCGTCGCTGAAATACCGAACCGTGACGGCCGACGACACCGACGTCGCCACCGATCCCTCGACGGCGTTGCCGACCCGTACGTCGAAGCCGATGGGACCGAGCGGCTCGAGGTCGAGCGTGTCGGCACCCGCGGCGGAAAACTCGCTGAGCTGCGTCGTACTGCCGGCCGCCACGAGGTAGCGATCGTCGCCCTTGCCTCCGGCGAGCTGGTTGTTGAGGCCCGTGCCGGCATCGAGCAGGTCGTTGCCGTCGCCACTGGTGAGGGTGTCGTCTCCGCCGTTGCCCCGCATGACGATGCGACCGGTAAACGTGCCCGCCGAAAAGATGTTGTTGCCCGCGCCGCCTGCGAAGAGGCCGACCTCGAGGCCCAGTGCGTCATCGACTCCGTAGGCGGTGAGCTGGACGTTGGTGAGTGAGGCGAAGAGCAGGTCATCGGCCGCCGCCAGCGTGGAGGTGTCGATGACGAGCGTGTCGGATCCGATCCCGCCATCGTAGGTATCGCGGGCCGCGCCCGACGGCACGACTGCGTACTCGCCGCCGAGCGTCGTGTCGATGACGACGATCGTGTCGTCGCCCGTCCCGCCCGCCGCCCGGTCGCCTTTCGCCGCGCCGCCGCTGCCGGGCACGAGCACGTCGTTGCCATCGCCGCCGTCGAGATCGTCCGGGTCGGCGCCACCGAAGAGCAGGTCGTTGCCACCGAAGCCGCGGATGGTGTCCTGCCCGTCGTTGCCGTGGGCGACGTCGGTGGCCGCTCCGCCGTCGATCGTGTCGATGCCGGCGTTGCCCTCGATCCGATTGAGGCCGCTGCTGCCGCCCCGGATCGTGTCGTCGCCGTCGCCGCCGACGATCACGTCTCCCTGGAGCCCGCCGTCGAGAAAGTCGTCACCACCGCGGCCCCGTAGTTCGTCCTTGCCGCCGATGCTGACGACACCCCGCGGCAGGTTCGAGCCGTCGTCGCCGAAGAGCTTGTCATGCATCTCCTCGCAGCCGCCGTCGAGAAAGTCGTCGCCGTCGAGCAGTTCGCGGCCGGTGGGCTCGTTGCCAAACCCGACCGTGGCCCGCTCTTCACCGGTGATCCCGATCACGAAGTCGTTGCGGTTCGAGTCGGGCACGACGCCGAACGGGGCAAGGGCAAGGCCGCCGTAGGTGGTGGCGAAGTTCCGCGGATTGCCGAGGTCGCCGAGGCTTGCGACGCCCCTGAAGACGTTGCCACGGTGGCTCAGCCCGAGGACCGCGCCTGCGGACGGCAGTTCGATCCCCACCAGATACTCCGCATCCTTCTCGAGCGGGTTGGCCTTCACCACATAGGGAGCGATGGCCCGCGTGTTCGCCCCGCGGATCCGGGGCGAGACCTCGAAGAGATACTGCTGGGCGGAGCCGGCGTTGTCGCCAACGGTCGCCGGATCGGAGAGCACGCCGACCACGTAAGCTGTGCCGGAGGATGTGATGGCGACGTCGCCCACCGGGTAGACGAAGCCGCCGCTTTCCAGCTGCATCCGCCCGAGATCCTCCCAGAGGCCGATGGCGGGCGTGTAGGCAAGCAGCGAGCCGTCGGCGGCGGCGGCCAGGAGTCGGCTGCCGTCGACGGTGTCGAGCCCGACCACCGTGGTGTCGAGCGTGGGGCCGAGATCCTCGAGCGTCTGCGTGGAGAAGGTGTACCGCCAGAGGCCGGAACGCCCGAAGGGGGTGAGGCCGCCGCTCATCGCGCGGCCGACGAGATACGCGGTGTCGTGGTTGGCCATCGCGATGTCGCGGGCGACGAATGAAAACGTCGACGCCTCGACCGTGACGACGAAGGGATCGACATCGACCCGCGTGAGATAGGTCTTGATCCCGCTCGTGATGCTGTTCGGCGTCGCCGTGTAGCTGGCGGCGTAGAGCTGTTCGGGCCGCGACACGCCGCCGCCGGTCGCCTGCACCCACGGCGCCTGCGGTCGCTGACGGACGGTGTACTTCGCGGGAGAGAGATCCGTGAAGCGGAACGCGCCGTCGGCCCCCGTCACCACGGTGCCGGCGAGCACCTCGGAGGTGCCCTCGCGGCGGTAGAGTTCGACGACCTGTCCGGCCAGCAGTGGCTCGAAGCCGCTGCGGCCCTGGTTTGCGTCGCTGGCATCGTGCTGCCAGACGGTGCCCTCGATCGTGCCGCCGACGTTCGTCGCCTCCATCGGACCGTCACCTTGGATGGCCATGAAGGCTGCCGCAGCGACCGGGGCCTCGCCCACCACGAAGGGAAACTGCAGCCCGCCCCCGGCGACGCCGTCGCCCGAGGGGAACCGCCATCCGGCACGAATCTCCGCGTCGAGTTCGCTGCCGTTGGAGCCCGTCACCTTCGCGCCGTTGATGAATACATAGTAGGTGCCGGGAAGCAGCGGATCCTTGCCCTCGATTTCATACTCCACGCGGCCCGGGTCGGTCGGCGAGCCGAGGTAGGTGAGCGCGACGGGATCATTGATCGGCCCCGCGATACCCGGCGCTGCCACCCGCACGACGGCGACCGCGTCGGCCGCCACGAGGCCCAGCCCCACCGGCCCGCCCACCTCGAACGCGAACCGGCGGAAGCCGCTTGTCGGCACCAGCGGCGTGGAGGTGTTCGGGCCGTCGGGAACGACCGTCCAGGTTGTCGCGCCGTTGCCCTGGCCGCCAGCCTGCCCGACGAGCAGCGAGGTCACCACCGGGGCGTTGGCCAGCCGGATCTCGAAGTCACAGTCGGCGACCGCACCCGATCCGAGCACCACGTCGTGCTGTGTCGGCGTGGCGGCGCCTCGCTCGGGAGGCAGCACCGGCAGGACACGGTAGGGATCCGACGCCGGCCGCAGGCCGGCGATCGTGTAGATGCCATCGTAGCCGGTCATGCCGACCGGCTCGCCCGTGCTCCAGTCACCGCTCTTGTCGACATCGACGAAGACGGGAACGGCCTGCGCTGGCTGCGGCTGCTGCCCGGTGAGGTCCGTGATCGTGCCCGTCACGGTGGCGGGCCGCCAGACGCCGAGGCTGATCGAGCCTGTCGGATGCGACTCGTCGAGCAGGATCAGTTTGACGAGCGACGAGCCGGAGTAGCCCGAGGAGTCGCCGGCGATCGTCACCGTCCACTCGCCCGCCACGAGCCCGCCCTCACCGGGCAAGCTGGCGGTGCCGCCGTGTGCCGAGGTGCGATACGACGGCTGGCCCGGGGCCGAGAGCGAGACAGTCCAGCCCGACGTGGACTCGGCGTCGGGCTCGCCAGAGTCGCGCTGGCCGTTACCGTTCGTGTCCTCGTAGATCGTGACGGTAATCTCGTACGGGGCGTCGGGATAGACCTCGGGATGAAAAAAGATCTCCGGCTCGCACGGCGATTCGCCGGTGCCATTTTGGGGCCGCGTGGCATAGCCGCCGTGGATGGCCGTCTGCACGGGCCGAGGGCCCGACTCCTCCGCGAGAATCAGCGGATAGCCCTTCGCGGTCGTGCCACCGTAGACGGTATCCGACCCGAGCCCGGCGTAGATCTCGTCGTCGCCGGGGCCGCCCTCGATCCAGTCGTCGCCGCCACGGCCGACGATCACGTCGTTGCCATAGCCGCCGAAGAGTTCGGCGGCGCCGTCACCGGAGTCGATGAGATCGCTGCCCGGGCCGCCGGTCACGTAGTCGGCGCCGTCGCCGGAATAGATCTCGTCGCTCTCGAAGCCGCCGTCGATGAAATCCCGACCCGCGGTGCCGTAGATCGTGTCGCTATGGTCTCCACCATAGACGTAGAACGAGAACGCCGTGCCGACCGCCGCGGCTGGCGCGGCAGCGCCATCTTCCTCGCTGTTGGCCCAGATGCGGTCGAAGCCGGGACCACCGTAGATCGCGTTCACGCCCGCTCCGCCCTCGATCTTGTCGGCGTTCACATCGAAACCGCCCTCCGTGATCGCATTCCCGGGGTCACTGCCGTCGTCGTCGCCGTAGATGACGTCGTCGCCATCCTGGCCGTAGAGCTGGTCGCTGCCGGCGTCGCCCACGATCCAGTCCATCCCGTTGCCGCCGAAGATCGTGTCGTCGCCCTCGCCGCTCCGGATCCGGTCGTCGCCGTTGCCGGCGTAGATCGTGTCCACGCCCGGGCCGCCATAGATGAAGTCCTGCCCGGCTCCGGGCCCGGTGCCGCTGTCGTCGTCGCCGTAGATCTGGTCGTCGCCGGCATCGCCCGAGAGCGGGTCGCTCGCATCGCCCCAGAGCGTGTCGCCGCCCCCCAGCCCATAGAGGAAGTCGCGGTCGTCGCCCCCCTCGAGCCGGTCCGCGGCGGCGCCGCCGACCAGCTTGTCGGTCCCCTTGCCGCCGAAGAACGTGTTCACGCCCTGGCCGCCGGTGAGCTGGTCGTTGCCGTCGCCGCCAGAGCCCCACACCGGCGCGGTGATGTCGGCTGTGAAGGTCACCACGTCGGCCTGTTCGCCGGCGTTGAACCAGATGAGGTCGAAGTCGCTCGTATTGAACGGAATCGATTCGAAGTCATAGGCCTTGACGATGATCTTGCCGGGCAGGGCCGCGCCGTATTCGTCGACGGCTTGCTCGATCGTGAACTCCTCTTCGCCGTCCTCGATGCCCGCCATCACGCGACCGGCCCGTGGGCCCATGTTGAGCACGAGCGCCCG
>JBIIGJ010000193.1:0-4584 GCA_044236455.1 Pirellulales bacterium
GCGTAGCTCACCCAGCAGCCGGCGCCTGGGAAGCCCGGCAGCACGAAGCCGGTCGTCTGCAGGAGCGTGGCCGCAGAGTGCACGCCTGAGGTGCTCACCATGTTGTGGATGAACGCCATCTGATCGACCACGTCGCCGAGCGCAGCGACGGGCGTGGAAAGCAGCTTGCCGCTCTGGCCATAAGGCTTGAAATCCCAGATCGGCTTGAGCCACGGGCCCAGGCCGTTCTGAAACGCCTCGACTGGCTCGCCGAAATCGCTCGGCTTGCCGTGGTGCTTCACGAGATCGGGCTTGTAGTCCCAAAGGTCGATGTGGCTGGCCGCCCCAGCCATGAAGAGCTGCACCACCCGCTTCACTTTCGGCGGATAGATGCAGGCCGGGTGCAGGCTGACGCCAGCCTCAGCGGTGCCCGCAGCCACCGCATCGCGGTCGCCAGCCAGCATCGCTGCCAGTGCCATCGAGCCAAAGCCGCAGCCCGAGCGGGCCAGCAGTTCGCGGCGGGTGAGCGCACTCGAGGTCGAGCCGTGCGACAAAGCGTGGTAGGGCGAGGTGTTTTTCATAGCGTCAGAGGAAAAAGGGGACTGGCTCGTTTTGCGAAGCAAAAGGTGCCTGTCCCCTTTTTCTTTTAATCCACGAAGGAGAATTCATTCAGGTTCAGAATCGCACGGCAGACGTTGGCGAGGCCATGGGTCTTCACGACCTCGAGCAGGGCGGCGGCCTCCTCGGCATCGGGATCGCGGCCCATCGCCAGTTCAAAGGCCCGCTTCACCTGCGCCGCAGGATCGTCGCCCGCCTCCCGCACCACGCGGTCGGCGAACTGCCGGGCCTGCACCACCATGAAGCCGTTGTTCAAGAGCGCCAGGGCCTGGAGCGCCGAGATGCTTTCATTCCGCTTCTCGACCCGCATCGAAGGATCGGCGCAGTCGAGGCAGGTCATGAAGGGCTGCGTCTGGCTGCGGACGATGAACCGGTAGACGCCCCGCCGCCAGGTTTTCTTGTCATCGGGGTCGGCGAGGTCGTAGCGGTAGTGGGGCGAGTGCGCCGGATGCTCGACCTTGAAATCCTGCCAGCCCGGGCCGCCCATCGTGAGGTCGAGCGTGCCGGCCGCGGCGAGCACGGCGTCGCGGATCCCCTCGGCCTCGAGCTTCCGGCGGTTCTGCCGCCAGAGATACTGGTTGTCGGCATCGATCGCGGCACAGTCTTCCCGTGCCGTGCTCGCCTGCCGGTAGGCGGCGCTCGTGACGATCAGACGGTGGAGGCTCTTGAGCGAACCGCCGCCGTCGCGGAATTCCGCCGCCAGCCAGTCGAGCAGGTCGGGATGCGTCGGCGCGGCCCCCATGCGTCCGAAGTCACTCGCCGTCGCGACGATGCCCCGGCCGAAGTGATACTGCCAGACACGGTTGACGATCGACCGCCAGGTGAGCGGGTTGTCGGGGCTGGCGATCCAGCGGGCCAGCGCCACGCGGCGGTCTCCCTCGGCATGCTCCGCCGGCAGGTCGAACCGGTTCGGCAGCGTCTCGATCGCGGTGAGCGACCCGGGCCGCGCCTCGTGCGCGGGGGCGAGCACGTTGCCGCGGGAAAGCACGTGGATCGTCCGCGGCTTTCCCTGCCGCACTGCCGTCGAGGCCGCATAGATAGACGAGAGCGGCGGCAGCGCCTTCTGCTCGGCTTCGGTGGCCGTGATCTTCTGCTTCACCTCGTCGCGTTCGGCCGTCAACGTCGGATCGACCGCCTTGGCCACGAGCGCCTCCCGCTCCTCGCGGAGCGGCGTCGCCTTGTCGACGAACTCAGCCGGGCTCTCGCCATCGACGATATTCTGCCGCACCCACCGGGGCGGCGCCTCGATCGAATCGAGCGACGTCACGACGGCGTTCGCCGCGAGGTTCGCACCGTCGGTGCCGAGCACCTTCAGTTCGGCCAGCGCCAGAATAAAATCGTTCGACCGCGGTGCGAGCTTCGTGGCCGTGACGCGGACATACCGGCCCACGCCCCCGGCCGAGTGCGACTGCGGTTTGGTGCCGGGGTTTGAAACGTCGGCGTCGGCAAACGCGGCGACCGTCGTCACGCCCTCGCGAAAAGCTGGATCACTGGCCACCTCCACGCGATACCGCAGTGGAAACCCGAATCCGGCGCCGATCTGGTTAAAGTTGTCGTAGCAGGGATGGAGCACGATCTCCTTGATCGGCAGCTCGCGGCCCAGGTCGACCTGCACCCACTTCACGGTGTCGGCCGCCGGGGCGATCCCGCTGTGGTAGCCGTAGGCCGGGCCGGGATTGCCGTCGGCGAGCTTCGGCGTCTCCTTGATCAGCTTGTCGAGTTCGGCCAGCCGCGGGCCAGCCGCCTTGGCGATCTCCGCCTCGATCTCCTTGCTGCGGGATTCGAGCGACTGCTTCGTGGCGTCGAGGGCCGCGTGCTGCCGCATCAATTCGGGATCGGCCGAATACTTCCGATCCTCGCGGTCGATCGCCGCGAAGACGGACTGCAGCGAGTAGTAGTCGTCCTGCGTGATGGGATCGAACTTGTGGTTATGGCACTGGGCGCAGTGGATCGTGACGCTCGAGAACGTGCCGATCGTGTTGGCCACCATGTCGTCGCGGTCGAGGTGGCGGGCGATCTTGCCGTCGGTCTTGGTCTCGGGCACCTCGCGGTGGCCGATCAGATCCCACGGTCCGGCGGCGATGAAGCCGATCGCCTCCTGGCCGTCGGTCGAATTGGGGAAGAGCACGTCGCCGGCGATCTGCTCCTCGATAAACCGTGCGTAGGGCTTGTCGGCGTTGAGCGAGCGGACACAAAAGTCGCGATAGGGCCAGGCATTGGGCCGGGGCTTGTCCTTGTCGTAGCCGTGCGTGTCGCCGTAGTGGACGACGTCGAGCCAGTGCCGGGCCCAGCGTTCGCCGTAGCGGGGCGAGGCCAGTAGCCGGTCGACGAGTTTTTCGTAGGCCGCGGGATCGGCATCGGCGACGAAGGCATCCACTTCTTCGGGCGTCGGCGGCAGGCCCGTCAGGTCAAACGCGAGCCGGCGGATGAGCGTGCGACGGTCGGCGACCGCAGACGGCGACAGCTTTTTCTCGGCGAGCGTCGCGCGGACGAAGAAATCGATGGCGTTGCGTTCGGCTTCGACGCCTGCGATCGCCGCGAAGGAGTCCACGCGTGCCGGCACAGCCGGCTTCGCGATCGCCTTCCACGCCCAGTGGTCGAGCCGCGGATCACGGACGGCGGCAGCGGGCGAGTCGTCGGAGCCGGGCCAGGGTGCATCCGCATCGATCCAGGCGGTGATGGCAGCGATCTCTTCTTTGGAGAGCCGCTCGCCCTCGGGCGGCATCATCTGCTCGGGGTTGGTCGTCGTGATCCGCCGGACGAGCTCGCTCTGCGTCCCCTTCCCCGAGACGGCGGCGGGACCGAAGTCGCCCCCCTTGAGCATGGCGGCCCGCGAGTCGAGCCGCAGGCCCGATTCCTGGGAGTCGGCCCCGTGGCATTCCACGCAGCGGGCCGTGAGGATTGCCCGGGCGGGGGCGTGCGCGTCCTGCGCATCGTCAGCCGCGGCATGCGGCCCACCCCCGGCAGTGACACACACTACCAGAAGGCAAGCCAAAACCAACGATCGCAGCGGCTGGGGCATCGACGATCCTCCGCAGGAGTATGAGCCGGCGGAGGCACTATTGGCACCTTTGAAGAAAGGCGTTGCCTAAAATTGACATCTGACGCTAAGCGACATAACATCACGCATCATGCGAACGACCATCGACATCGACGACCCGGTGCTTCAGGAGTTGAAGGCTGTCGGGGCCCGCGAAGGCAAGTCCTTGGGCCGCCTGGTCTCCGACCTGCTCGCAGCAGCCTTGGCCTCGCGAAGCCAAGGCCGAACTGCCGTGACCAAACCGCTGCGCTGGCTCTCGAAGCCCATGGCCGCGCGAGTGGATCTGGCCGACCGCGAGGCTTTGTACGACGCCATGGAGAGCCGCCGGCAGTGAGCTTCGGCATTGACGTCAACATCCTGCTCTACGCCTCGGACTCGGGCTCCGACTGTCACGAAAGAGCGGCGGCTTTCCTGCAAAAAGTCGCCGACGACAGCGAAGTCTGCTACCTGCCTTGGCCGACGGTCATGAGCTACCTCAGGATGGCAACCCATCCGCAGATCTTTGCCGCGCCGCTCTCCCCCGCGGAGGCTCAAGGCAACATCGACCGCCTGCTGGCCCTGCCACATGTCCGCTGCGTGTCGGAGACGGAAGGGTTTTGGCCGCTCTACACGCAGATCGCCAAGGAGGTGCCGGCGCGGGGCAACCTCGTACCCGATGCCCACATCGCGGCCATTCTCAAGCTTCACGGGATTCGCACACTCTACTCCCGCGACCGTGACTTCGCCCGATTTGCCTTTCTGCGGGTCATCGACCCCTTGAAGCGGGAATAGGCGCGGGAAAAGGCGGCAGAAGTCATTTCCCGACCACCCTTCCATCCAAGCCCGATGCGCGAGCGAGGGAATCCGCGACCCAAAGGTGTCACTCTTGGGCCTACCACCTTTTTTCAATCACGCCACGCACGGGTTGCGGGTGCGGAGGGCCGGAAAGCGGCTGAAATCACGGTCGG
>JBIIGJ010000036.1:0-28928 GCA_044236455.1 Pirellulales bacterium
CCATCTTCCACAATCCCACAACGGGGAGGCGATGGAATCGGTGTGAGGATCGCGAGCATTGGGCGTATCCTCGCCCCGCGAGCGAACTCATACCGTTCCGTCGCCGGGTTGGGCCGATGCCCTGTCGCGTACGGCAGCGGGTCGTCCTGCACGCGGAAGCGTTTCACCCGCCTGCCTTGGGCGGGTCGTCCTGATAGATCCGGTACTTCTTCGTGACCAGGGCTCCGCCACGTTCGAGCGTTCGCTTGGAGAGGTGGTTGCTCTCGAGCACCCAGGAGAATTCCACCTCTTTCATGCCCCAATCCTGCAGCGGCTTCACGAGCGCCGCCATCAGCACCAGCCCAACACCCCAGGCCTGGTATTCGGGCACCACGTTCGTGCTGATCGCCCGCATCCGTTTGATGCTCTTCTTGTTCCAGAGCAACCGCAGGAATCCGAAAGGAAACAACCGGCCGTTGATCGCCTTGATCCTGGGGTTGTAGTCAAGCAGGCAGAAGACGGTGCCAATCGGCTTGCCGTTCACCTCGGCCACGAGCGCCAACTCCGGCACGATCAGGTGCCGCAGGCTCTCTGCCATGTGCTTCACCTCGCCTGACGTGAGCGGCACGAAGCCCCAGGTGCCGCCCAGGCTCGAGTTGTAGATGTCGAGAAACATCCGCACCTCTTCGTCGAAGCGGCTGCGGTCGAGCGGGCGGACCTTCACGCCGAAGCGATCCTTCACGCCCTCCACCATCGTCGCCAGCTTGGCGTCGAGATTGCCGAGCATCGCGAGTTCGCCCCAGAACGCATACAGGTCTTCGATCTTCCCAAACCCGTTGGCCTCGATCAGCTTGCCATACCAGGGGCGGTTGTGCGTCATCATGAAGAACGGAGCCGTGTCGAAGCCCTCGATGAGCAGGCCGCACTCGTAGTTGAGCGAGGGATTCACAGGCCCGCGGATCGTCTGCATGCCCTGGCCGTGCAGCCAGTTCTTCGCCGCATCGAACAGGCCGCGGGCCGCGTCAGGATCGTCGTCGCATTCAAAGAAGCCGAAGAAGCCCCGCTGCTCCTTGTAGCGATCGATGTGGCCGGCATTGACGATGGCCGTGATTCGGCCCACGTCGCGGTCGCCCCGCGTGGCCAGGAACGACCGGCTCTTCGACCGCTCGTAGAACGGGTGGGGCCGGAAGCCGAGCAGTTCTTCCTGCGACATGATCAGCGGCGGCATCCAACACGGGTCGTCGCGATAGATCCGCCACGGCAGTTGGATGAACCGCTTCCGCTCCGCGCGGGTGTCCACCGGTCGAACGATGACTTCCGCCAAGGCAGGCTCCATATCGGGGGAATGCCGTTGCAGCATCGGCTGGAAACCCGTTTCGCACTGGAATTTCCGACTCGGGGCTTCATCTTCTGCCCAGCCTTCGGAATCGTCAACGCCGGCAGAAGAGCCGCCCCCCGAAAGTCTGAAACGTCGCCATCCGATGGTAGTATGGAGCCTGGTTTGTGCGTTCATCACGGACGGAACGATCAACCCGGCTGGATCCGGAGTGTTCGGGAGTGGTCCGACGATGATTGTCTCCGCACGCGATAGTCTGCAGCCTTCGTCCCAGAGTGACTGCCTGGTCACCGGCGCGACGGGACTGGTCGGCAACAACGTCGTCCGCCTGCTGGTCAACCGTCACCAAAACGTGCGGGTGCTCGTGAGGCCCGGCCAGCCGCAGGCCGTCGCCGGACAGACCGCGGGCCGCGGCGCGTTCGCCGCCCTCCCGGTCGATCCGGCGGCAGCCGCGCTCCACGACGAGGCCGCCATGCAGCGGGCTGTCGACGGCACGACCCATGTCATCCACTCGGCGGCGATGGTGCATTGCGGCTGGCGTCATCTTGCAGAGATGCGGCACGTCAACGTCGAGGGGACGCGGGTGGTGGCCCGGGCGGCCCGGCGGGCCGGCGCGAGGCTCATCCACGTCTCCAGCGTCGATGCGATCGGGCTGCGATCCGACGGCGTGCCGGCCGACGAGGAGACGCCTCCCGGCGGCATGCTCGAATGCCCCTACGTCGTGACGAAGCGGGAGGCCGAGGAGGCCGTGCTCGAGGAGGTCGACAAGGGCCTCGATGCCGTGATCGTCAATCCCGTCTACATGATCGGCCCTTGGGACTGGAAGCCGTCGAGCGGCCGGATGCTGCTGGAGGTGGGCGCGGGCCGCGGCCTGTTCGCGCCTCCCGGCTCCAATGACTTCGTCGACGTCCGCGACGTCGCGCAGGGCATCCTCTTGGCCATGTCACGCGGTCAGACCGGCCGCCGCTACATCCTCGGCGGCCAGTCGCTCTCCTACCTCGATGCCTGGCGGATCTTCGCCCGCGTCTCCGGCCGCATGCAGCCGCTGGGCCTCGCGCCCCGCCCCTTCGTGCACGTGGCAGGCTGGTGCGGCGATCTCGCCAGCCTGCTGACCCGCCGCGAGTTGCCTGTGAATTCCGCGGCGACCGGCATGTCGATGCTGCCCCATAATTTCTCCTGCGCCCGTGCGGAGGCTGAACTCGGCTACACCCGCCGGCCCTTCGAGGCGGCGGCCCAGGATGCCTGGGACTGGTTCGTCGGCCACGGCTACGTCCGGGCACCGCGGCCCGGGACGGTGCTCGCCCGATAGCCCCCTGTTCGCGGTAGAATGATGCCCAATACGTTCGGGCGTCTTTCGGTCGTGGCATCCGCCGCGAGCTCACCCATGCCGCACATTCTCGTCGTCGAAGACGAAGAACATCTGGCCATCGGCATCAAATACAACCTCGAGGCCGAGGGGTTTACCGTCACGACTGCGGGCAATGGTCAGGCGGCGCTGGCGGCAGTTGCCACGCCGGAAGCCCCGGTGGACCTCGTCGTGCTCGACCTGATGCTGCCGGGCATGAGCGGCTACGCGGTCTGCGAGGCGATCCGAGAACAGGGCAGCGACATGCCGGTCGTGATGCTCACCGCGCGGACGCTCGTCGAGGACCGGATCCGCGGTTTCGATGCCGGCACCGACGTCTACCTCCAAAAGCCGTTCGACCTCGACGAACTGCTCTCGATCGTCCGCAACCTGCTGGCCCGGCGAAGCCGCAACGGCCGCACCAGGCCCTCGGCGGCGGACCGGCCCGCAGCGGCAGACAAGCCCGCGGCGATGGAGCGGGCCGCGACGGCGGAGGACGAGGCGGCGCTGCACGCGGGCGTCTACCGCTTCGGCAACGCCGAGGTGAACTTCGACACCTGGGAGGCACGCAGCGGCGAAAAGCCGGTGCGGCTGACCAATCTCGAGATGAAGTTGCTCCGCTATCTGGTCGAGCACGAGGGCACGGTGTCGTCGCGGAGCGACCTGCTCAAGCGGGTCTGGGGCATGGCCCGCGCGCCGGCCACGCGGACGGTCGACACCTTCATGCTCAACCTCCGCAAGTATTTCGAGGCCGATCCTGCCAGGCCCGTGCACTTCCTGTCGGTCCGCGGCATGGGCTACCGGTTCGTGAAGGAGAAGCCGGCCGCGACGCCGGCCTCACCGGCCGAGGAGAGCGGCGGCGGCGACGCCGGGGTCGGGGCTCCGCAGGAGTGATTCGCCGACGAGCATCGCGCCGATGCCGGCCCGCTCCAGCCGTTCCACGTCGGCACGGGTACGGATCCCGCTCTCTGCCACCAGCACGCACTCAGGCGGCACGCGGTCGCGAAGCCGCAGCACGTGGTCGAGATCGGTCGTCATCGTGTGCAGGTCGCGGTTGTTGATGCCGATGAGGGTGGCGCCCAGGTCGACCACACGGCCGAGGTGTTCCTCCGAGTGGAGTTCCACGAGCGGCGTCATCCCGAGGTCGAGGATATCGCGGTAGAGGCTGCGGAGGTGGCAGTCGTCAAGGCACTCGGCGATCAGGAGCACCGCATCGGCACCGTGTGCCCGCGCCTCGAGTACCTGATAGCGATCGACGACGAATTCCTTCCGCAACACGGGCAGCGGCACCGCCACGCGGGCCGACTCGAGATCGACAAGGTTGCCGCCAAACCCGACAGCATCGGTGAGCACGGAGAGCGCCGCGGCCCCGGCGGCCGCATAGCCGCGGACGATCTCCTCGATCGCGGCGCCAGGACGGAGTTCCCCGGCCGACGGGCTCTGCCGTTTGAACTCGGCGATGAGTCTGATCGCCCCGGGAGCGGCGACCGCCGCGAAGAAGTCACGAACCGGCGGCGCGACCGCAAGCCGGCCCTCAAGTGCCATCGTCGGCACGCGCTCGCGAGCGACTGCGACCTCTCGGTGCTTGCGGGCGACAATTTTTTCGAGCAGGGTCGACATGAGTCGGGCGGTTTCCGGCGGAGGGCGTGGGGTGCTGTCCGTGCCGAGTCTATCACCGTCCGACAGCGTGGACGAAGCCTGCCGGCCGACAGGGCGCGATGCAAACGAACCACCGCCGTCAGATCGACAGGGAGGCGTAGGCGAGCAGCGATGCCCCGGCCACGATCGCCGCGTCGGAAACAGCCTGCTTGCGGCTCCATGCGTGGGCGACGAGAGCGAACGCCAGGATCGCGACGGCGACGATCAACTCCACCGCCAGGACACGCTCGGTCGCGTTCTGCAGGACTCGGATCGCCATGAACGCCGCGACGAGGCCGCCCCCTCCCAGGGACGCCAGCCAAACGTTCCGCTGCGAGAATCCGAGGGCCACGTGGCTCGCCAGATACATCGTGTAGGGAAAGAACAGTTCGCGGTCGCCGCTCACGCGGAAGAGCGCCAGCCAGAGGAGGCTGGGGAGCAGAACGGCCACGGACTCAAGACGCACGCCGATGAACACCTGGGCGATGAAGGCGATCATGCCGATCACCGTCCACGGCGGCCCCCCGAGGAAATGCGTCGCGCCCAGAAACACCAACTCCACGGCGAGAAAGCTGAGTGTGGACATGATCAGTCGTGGCCCCGGCCGCCTGCTCGCGGTTCTGCGGCGAGCGCGGATGGCAACCGCCGTGTGTTGAGTTCCTCCAGAAACTCCGGCATGGCATCCCTCAGCGGAGAGTCTTCGAGATAGCGGTCGGCCAATTCCCGCCGCCCGCGGGCCAGGAGCGCGGCGTAGACGTGCAATTCAAAAT
This sequence comes from Pirellulales bacterium, assembly GCA_044236455.1. GTDB lineage: Bacteria > Planctomycetota > Planctomycetia > Pirellulales > UBA1268 > CAMCQY01. Next base: position 5,069 of record JBIIGJ010000036.1, read on the forward strand.
GCAGTCGGAAACCATGCTCCGCGGCCGTATCGCCAACGGCGCCGAAGACCCCCAGCAGCGTCTCCGCCGTCGACACATGCATCGGGGCATCATGGCCCCGCAGCCAGTAGCGGCTGGGCCCGGGCGACGGCAGCCGAACGCATCTGCCCATCCCTTCGACGGTGCGGAGCATCTCGCCCGCCTGCCGCCACGTGCCGTCGAGCAGCAGCACCTGCGGCAGCGGCCGGCCGCCCAGACTGGCGGCGGACGGCATCGGCTCGCCGAGCGGATGCAGCACCCAGAGTTCACGTTCGGGCAGCAGATCCGCCGCAGCGAGGCTGGACGCGGAAAAGAAGCGGCTGTCGCGCTGGTAGACGTGGCACCTGCTCCCCTCGACGGTGCGGGCGATCAGCCGGCCTGTGCTCGTGGGCTTGTGCTGTTCCTGGCGGTGGATCAGCACGTGCACGGGCACGATGGCGGCGACCGCGGGAAGCGCATCGCAGACGCACCACCGCGGTGGCAGGCAGCAGTTGCTGCAGCGGGCGGCGCCGGCAAGAACAACGCTTCGTGGCACCGTTTGCACGTCCCTCTCTGGCTGTGGAGAAAGCGACAACTCCACGAAGCCGACCGGTGGAAACCCGCTGCCGAGGGAATGGCTGATGTTTCCCTGGCCACTGCACGGAGTCATACCGTCGGGGCGGCCTCCCGCCAATGCCCTCGTCCAAGACAACGCGCAGGATGCCGGTGTTTCGCGTGTATTCAGTGGCGGAAGTGCCGCCGCGACGTGAACACCATCGGGATGCCCGCCGCGTCGGCGGCGGCGATCACCTCGGCGTCTCGCTTCGAGCCGCCCGGCTGGATCACCGCCGCGATCCCCGCCCGCGCGATCAGCTCGATCGAATCGGGAAACGGAAAAAACGCGTCGGACGCAAGCACGCTGCCCCGCACCCGATCCCCCGCCTTCTCCAGTGCAATGCGGACCGCATCCACCCGGCTCGTCTGGCCGAGCCCCGCCCCGACGAGATTCGTCCCCTGGCAGATGGCGATCGCATTGCTCGTGAGCCTGCGCACGATCGTGAAGGCGAAGTCGAGCGACTGGGTGAGCGCCGGAGCCGGTGCCGCCTTCGTGACCACCCGCCAGGTCGCAGGATCGTCGCAGGCGGTGTCGGGCCGCTGGGCGAGCAATGCGCCGGCGATGCTGCGCAGCTCCAATCCGGCGGTCGCCTCCCACGGATCACCCGCCGGCACCTCGACCAGCCGCACGCTCCCTTTCCAGGTGGGCCGCGTGGTGAGCAGTTCCACGGCCTCAGGCGCAAAGGCGGGCGCTGCGATCACCTCCACGAACAGGCCCGGCGCGAGCAGTATCTCGGCACACGCGCGGTCGAACGGGCGGTTGACCGCCACGATCGACCCAAAGGCGCTCGTGGGATCCGCTGCCATCGCGGTGGCGAGAGCCTCCGCCGCCGTGGCGCCGGCCGCGGCGCCGCAGGGGTTCGTGTGCTTGATGACGACGGCCGCCGGGGCGGTGAGCAGTCCGGCCAGCCGCGTGGCACCGTCGAGGTCGAGCAGGTTGTTGTAGGAGAGTTCCTTGCCGGAGAGCTGCTTGAGGCCGGCCAGGCCGAGGTGCGTGCCCGCCGGCGCAAAGAGGGCCGCCGACTGGTGGGGATTTTCGCCGTAGCGCAGCGGCAGCCGCCGCTCGAGTTCGAGCGTCAATCGGCTGGGCAGCGGCGGCTCGTCGCTGGCATCGCTGTCCACCGTCGCCGACCGGCCCGCGGCCACATGCAGATCGGCGTGCCTGGCCATCCAGCCCGCGATGGCGGTGTCGTAGGCGGCGGTGCGTTCGAAGGCGCGGGCCGCGAGCCGCCGGCGTTCGGCGAGCGTGGTGCCGCCGCGGGCGAGCGCCGCCAAGAAGTCGTCATATTGCTCGGGGCCGGTCACCACGGAGGTGAAGGCGTGGTTCTTGGCAGCCGCCCGCACGAGGCTCGGGCCGCCGACGTCGATGAGTTCGATCGCCTCGCCCGCCGTGCAGTCGGGCCGGGCGACGGCAGCCTCGAAGGCATAGAGATTCACGATCACGGCGTCGAAGGTGTCGATGCCGTGGGAGGCGAGGACGGCGCGGTCGTCGGCGCGGTCGTGCCTCGCGAGCACACCGGCGAAGATCCGCGGATGCAGCGTCTTCACCCGGCCGTCGAGGATCTCGGGGAAGGAGGTGATGGCCGAGACGTCCTCGACCTCGAGGCCGTGGCTGGCGAGCGCGGCGCTCGTGCCGCCGGTGCTCACCACGCGGACGCCCGCCGCCTTCAGGCCGGCGGCGAGCCGGCCGAGGCCGGTCTTGTCGAACACGCTCACGAGAACGCGGCGGATGGGGACGATATCAACGGCCGGCGTGGTGGCCGCCGGAGCAGCATGGGCATGTGTTGGATTCATGGCCGCGATTAGACCAATCCTGCCGGGCATGAAAAGGGGACGCAGCTCTTTTCTTTCCAGAAAAGAGCTGCGTCCCCTTTTCTCCGGCGTCACGCCGTGGCGTATTCGTCGAGCAGCGACTCGATCCGGGCGAAGACGTCGGCCATCTGCTCGGCATCGGGCAAGAGCGTGAGCCGGAAGTGGTCGCGGTAGGGCACGTTGAAGCTCGAACCCGGAGCCATCAGCACGTGCTTCCGCTCGAGCAGGTCGAGCGCGAATGCCTGGTCATCGAACTTCTTCCCGCCACCGGGCAGCCGGTCGGCGTGCACCTTGACGAAGGCATACATCGCCCCTCTCGGTGTCACCACCGAGAGCCAGCGGCTGCGTTTCACGGCGTCGAGCACGGCGGCGCGGGTGGCATGGAGTCTGCCGCTGGGCCGCGTGAGGTCGAAGATCGACTGGTGCCCGCCGAGCGCCGTCTGCACGGCATATTGGCCGGGCACGTTCGAACAGAGGCGGAGCGACGCGAGCAGTTCCACCGCCTGGATGTAGTCCCGCGCGTGCTCCCGCTCGCCGGAGAAGACGAGCCAGCCCACACGGAGCCCGCAGGCGCGGTAGATCTTGCTCAAGCCTCCGAAGGTGAGGCAGAGCGTGTTTTTCGCGAGCGTGGCGGCCGGCACGAATTCCGCGCCGTCGTAGAGCATCTCGTCGTAGATCTCGTCGGCACAGAAGACGAGGTGCCGACGCTCGGCGATGCCCGCCAGCGCCGTGAGCACCTCCCGCGGGTAGACCGCGCCGGTGGGATTGTTGGGATTGATCACGACGAGAGCCCGCGTGCGGTCGGTGACGAGTGCTTCGATCTCGGCAGGGTCGGGCACGAAACCGTTCTCGGGCCGACACGGATAGTGCACCGCCTTCGCGCCGTGGATCACGACCGACGCCGTCCAGAGTGGATAGTCGGGGCTCGGCACCAGCACCTCGTCGCCCGGATTGAGCAGCGCCCGCATGGCGATCATGATCAGTTCGGAGACGCCATTGCCGATGAAGACGTCATCGGCCGTCACGTCCATGACACCGCGGTTCTGCTGCTGCATCACCACCGCCTCGCGGGCGGGGAAGATGCCTTTCTGGTGCGAGTAGGGATCGGCCTGGTGGAGATTTTCCACGATCGCCACCCGCATCGAGCCCGGCATCCGAAAGCCGAACAGTCCGGGGTTGCCGATGTTGAGCTTGATGATCTCGTGCCCCTCGCGCTCAAGCTGCTCGGCGCGGCGGGCCAAGGCTCCACGGATCTCGTATTTGACGTCGTGCAGGTGCTCGGAGGCACGAAGGGAGGGAAGGCTCATGGCTGGGCGTCGTGCTGGGCGTGGCTGGATGGGGCTGAAAACCCTCAATCATAACGCAGCCTGAATGCCGCAGCCAAAAAGCCGGATACTGGCTCCGAATACTGGCTATGGTTCGGGCCGCCCATGCCCCGAGAGCCGGCGTTGCTGACCAGCGCAGGCATGGATGCCGGAGCGCAGTCAGCATCGAGTGAGCGAAGGCCAGGATGGCCGGAGCGAACGTCCGGCGACGGGTCGTGGGCAGGCCCGTCACGGTGCGGCCGGCAGCTCCACCTCCATCACCGTGCCCTTCTGCGGCGGGCGGCCCTTCGCCACCACCCTGCCCCGCAGCTGCTTCACGATCGCATGCACGAGAAACAGCCCGAGCCCCGTGCCGGGCGTGGACCGCTCCAGTTCGCTTCCCAGCCGCACGAACCGCTGGAAGACGTTCTGGCGTTCGGCCACGGGGATGCCCGGCCCGTTGTCCGCCACCCGCACGAGCACCTTCCCACGCGGCAGCGCCGATGCCGTCACCTCCACCTCGGGCGCCGGCAACGAATACTTCACCGCGTTGTCGATGAGGTTGCGGAATACGATCTCCACGTCGGCCTCGCGGCCACACACCCGCAGGGCACCGCCCGTGGGCGGCGCACCGGCCACGCCGACCCCCACCCCCACGACGTCGAGCCGCACGCTCTCGGGCCGCACGCCATAGCGGTGCACCGCGGCCTCGCAGGCGCGCTCGAGCACCGGCTCGATGTCCGTCGCGTCGGTGCCACGGCGGGCCCGCCGCTGGAGCGTCTTGGCGGCGTCGAGCAGGTGATCGATGAGCGTGTCGAGGCGTTCGACGTCCTTGAGCATGAAGCGGTGGAAGTCGGCCTGCTGCTCCGGCGGCACGGGCCGCCGCGTGAGCGTCTGCAGATAGAGCTTGAGCGATGCCAGCGGGCTCTTGAGTTCGTGCGTGACGCTGTCGATGAAGTTGCTCTGCCGCTGGGAGAGGGCGATGGCTTTGAGCGTGAGGGCCAGGTAGATGATCACGCCCACGAGCACGAGCACGAGCAGCGCCACGCCGACGCCGAGGATCGCCCAGTAGAAGGCTGCGTTTTCGTTGCGGTTCTTGGAGCCGAGCGCCGCCGCGATGCTCACGAGCACCCAGCCGACACCCAGCGCCAGGATCGAGCCGATGAGCACGATGCCAAGCAGGATCGGCCAGCGGAGCGAACGACGCGGTTCCATCAGAAGCAACGGCCTCGGCTGGCTGTGGATCAGACAACGGTCACGCACCCGGTGGTGGTATGCTACCAACCCCATGGAGCCACACGACAACCACACTCCGACCGGCCGGGCGCCGGTGCAGATTACCGCCGGATCGATCACCGCCACGTTCACATGGGCTGGAGATCGGTGGGGGCATCTGATTACGCCCCTGGAGGCGGGAGAGGCGGCGGGCTGGGAGTCGTGCGACGCCCCGTGGTCACCTGCCAACGATCCTCGCTGGCCGTCATCGCCGGTGCTCGTTGAACTGTCGCGGGTGGAGGTGCCGCCGGCCGGCGCAGCCGGCACGCCGGCGATCGTCGGCGTCGGGCTGGCCGGGCGATCACACTTTTCGGCCAGCATCGCCCCCGATCCCCACGCGGCCAACGCGCTGCGGTTCGAAATCGCCTGCCGGCTCCACGAGCCCCCCGTCTGGCTCGGGTCGACCTACCGGGCGGGCGGTGGGCGGATCCAGCTCACGGCAATTGATGGTGCGACGGTGCTGCCGCGGACGGTCGTCTGGTCCTACTCGATCGGACCGCAGGGCCTCTTTGCGGTCAGCGGCGCGACAGTCTCGACCGTCCCCACCTGAGCACCGGGCTGTCCCAGCCGGCAAAACCTGCCGGCGGACGCGTTTTTCAACGGGCTGCCGACTGTGCCTTGCGATCCGCTTGCGGATCGATCAGATTCTTGGGGCTGGACCGTGGTTTCCCGCCCTGTCTCCTGCCGCCCGCCGGAATGCACACATGTTCGACGTCATCGAGCGACTGAAGTCGGAGTGGACCGACAAGTATGTCGTGATCAACTCGTCGGCCCCCGAACTGGCCCGGTTCGCCAACACGACGGGAACCGTCAGAACCGTCAACATGAACGGCCGCTGCCTGGTCGAGTTTGACCAGTTCAACAACATCGGTTGGTACGACATCGACCCGGCGGCGTTGAAGATCGTAAGCGAGCCGCTGCCAAAGCCGGTGGAAAAAGAGACCGCCAAGCCGGCGGCCGCTGCGAAACCAGCCGCCGCGGCCAAGCCCGCTGCCGCCAAACCGGCGGCGAAAGCTGGCGGCGCAGGCAAGCCGTCCACGGCCGACATCCTCGCCGCCGCACGGGCCAACAAGGCCGGGGCCGCACCAGCTGCTGACAAGCCCGCTGCTGGCGGCAAGCTCTCGACCGCCGATATTCTGGCTAAGGCCCGCGCCGCGAAGGCTGCCGCAGCCCCGGCCACGGAAGCTCCGGTCGCAGAGGCCGAGCCGACGGAGGCCGAAGCCGCCCCGGTAAAACCGGCAGCCGCCAAGAAATCGGCAGCCGCCGGTGGAGCGCTCCCCACGACCACGGCCGAGAAGATCGCCTGGTGCCGTCAGCACGACGCCAAGGCCTGATTGATCAAAGCCCAACAAGCCCGGAGCGGAAGCGATGGGACGCCGGGCGTAAACACTCGTTCGGTTGGCATGCGAGGACGGAACGAAGCACCGCCGCGAGTCAGGCAACCCGCTGCCGTTTCAAACAGTTTTTCCACCGTGTCCAGGAGGGACTTCCCATGCGACGGATCGTGATGCCGGCCTTCGTGGCTCTGGCAATGCTCGTCGGCACAACCGGCTGTGGCCGACTCTCCAGCCACCCGGTCGTTGTCGACGCGAAAGCGGAGGTCGAACGCAATCCGCGGGTGCTGGCGCTGCTGGCAGGCACAAGCGGAAAGGTCGTATGCAGCCCGAAGGTGACCGGCCGGGCCAATGAGACCGACGGCATCGCTGCAATGGAGTTCGAGGCCAGCGGCCCCAAAGGCCGCGGCACGGTGGTCGTCGAGGGCAAAAAACTCGGCCAGGAGTGGAGCGTCACCCATCTGTCGCTGCGGCCCGACGGAGGGGGCGAACACCTCGTGCTGACAGCCGATCTCGAGGCGAGAACCGGCACCGACACGCCAAAGTTCGATCCCGCGGCCGCGTCATCGACATCCTCCAAGCCGGCCCCGCCGCCACCGGCCGAGATCGAGATCGCGCTGCCGCCAGGCGGGCCGTCTCAGTAACCGTGCCCGGTCGCGGTAAACCGCAGCGGTCATGACGGTCGATGCGGCCACTTTGCAGCTATTTTCTGCGATTCAAAATTGCAGCTGCAAAATGTTTGACTCGCGCAAGCGCGGGCCCATAATGGCGACGTCGTTCACGATAACGGTTGCCCGCTGCGGCAACTTCGGCAGCCCCTGGCTGCCGGGTTGTACGCCGCGGGTTTCGTGTTCGTTCACCCCCTCATCATGTTCAACCAGACAAGGAGTGGTTTCGTTCCAATGGCCCGGATTCGCAACGTTTTTGAAATCATCGAACTGTACGGTCACGACGAAAATTTCGAGCCGCACGCGACCACGGAATTCATCCCCACGGCGGCGCCCGCCGGCTCGAGGCAGAAGATCGACATTCTCGCCGAGCGGATTCAGCGGGGCATGCCGCTGTGGCACCCTGAAGATTCGACCGATTCGAGCAATGCCGAACTGGTCGCGCAGTCCGTGTAGGATCGCGCGGCTGCGTCTCGACGAGTTAGTCCTTTGATCGCCCTCCGCGGCCCGTGCGGCCGCGGAGGGCGATTTCAATATCACGCTTGGCAGTGTCGGCCTTGAGCTTCTGCCGCTTGTCATGGGCCTGCCGGCCGCGGCCGATCCCCATCAGCACCTTCACGCGGCCGTCCTTGAAATACATCTTCAGAGGCACGAGCGTGAGCCCTTTCTCCAGGGCCTGGCTTGCGAACTTGCCGATCTCGCGGCGGTGCATGAGCAGCTTCCGCGGCCGCTTCGGCACATGGTTGAGCTGGTTGGCCTTGTCGTATTCGGGAATGTCGCAGCCCAAGAGCCAGACCTCTCCGCCATCGACGCGGCCATAGGCCTCTTCGAGCGACATCCGCCCACCGCGCAGGCTCTTGACCTCGCTGCCGACCAGCGCGATGCCGCACTCCAGCGTATCGATGATCTCGTAGTCGTGGCGTGCCCGACGGTTTTCCGACACCACCTTCTCGGACGGCTTGTCGTCGGCCTTGCCCTTTGCCTTGCCTGCTGGCTTGGCGGCTTTTCCGGCGGGCTGGGTTGGCTTGGGTGCGGCCACGGCTGAGAGGCTCTGGGTGAGGGGCCCGTTGGTGGGCAGGGGGCTTTCGACAGATTACACTTTACCGTTCTCCCGCCGATGTTTCCCGGCACCTTTCCCCAGTTCCCTTGTCCCGCTCCTCAGCAGGAAAGCGCACGGTTCCTCCAAGATGCTTCGACTTCAGCATTGTCGTTCGGCCGCAGGCGTGGTCGCGTTGGATCTGAGCAGGTCGGTGACGGTGGCTCTCGCCCTCGCTTTCGGCGGCCCGTTCGCGGGCTGCCTGGCCGCGGAAGGTGTCGCGACCGCTGTGGCCGACACCCCAGCCGGATTCATCGCGGGTGAACAGCGGCCGGAGGGCGACGGCCCTGCCATCAAGGTGCCCGGCGGCTGGATGGTGGCCTACGACGAGACCATTCCCGGCACCGACGTGACCTTTCGGATGATCCCCGTCCCCGGCGGCACGCTCCGCATGGGCAGCCCGGCCGGCGAGGCCGACCGAGAGGCCGACGAGGGGCCGCAGTACGACGTGACGATCGAGCCCTTTTGGATCGGCCGCTGCGAGGTGAGCTGGGCCGAATACAAGTCCTATATGTCGGCCTGTGACCTTTTCAAGGCGATGGAGTCGGCGGGTGTCCGGCTGGTGAAGGCTGACAACGAGGCCGACGCCGTCACGGCGCCTTCCAACCTCTATGACCCCACGACGACGTTCACCAACGGCGAAGATCCCCTGCAGCCGGCCGTCACGATGACACAGTTCGCCGCGCGCCAATACACAAAGTGGCTCAGTGGCCTGACGTCCCGGTTCTACCGCTTGCCGTTGGAGAGCGAATGGGAATACGCCTGCCGGGCCGGCACCACCACGCCGTGGAGCAGCGGCAGCGAGCCCGACTCCCTCGACGCCGTTGCCTGGTTCGCCGATAACTCCGACGAGACGACGCATCCCGTCGGCGAGAAGGAGCCCAATGCCTGGGGTCTCCACGATATGCACGGCAATGTCGCGGAATGGGTGCTCGACCAGCTCGCGGCCGACGGCTACACGCGACAGGCCGCGATGCCGCAGCCGGTGCCCGAGACCGCGGCCGCCGTCTGGCCGACCAGCCTGTCTCCCCGCGTGGTCCGTGGCGGCAGCTACTACGATGAATCAGCCCAGTGCCGCAGCGCCGCCCGCCGCGGCTCGGAGGATCTGCCCTGGAAGGATGTCGATCCCAATCTGCCCAAGAGCCCGTGGTGGTATACGGAGGAGCCGGCCCTCGGCGTGGGCATGCGGATCGTGCGGCCGCTGGCCGTGCCTGACATCGCCACCCGCCGCCGTTGGGGCGATGCCGATATCGACAGCATCCGCGCCGACACCGCCGACCGCCTCATGCAGGGCCGCGGTGCCCGTGGTCTGGTCGATCCGAACCTGCCGGCTGACCTGAAGGCCGAGGGCATCACAAACTGACGAGGTGAATCGATGGTGTTGCGTGCATTGACCCTGCTGACTGCGTGCGTGGCATCCTGCGCCGTAGCTGCCGACTGGCCCGACTGGCGCGGACCGCAGGAGAATCGCACGGTCGCGGGTGACAGCCCGCTGGTGACGTCGTTCGATCCCGAGAAGGGCACGAACATCCTCTGGAAGAACGACGAGGCGGGGGGCATCTCCACGCCCGTGATCATGGGCGGAAAGCTCTACACCCTCGTCCGGCACAAGCCTGGCACGACGGAGGAGGCCGAGAAGGTGCTCTGCCTCGACGCGACCACCGGACAAAAACTCTGGGAGAACGTATTCAACGTCTATCTCTCCGATGTGCCGGCCGAGCGGGTGGGCTGGTCGGCCGTGATCGCCGATCCGACGACCAACACGGTCTTTGCCCACGGGGTCTGCGGCGTGTTCACGGCGATCGATGCGGCCACCGGCAAGACACGCTGGCAGCGTTCGCTCCACGAGGAGTTCGGGTTTCTCTCCACCTACGGCGGCCGCACGAACATCCCAGTCGTTTTCGAGGATCTCGTGATCGCCAGCGCCGTCGTCACCGGCTGGGGCGACACGGCCCGGCCCGCCCACCGCTTTCTCGGGCTCGACGCGAAGACAGGCGAGGTCCGCTGGATGAACGGCACGAAGGAACTCCCCGAAGACACGACCTACAGCACGCCATCCCTGGCGAATGTTGGCGGGCAGGCGGCGCTCATCTTCGGGTCGAGCGACGGCAGCGTCTGGAACTTCCAGCCACGCACCGGGAAGTCCGTCTGGAATTTCAAGCTGTCGCGACGGGGACTGAATGTCGCGCCTTTGGTCGACGGTGAGACGGTCTACATCTCACAGGCCGAGGAGAATCTCGACAACACCACGATGGGCTCGGTCACGGCCTTCAAGGCCGCCGGCGCGGGCGACATCACCGCCACTCACGCGATCTGGCAGCGGAAGGGCGTGATGGACGGCCGGGCGATGCCGGTCGTGCTCGGCAACCGCGTCTATTTTGTGGATGACGGCGCGAAGGTGTATGTGTTTGACAAGGCCACGGGCGAGCCGGTGGGAAAGCCGCAGAAACTGCTCGGCACGATCGTCCGCGGCAGCCCGCTCGTGGCAGATGGGAAACTCTACGTCTGCTCGACGAGCGGCTGGCACGTGCTGGAGCCGACGAAGGACGGCCTGAAGTTCGTCAACCGAATGCGGCTCAACGAGGAGGACGAGGTCACGGCCTCGCCCGTCGCCTCGAACGGGCGGATCTACCTGACGACCGGCGAACGGCTCTATTGCCTGGGCGACAAGTCAGCCGCTTTCTCACGCTCACGCTCCGAGATTGTCCCGCCGACGCTGCCGCAGCAGGTGTCGGATGCGACCAAGGCGGCCGCTGGCGAGCCCGTCTGGGTACAGGTGGTGCCTGCTGAGGCGCAGATCGCCGCGGGCGAAACGCTGCCGCTGAAAGTGCGTCTCTTTGACGCCGCCGGAAGGTTCGTGAAAGAGTCTCCGGCCGAATTCACGGCGACCGCTGGCACCGTCTCAGGCGAAGGCCGCTACACGGCGCCGGCCGACAAGCATGCCGCGGCGATCGTCACGGCGAAGGTGGGATCACTCGAGGGCAAGGCCCGCATCCGGTCGATGCCGCCGCTGCCCTGGACGTTTGATTTCGAGGAGATCGCGCTTGAGCCGAACCCGAAGGGTGGCCCGCCGCGTGGCGAGCCGCCGTTGCCGTGGGTGGGCATGCGTTACCGCCACGTCGTCCGCGAGGTGGACGGCTCGAAATGCCTCGTGAAGGTGACGACGATCCCCAAGGGCACCCGAAGCCAGGGCTGGATCGGCCCGATCGGGCTGCACGACTACTGCGTCAAAGCCGACTTCCGCGCCCAGGAAACGGGCGTCGAAAAGCCGGGCTCGCCGGCGTCGAACACGCAGACATCTGCAGCCGTTCCCGCATCCGCTTCCGGCTCCGATGCCGACGCCTTTGCAAAGGCTTTCGGCAATCCGGCCGCCCTGGAGAAGGCCCGCATGCCCGACATGGGGCTGATCGCCCAGCGTTACACGCTCGACCTGATGGGGGCCAGCCAGCAGCTGCAGGTGCGGAGCTGGCCGCCGCAGGTGGCGACCCACTTCTCCAAGACGATTCCGTTTCCGTGGGAGGCCGGCCGCTGGTACACCATTAAGTTCGAGGCCCGCACCCGTCCCGCGGCCGCGGGCACCACTGCCGCCGCGGTGCTCCGCGGCAAGGTCTGGCCACGCGGCGAACCGGAACCGGCCGCCTGGACGATCGAGGCCGTTCACGAGGCGGGCAACCTGCAGGGCAGCCCCGGTTTCTTCGGCAATTCGAAGGACTCCGAAATCTCTATCGACAACGTCTCGGTGGTGCCGACAGCACCTTAAAAGCCCGGAGCGGAAGCGACGGGGCTGCATTTCCACGACCAATCAGGACCACTTCCATGACTCGCATCCGTATGCATCTGGCATGCATCCTGCTGTTTCTGCCGGCCAACGCAGCCACGGCCGCCGACTGGAACCAGTGGGGCGGCACGCCCGTGCGCAACAACGTCTCCACCGCCACGAACATTCCCTCCACGTGGACGCCCGGCGACTTCGATGCCGAGACGGGCAAGTGGAAGCCGGAGACGAGCGAGAACGTCGCATGGGTCGCCGAACTTGGCAGCCAGAGCTACGGCAATCCGGTGGTGGCAGGCGGCAAGGCCTATGTCGGCACCAACAACGGCAAAGGCTGGCTCAAGCGGTATCCCGCCGCGACCGACCTCGGATGTCTGCTCGCCTTCGACACCAAGAACGGATCGTTCCTCTGGCAGGATTCCAGCGAGAAGCTGCCCACCGGCCGCGTGCACGATTGGCCCCTGCAGGGCATCTGCTGTGCGCCGCTCGCCGAGGGCGACCGGCTCTGGTACGTCACCAGCCGCGGTGAGGTGAAGTGCCTCGATACCGAAGGCTTCCGTGACGGCGAGAACGATGGGCCGTTCACCGCCGAAAAGGTGCAGGCCGACGACGAGGCCGACGTGGTGTGGTCGCTCGACATGATGAAGCAGCTGGGCGTGTCGCAGCACAACATGTGCTCCTGCAGCGTGACGGCCGCAGGCGACCTGCTCTTCGTGAACACGAGCAACGGCGTGGACGAGGGGCACATCAACCTGCCGAATGCCGACGCCCCCAGTTTTCTCTGCGTCGACAAGCGCGATGGCAAGATTCTCTGGGCCGACGGCTCGCCCGGCGCGAACGTGCTGCACGGGCAGTGGTCGAGTCCGTCGTATGCCGAACTCGGCGGCGTGCCGCAGGTGCTCTTCGGTGGCGGCGACGGCTGGCTCTATGCTTTCGATGCGCGGGGGGAGAACGGCAAGGCGAAGCTCCTCTGGAAATTCGACTGCAATCCGAAGGAATCGAAATACACGCTCGGCGGCCGCGCCGACCGCAACCACATCATCGGCACGCCTGTCATCCACGAGGGGCTGGTCTACATCGCCGTCGGCGAGGACCCAGAGCACGGTGAGGGCGTCGGCCACCTTTGGTGCATCGATCCCACGAAGCGTGGCGACACGAGCCCCGAACTGGCCGTGAGCCTCAAGGATCCAAACACTCCCCTGCCCCATCGCCGCAACCAAGCGGTCATCAAGGAGCAGGGCGAGGTGGCCCGGCCCAATCCCAATTCGGCCGCCATCTGGCACTATCCCGGCTTCGATGCCGACGGCAACGGCAAGCTCGACTTCGAGGAAACGATGCACCGCACCTGCGGCACGGTGGCCATTCATGACGGCCTGCTCTTCGTCGCCGATTTCAGTGGCCTGTTCCACTGTCTCGATCTGAAGACGGGCAAGCCCCACTGGACGCACGACATGCTCGCCGCCAGCTGGGGCTCCCCGCTGATCGCCGACGGCAGGGTCTACATCGGCGACGAGGATGGCGACATCTCGATCTTCACGCTGTCGAAAGAGAAAGATCTGCTCGGCGAGATCAACATGGGCAACAGCGTCTACTCCACGCCGATCGTGGCGGGCGACACGCTCTACATCGCCAACAAGAGTCACCTGTTCGCGATCCGACAAGGCGCGAAGCCCCTGTCGGCCGACAAATAGACGCATTCTCGGAACATGTCATGGCTGCCCGCTCTTGCCTTCTGCTTGTTCTCGGTTTCGCGATGAGCCTTGCGTCCGCGGCCGACCCGTCAGACCAGACGGCGTTTCGCGTGCGGCCGTATCTGCAAAATCCGGCCGCCGATGCAATGACGATCCGCTGGTGTTCGCAGTCAGCGGACGCCGGCACACTGACGATCAACGGCAAGACGCTGACGTCGAAGCCCACCCTTCGTAGCGAACTCGATTACCAGGGGGCCGAGGTTGCCGAACTCCGGTATCCGACGCCGCCCCATCTGCATTCGGTTCGCGTCACCGGCCTTGCGCCGGCGACAAGCTACCCCTACAGCGTCGAACAGAACGGCGAGACGATCAAGGCAATCCTCACCACGTCCCCGCGGCCCGGCGAGGTCGGCAAAGGGGGCGCAGTGCGGCTCTTCTTCTACGCCGACAGCGAGACGCAGCCGGAGTCGCGAGAAAGCCGGGTCGACTGGCCACCCTCGACCTCGATGCCAGGCGGACCGCGGCCCCGCTGGGTCCGCGAACAATACCTCGCAGACGAGACGACCGGCTACCGGATGAACCTCGCACTCATCGCCAGCCGGGCCGCGGAGAGCCTCCGCGCGGGCAACCCCGTGCTGGTCAGCGTGGTAGGCGACCTCGTGGAGAACGGCGGCGAGCAGCGGGACTGGGACGAATTCTGGCGTCACAATGCCGGCGCGTTCGGCAGCCTCGCTTCACGGGTGCCGATCGTGGCCGCCCTGGGCGACCACGAGATGCACGGCGGCCCATCCTCCGATGATCCGCTTGATGATCTGGGCGGTTATTCCGGCCCCGCCTCGCTGTTGGGATCGCGGAAGTTCCTCGCCTACTTCGAGCATCCCGATAACGGAGCCGCCGACAAACGGCACATCGGCCGCTATCACCGCATCGACTTCGGGCCTGTCACGCTGCTCACGCTCGATTCGACCAATGGCGGCAGCGACGGCACCGACAGCGACACCAACCACCTGCTCGACCGCGGCAAGGCCCAGCACATTCCCGACTGCATGCCGGGCTCCGAGCAATACGCCTGGCTGGAACGGGAACTGGCCGATGCCCACGAGCGTGGGGCGATCACGTTTGTGCAGTTTCACCACGCCCCGTTCTCGGCCGGCCCCCATGGCCGCGCTCCCGGCAAGGGATCAGGCAAGGACCAGCAATCCGGGCAGCCCATGCGGAGTCTGGCGCCGCTGTTGCGGAAGCATGACGTGCGAGCGGTATTCTCCGGCCACGACGAGTTGTATGAACACTCGATCGTTGAGGGGGTGCACTATTACGACGTTGGCATCGGCGGCGACGGTCTGCGCGGGCCGGAAGACGGCGTTTTGAACGAACGCCAGATCTTCATCGCCCATGACCATGCCCCCGAAAACTGGAACGGCAACGTGCTGGAACAGGGAGGCAAGCATTACGGCCACCTCGAGGTCGACGTCCGGCGAAAGGAAGCCTCTGAGGGCAACGACGGCGCCGGCAGCGAACGTTCTGCCGAATTCACCGTGACAATCACCCCGGTGTATGTTTTTCCGGTCCTCGACCCCGCAAAGCCGGGCGAGATCGTCGCCTGGGAACGCCGCGAGTACGATGACACACTGACATTCGAGACCGGCGAGAGCCGCCAGCCGCCGGCAGCGGCCAATGCACCCTCGCCATAAGCCACAGGAAACTCTTCCATGCTGACACGGTCCCGCGGTACGTCGCTCTTCGGATGGGCCAGTGCCCTGCCCGCCGCCGCCCTCTGCCTCCTTCCGGCTCTTGGAGTGTGCGCCGAGCCGGCCCCGCCCGCCCGCGCGATTGTCGAACAGTCGAAACGCATCGTGTTTCTTGGGGATTCGATCACGTACGATGGCCGGTGGATCGCCGACCTTGCGGCATGGATGGAGTCAAACGGTATCACGGCCGAAGTTATCGACGTCGGCCTGCCGAGTGAGACGGTGTCGGGGCTCTCGGAGGAGGGGCATGCGGACGGAAAATGGCCTCGGCCCGATCTGGCCGAGCGGCTCGACCGCGTTCTCCGCGTCGCGCGGCCCGACCTCGTCATCGCCTGCTACGGCATGAACTGCGGCATCTACCAGCCGCTCGACGAGGGCAGATTTGCGAAGTTCCGCACCGGCATGGAAACGCTGCACGCCGCCGTCGAGAAGGCGGGCGCGAAGATCATTCACGTCACGCCGCCGATCTACGACAAGCGGTCCGACAAGCCGGGTCCCGCCGGCGCGACCGACTACGACGCCGTGCTCGACGCCTATGCGAAGTGGCTGCTCTCGAAGCGGGCCGACGGCTGGATCGTCATCGACGTGCATGGCCCCATGAAGGAGATGCTCGCCGCCGCGCGGGCCAAGGACCCGGCCGCCATCTTCTGCCCAGACACCGTCCATCCCGACGACGCCGGCCACTGGGCGATCTGCCGGGCGGTGCTGGCGGGCCTGGGTGACGAACAGGCTGCTGCGGCAGACACGCCGACGTCACTGACAGCCTTCCTGCCGGAGGTGACGGCCCGCCTGAAGCTGCTTCGCGATGCCTACCTCGCCGCCGCGGGGCATCTCCGGCCGGGAGTTGCTGCGGGCCTGCCAGTCGGCGAGGCCGAGGCCAAGGCGCAGGCGATGACCGAGTCGATCCGGTCACGCCGGCTCCAACTGCGGGGCGCGAAGCATGCCAGCGGTGAATGGCGGATGCTGATCGAGTGGCCGCGGCCGCGGGTGGTCGATCCGGGGCCGGCGCCGGTGCAACCCGCCGCTATTCCCGCCGACGCGATCGTGCTCTTCGACGGCAAGAGCCTCGAGCCCTGGACGGGCGGGGAAAACTGGACCGTGGCCGATGGCGTCGCCACGGTCGGCAAGGGCGGCATCCAGACCAAGCAGGGCTTCGGCGATTGCCATCTGCACGTCGAATTTCGCCTGCCGACGCCGCCCACCGGCAAGGGGCAGGGACGCGGCAACTCCGGCGTGTTCCTGATGGGTCAATACGAGATCCAGGTGCTCGATTCGTTTGAAGACGGCACCGATGGACCGCTCACCTATCCCGACGGCCAGTGTGGCGCCCTCTACAAGCAGCAGCCGCCGGCGGTGAATGCCTGCCGCAAGCCGGGCGAGTGGCAGACGTATGACATCCTGTTCACACGGCCGCGGTTCCATGCCGACGGAACACTGGCGAAGCCCGGCCGGGTGAGCGTGCTCCACAACGGCGTGGCGATCCATTCCGACACCGTAATCAAGGGTGCCACGGTCTGGCACGAGCCGCCCATCTACAAGGCCCACGCCGATGCCCTGCCGATCTCGCTCCAGGACCACGGCAACCCGGTGCAGTTCCGCTCGATCTGGATCCGCCCCTTCGAACCGATCCAGGGCACGCCCATAGCCGTCAGCCCGTGAGCGTGGCGCGGATCGATCGCAGCTCCTCGAGCGGCTCCTTGTCCGCCCATGCCAGTCTGCCGGCCTGGCGATACCAGTAGCGACTGTTGCCAAGATCCCCTTCGATCTTGTGCAGCACCGCGTGGATCCACTGGGCAGTGGTATCTGACTCGTACCGCTGCGCGATCTCGTGGGCCTCGTCCCACTGGTCATCGAGGGCCAGATCGACCGCACGCACGAGTTCGTCGTTCATGGCGGGCGTCCTGCTACCGCACGACCGCCAGCTTCGCGTCGGTCGGCACCGCGTTGTCGGACAGGATCTCCGCCGGCACGGCCGCACCCGGCACGATCCCCTCGCGGATGATCGTCTCGCCCGGACCGCCCTCGAAGGATCGCTCCATGCAGCGGCTGCCGGAATCGCGCTGGTGCCAGCCGGCCACCACCCAGCCATCCTTCCGCGCGACGAGCTGCCTCATCGACAGTGGCCCTGCCGCGGCGAGCTCACCCTGCAGCGGCAGGTCGGGGATGTCGATCACCTGCTTCCAGAGCTTGTCGAACCGCTTCTGCAGGATGCGCCGCAGCGATGTCTCCGCCATCGAGAGCTTCTCGCTGCCGCCCGGCTTAAACCCGGGCGGGTAGATCTGCACATCGCCCTCGCGAACGAGATGCATCCCCTCCGACGACGTCGCGATCGCATACGTGGCCCAGATGTCCATGCCCGGGAAACTCCGGTCGCCCGACACGAACTTGTCGCCTCGCACCATCAGCTTCACGCGGCCGTCGTCGACCGCGACGGTGACCGGCCGATGCTTCGCGAAGGTAACTGCCCACGGCTTCTGATCGGGATCGCTGCCGAGCGACTCGGGCATCTTGGCCTTGCTTTCGCGGGCCATCCGATCGACGTCGGCCTGCGTGATCACCCGACCACCCAGTTTTTCCTCGAGCATGTTGTTGATCGCCGACTCGTGCACCCTGGCGGTGATCAGATTGCCGGTGTCGGCTGCTGGCGGCAGGCTCGCCGCGGCGAGCTGGCTGGCGGCTGCCTTGCGGGCCGTGATGGCGAGCGTGGTATCGGTCGTGTGCATGTGGAGCATTTCGGGATAGAGCCCCTGCGACTCCAGCGGTTTGCGCACCTTCTGCTGAAACTGGTCCCGAAACTGCGTGAGGGCCGGCTCCGTCTGCTCCTGAAACTGCCGCCTGAGCCGATCCCGGGCCCTGCCCTCGGCGATCGCCTCGGCCTGTGGCTTGGTTTCGGCGATCTTGCGGCTAGCGATCTTTTGAATCATTCGTTTCCCAAACCGAGAGTTGATAGCCATGCCGGTGATCGTGGTGTCGGTCGATGCCGACGCCTGCACGGGAGAGGCGGTGGCCGTGTACTCGTCGAGAAAGAACCGGCGTCGCGCGCCAAGAGTTGTCACGCCCTGGCTGCAGACGGTCACGGGCCCCTGCGAGCCGCGGGTGGTGGCGACGTTGGTGGCGTCGAACACGAGATCGAATGCGGCCCGATTGGGCGAAGGCACGAAATCGAGACGAACGCTGCCATTGGTGTGGCCGGTGCCGCGCACCCTGGTGCCCAACACCACCTCGTCGACTGGCATCACCTGATCGATGGGACGATTCACAGCCTGCGCGAGCAGACGCTCCTGCACTTCGAGGAGGATGTTCGGCCGGGCATTAGCGCCACGGACGGCCGCCACGAGCGCGGAGGCTTGTCCCGCCTCCGTGAGCCGCTCGAGGATCGGCGGCACCGGCGCGAGGCTCTCGGCATTGCCCGTGGCGGCGGCAGACCGCAGCGCCGTAGCGAGCGAACCGAGCCGCTGGCTCATCCGTTTGGCACCGTTGCCACGCGCGGCATCGGCCACTTCGGCATACCGGGTAACGGCCTTCCTCACCCGCACGAACTCGGGCATGTCGAGCCCGGTCTCCGTGGCGCTGAGGAGTTCTTCCAGCCGACGCAGGGTGGCAGGGTCGGCCGCGCCGCCTGAAGCAGCCTGTGCCAGAAGAGCAGGCCAATCCAAATAGGTCCGCCAGTCGGCCCCACTCTTGCTGCGGTTGAGGAGTGCGTCGAGTGGCCTAAGGGCCTGCCGGAGACCGCTAGCCGCCGATTCCAGGGCGGCATCGCCTGCCGGCCGGAAGCTCTCGGTAGCCTGCAGGGCGTCGCCGGCCAACGCTTCGAGCCGCTCGGAAGGCAGTTGGGCAGAGGCCTGGGTCGCGGCCAAGCCCAGGGCAAGGACCACCAGCCCGATGGCAACCGCCTGCCCCCTCCCGTCGGCCTGCCGAAGGCCACAAAGTGCCTGCTGGCCGGAGGAGTGTCGGGGCATCGATGCGCAGTCGGGGATGCTGGAAGCCATGGGCCAAAGCCTGTCGTTGGGGGGCTGGGGAAACGAGCCGGGAGTGTAGTCTGTTGCCAGATTCCCCTCCACAGCGGCTGTGGGCGGCCGGAATCCCCCCCTTTGTCTCGGGGAAAAACAGATTTTTTTCCGATCGGCCGCAACCGGTGGCAGCCACGGCACTTGAATCGCATTGCCCAGGCCGCAAGTCGAGAAAAGTCGCCGCTTGCCCCCTCGCCTCTGCGACCGGCAATGCTTGCCAAGCCCCCGCCCCGGCCATTCAATCGCGGCTCGTCTCACTGGCTTGCCCACGGATTGAACGCCCGACTGAAAACCACGGAAAGGGACTCCACATGACCATCCACACCACCACGTTCCATACCAGCCCGAATCGGAAGCGATGGGGCCATTTTTCTGTCCGGCTGTCGGTACTGGCCATCGGCCCGCTGGCCATCACCGCCGCCGTCCAGGCTGCGCCGCCAGCCGCGCTCGTCGCGACCCCGGCTCCGCAGTCATTCACTCGCGATGCGGCCGGCGAAGCAGTGCAGCGGATCGACGACTATGCGGCGGCCACGGAGGCTGCCCGTCAATCGCAGGCGATGCTCTTGGTTTCGGTGGAGCCGACCGCCGGCAACCCCGCCGACATGGCCGGCCAGCATCTGGAACGCCCTGACGTGCAGCAGCGGTTCGCCACCAGCGGCACGCCCTGGGTGTTCTGCCGCATCGGCATGCAGGAGGACGGCGCCGGCCTCGTGGGCGATCCCAGTCTCGCGGAAATGCGGCACGGACCTGGCGTCTTCGTGGTCGACTATGCGCACGGGGAGTTCACCGGCAGGATCGTATCGATCCTGCCACGGACTCCAGGCAAGTACTACCGATTCAGCCCATCCCATCTCGATGAACTCGCCTCACTGCCGGCTGCCTCACTCACCCAACGATCGCTGATCCTCGCCGTCAGGGTGCATCCGGAAAATCCGCAGAGCACCCAGGGCACGTGCGATCCACGGCTCTGCCAGGAAGCCGCCGCCCACTCGGGCCATCAGGCCAGCATCCGCAAGCAGGGCCACCACAACTGGCAGACACGTTCTCAGCGGATTGCCGGCGGCGGCGGCGGTGCCGCGGAGGTCTGCGCCGAGAGCTGGGAGAACCAGGACCTGCTCGATTCGTGCATCGACTGCGTGGCCAGCTGGCGACAGTCGTCAGGCCATTGGAACGCGGTCCGCAGCCCCCAGGTGGCCTACGGCTACGACATCCGCCGCGGCTCAAACGGCATCTGGTACGCCACGGGCATCTTCCTGAAGTAGGCACGATCGGGAGCCGCGTCCCTCACAGCATCGCCCGCTCGGTCGCCGGCAGGATGAAGATCTTGCCGTCGCCCATGCGGCCGGTGCGGGCCACCTCGACGATGCGGTCGACCACCTCGTCAACCCGGGCGTCATCCACCCACAACTGGATTTCCACCTTCGGCAGAAACGCCAGGGCGTAGTCGCTCTCGCCGTATTGGTCGAGGTAGCTCTTCTGCCTGCCGAAGCCCTTGACCTCGCGAACCGTGCAGGCCTCCAGCGGCGCGAACTTCAGCGCCTCGAGCACCCGCTCCGCCAGAAACGGCTTCACGATGGCAATGACCTCTTTCATGGCTTCACATTCATGCGGGGATGCCGGCTTTGGACTCGCTGAGGCACCCGAACTCCTGATGCTGAGGAGCCGGTCGGAGGCACGCGCAGGAGCCGGTGAATTCTGCGACTCACGAGCGATCCACCATCATCCACGAGCCTCCCGTAGCAGAATCCGCCGGCGACGAGCATGCCGCAGCCGGCGAAGATGCTTCACGAAAAACACGACATCGTGTCGTTTTTTCTTGGCGGGCCTCCGCCCGCTGGTACTTACCCGGCCCTCCAGGCCTGGGAGAGCCCAACAAAATTGCATGATGCCATGTTTTTCGTGAATTCAGCTGAAGAAGTTTTCGCCGAACAGGTTCGCGGGCGGGCAGGTGGTGACGGTGATATCGCCCTTCACCTTTGTTTGGCAGGCCAGCCGCATGGTGCTCTCATTGCCGATGTAGGCCAGCGACACCGCCATGCGGGCCGCTTCGAGGATGCCCCGTCGGCTGGTGTTTTCCATCCCCTTGGTGATGAGCACCCGGCAGCTTCCGCACGACCCAAAACCGTGGCAGTTCGCGATCTTGTGGATTCCTGGGTAGAGCGCGACACCAGCCGCGAGCGCCTCCTTGCGGAGGTTGGCCCCCGCGGGAACCTGAATTTCCTTTTTTTCGTTCGTGAAGGTGATGGTGGGCATGGGAATTCTCTCGCTTGAGTGGGGTGGTTTGACCGATACTGTAGCCAGCGCGGGACAGTCCTTCCAGCAGACCGGAATCAGGGCCCATGGCGGAACTCACAAAATACCAGCAAAAGGTCGTCAAGAATTATTACGACAACCTCGACACGGCCCTGCTCCAGCGGCTGGGGGAGCAGGTGACCGACCTCTACCTCGCGGAGGGGAAAAAGCGGGCCAAGCTCTGGGAAACCATCGAAAAGTCGCTGGCCAAGCTGGGCGTGCCCAAGAGCCGGATCGCGACCATCGTCAAATCGGACGACGCCCGCCAACTCGCCACGATCCTGCAGGAACTGCTGGCAAAGGATTGACCACACGGCGGCCGTGCCCCATCCTGTGAGGCTTCCACCCACCGGGAGCCCCGCGATGAAAACGACCGAGCCAGCCACTGACCGCCCCGCCCTGCTCGAGTCCCTGCGCTGGAAGAAGTTTCCGGTGCTCGATGACGGCTTCGTGGCACTGGTCGACTGCATGGGCGACGACGGCTCCGTCGTGCAGGCCGCGCGTGTCAGCTACGGCGAAGGCACCCGCAAGGTCAGCGACGACCGCCAACTCATCCGCTATCTCCTGCGGCACGCCCACACCACCCCCTTCGAGATGGCGGAGGTGAAGTTCGTCGTCCGCGTACCGATGGACTGCTGGCGGCAGTGGATCCGGCATCGGACGGCAAGCGTCAACGAATACTCGACGCGGTATTCGCTGGCGATCGACTCGATGCAGTCGACCCACGACGACGAGTGGCGGAGCCAGGCCGCGAACAACCGCCAGGGTTCGGCGGGTCTGCTGCCGCGTTCGGCAGGCCACGACCTCACGCAGTCGGAGCAGGAACTGCAGAGCCTCGCGCGGCGGGTCTACGAGGAGCGGCTGGCGGCGGGCATCGCGCGGGAACAGGCGCGGAAGGACCTGCCGCTCTCCACCTACACCGAAGCCTATTGGAAGATCGACCTCCACAACCTGCTCCATTTCCTGGCGCTGCGGATGGACTCCCACGCCCAGTTGGAAATCCGCCGCTACGCCGAGACGATCGGCCAGCAGATCGTGCAGCCGCTGTTTCCGCTCGTGTGGGAGGCGTTCGTCGACTACCGGCTGGAGTCCATGCGGCTCACGAAGCTCGACCGCGAAGTGATCCAGCGGCTGGCCGCCCGTTCGGGAAAGCATGGTCTGCCGGCCGGCCACGCTGACTTCCTGGCGGCCCAGGATCCCTCGTGGGCCGCTTTGGAGCGCAGCCGCGAGCGGGACGAGTGCCTGGCCAAACTCGTGAACCTCGGCCTGGTGCGGCACGCTGAATCGACCTGATAGCGCACGACTTCATGTTCACCCCATTCCCTTTCTTCTCCCCGGGAGCCTGACCAGCATGCCATCCGTCACCGACGAAGTGCTCGACCTCAACCGCCGCCTGCTGGCGGCCGTCGCCTCCGGCGACTGGAAGACCTACTGCCAGCTGGTCGCAGAAGACATCTCCTGCTTCGAGCCCGAGGCACGGGGCCATCTGGTGGAAGGGCTCCCCTTCCACGAGTTCTATTTCAAGCTCCCCGCGCCGCCAGCTGATGGCAAGTCGCCGCCCCCCGCCAGGCCGGTCACGACGACGATGACGACTCCCACGGTGAAGCTGCTCGCCGCCGACGTGGCGCTCGTCGCCTATGTGCGGCTCACGCAGACGCTCGACGACGCCGGCAAACCGGTGACGCGGAGTTCGGAGGAGACGCGGATCTGGCAGAAGCAGGCCGGCCATTGGAAGCACGTCCACTTCCACCGCAGCCTGCCGTCTTAACGCGAAACACGGAGAGATCTCCTTCCGGCACCACCGGTTGACTCAGTGAGGGGCTGCCCATGTCCCGAGAGCCGGCGTTGCTGACAAGCGCAGGCAGGATGCCGGAGCGCAGTCAGCATCGAGTGAGCGAAGGGCAGGATGCCCGTAGCGAACGTCCGGCGACGGGACGTGGGCAGCCCCTCACGACCGCAACACGACCTCGACCTCTTCGCCCGCCTCGTATCGACGGCCGCCAGCGGGCAGCGCAAGGAGGCCGGCTGCACCGGCCAGCCCCAGCAGATCCGACGACCCCGACCAGAGCAGCGGCGTCGCGGCGAGGCCACCGTCTGACGCCGCCAGCCGGCAGGGGAGATAGACCGGCCGGTCTGCGGCCGCCTTGGCCGGACCGGCGAGGCGGGCGCGGCGGCGCGGCAGATGCCATGACTCGCGGGTCCGGCCTGCGAGGATCGCGATCGCCGGCCGCGCGAAAAGCTCGAAG
>JBIIGJ010000072.1:0-17787 GCA_044236455.1 Pirellulales bacterium
ATAGACCGGCCGGTCTGCGGCCGCCTTGGCCGGACCGGCGAGGCGGGCGCGGCGGCGCGGCAGATGCCATGACTCGCGGGTCCGGCCTGCGAGGATCGCGATCGCCGGCCGCGCGAAAAGCTCGAAGCAGACAAGACTGCTCGCCGGGTTACCCGGCAGGCCGAAGACGAGTGTCGGCGTAGCATCCTCGCGGCGGAGGATTCCGAACCAGACGGGCTTACCGGGCTTCAGCCGCACCTTGTGAAAGATCTTCTCGACGCCGCACTGCCGAAAGATTTCCGGAACGAGATCGAGGTCGCCCGCCGACACGCCACCCGACAGCACGAGCACGTCGGCCGCCAGCCCCTGCGCGACGGCCGCGCGGATCGCCTCCGGACGGTCGGCCGCGATGCCCAACGGAATCGGCTCCGCCCCGAGCAACTGCACGGCGGCGGCGATCATCGGGCCGTTGGAGTTGCGGGTCTGGCCGAAGGCCGGCACCGCGGAGGGCGGCACGAGTTCGCTGCCGGTGGAGAGGATCGCCACGCGCACCTGCGGCGGGACGAGCACATGCGTGGCCCCAGCCTCCGCCGCCAGCCCGATCTCGGCGCTGCCGAGCGTCATGCCGGCGGAGAGCACCTCCTGCCCACGGCAAAATGCGGCTCCTTGTCTGGCGATGTGTTGTCCGGCGCGAAACCGCTCATCCCGCAACCGCACTCTGCCGCCGGCATGCACGCGGGCCGTGTCGTCCACGGCGGATTCAACGGGCACGACCGCATCGGCCCCCGCCGGAATCGGCGCGCCGGTCATGATCCGGCCGCACGCTCCGCGGGCGATCTCGAGCGTTGTCACGTCGCCGGCCGCGAGATCGATAGCCACGTCGAGTTCGACGACCTCCGTGGCACCACTGGAAAAATCGGCGCTCCGCACGGCGAAGCCGTCCATCATCGCCCGATCCCACGGGGGCGAATCGACGTCCGACACGACCGCCGCAGCAAGCACGCGGCCGCAGGCGTCGAGCAGGGGCATGCGGCGCGGCGACAGCGGCGCCGCGGCCCGCTCAATGAGGGAAATCGCCTCCGGCAGTTCGATCATGCCGGCACCACGCGGGTGCCCAGAAAACCACGCAGCAGGTCGTAGCCCGCCGGCGTCAAGAAGCTTTCCGGATGAAACTGCACGCCGTAGACGGGCAGCGTACGGTGGCGGATCGCCATGATCTCGCGGCTGCCGTCGGGCCCGGTCGACCACGCGTCCACCTCGAAGTCGCGGGGGAGCGTGGGCGGATCGATGACGAGGCTGTGGTAGCGGGTGGCCTCGATCGGGCTCTGCAGCCCCGCGAACAGCCCCTTGCCGGAATGCGCGATGCTGTCGACCTTGCCGTGCATCGGCCGCTGCGCCCGCACGATCGTGCCGCCAAAGACCTGGCCGATCGACTGGTGGCCGAGGCAGACGCCAAGGATCGGCATCCGTCCCGCGAACCGGCGGACCACCTCGCAGGAGATGCCGGCCTCGTCGGGCGTGCAGGGGCCCGGCGAGAGCACGATGTGGCTGGGCGCCTTGGCGGCGATCTGGTCGGTGGTGATGGCGTCGTTGCGATGCACCTCGACGTCAACGCCGGGAGCGACCTCCCCCAGTCGCTGGACGAGGTTCCACGTGAAGGAATCGTAGTTGTCGATGAGGAGGATCATTGGGGCTTCAGTCGAGCAGGGTCGCGGGATGGCCTTCGCGGTCGATGAGCGGCATCACGTGGGGCTTGTAGATCGTAGTATAGGCCTCGGCCAGCCGATGCTGGTCGAGCGACTCCTGCGAGGCCCAGTGTTCCACGAGCACGAATCTGCGCGGCTCGGCGTTCGAGTGATAGACGTCGAACCGTAGGCAGCCTGGCTCGGTGCGGCTCTTCCGCATCGCCTGGGCGAGATAGTCGCGGATCGTCGGCACATCGGCCGGATCCTTGGCCAGCAGGAGCACGTTCAAGCAGATCATAGGTGGTGATCCGAGGGACATCGGGGCCGGGCGGAGAGGACTGATGAAACGCTACTCTACCAGCACCCTCGGCCCCGGCGCGACGACCGCGGCGGACAACGGCAAAACGGCCGTCCGCCGCGCCAGGATGCGAAGGTAGGGGGGCACGAAGGCGGCGCGGTGGGCGAACGATCCGGCCTCGGCCGCCGACGCCGTGTGGTCGGGCTCGCAGACATCCTCGATCGTGAAGCCCGCGCTGCAGATGCCGCCGAGCAGGGCGGTGAGCGAGTGGATGAATTCCTGCGTGCCCATCTCGCGGAGCCGCGACGGCGGCTCGGGCGGCAACGGTGTTCCTCCCGCCTGCGGATACGCCAGTTCGTAGCGGCCGCCGAGTCCGGGCCCGGTCGATGCCTGCAGGCTCGTGGGAGACTTGTGCTGGCTCACATAGCGGCCGCCGGGCTTCGTGACCCGTGCCACCTCGCGAAACACGCGGCTCACGTCGGGCACGTAGCAGGTGCTCACGGGATGGATGACGAGGTCGTAACGGGCTGCTGCCACCATCGAGAGATCGTCCATCGATCCCTCCAGGATCTCCATGTCGATCCGCCGCTCGCGGGCCACCTGCCGGTCGAGGTCGAGCATGGATGACGAGAGGTCGACGACGGTGACTCGCGCGCCTGCCGCCGCGTAGAGCGGGCCGTGCTTGCCGCCTCCCGCGGCGAGGCAGAGCACCTCGAGGCCGTCGAGCCGATCGGGCAGCCAACTTCGGCCCGTCGGCCCGCCGCTGCCCAGCCATGTGCGCGGGTCGGCGAACGCGTCATCCGCGGCGGGTCGCGCCAGCGGCGATTTTTCCAACGCGAGCCGATTCCAGGCCCGGGCATTGTGGCTGAGGACGAAGTCGCGACTGGGCTGGCCTGATTCGAAAGTCATGGTGCGAGCGGCTTGCGAACCAGTGGTCGTGGGGCTTGCGTTTTCTCCGCGCATGAACCATCGTCAGCGCGATCCCAAGGGTTTATATGTTCTGTCCCATCCCCCCACCATGCGAGGCGTCGCGGACCGCAGCTGCGGAACGGCAGGGCCGGCTCACGAAGCCTCCCGGCAGCCTCGGCCGGCTCGAGCAATTGGCCGTGGACATCGCGGCCTGGCAGGCCACGGATCGCCCCGCCGTCCGGCCGGCACAGGTGATCATCTTTGCCGCGGACCATCCGATCGCACTCACGGGAGTGTCGCCCTATCCACAGGCGGTCACGGCGGCGATGGTGGAGAACTTCATCCGCGGCGGCGCTGCGTCGTCGGTGATGGCACGCCGGCTCGGCGTGCCGATGCAGGTGGTCGATGTCGGCGTGGTCGCCAAACGGGCGGGAATACCACAGGCTCCAGGTGGCGCCGCGACCCTCGCGCGGCTGCCGGTGGCGGACTCGAGCGAGGGGGACGTGCGCACCGAGGACGCCATGTCGCCGGCGGTCTTTGCCGCGGCCATCGAAGCCGGCCGTGACGCGGTGGCCTCGCTCCCTCCCGACACGCGGTCGGTCATCCTCGGCGAGATGGGGATCGGCAACTCCACGCTGGCCGCGGCCGTGACGAGCAGTCTGTGTGACCTGTTGCCGGAACTCGTGACGGGACCGGGCACCGGCTCGACCGGCGACTGTTTCGACAGGAAGCTCGACGCGGTCCGGCGAGCACAGGCCCGCGTTGCGGGCAGTCCGCCGCTCGAGATCCTCCGCCGCGCCGGCGGCCGCGAACTGGCTGCGATCGTCGGAGCCGCCGCGGCGGCGCTGGCCCGGCGGATGGTCGTGGTGGCCGACGGCTTCATCTCGTCGGCGGCGATCGCCGTCCTGATCGCTGCCGAGCCCGCCGCCCGTCACGGTGTGATTTTTTCCCACGTGGGGGGCGAGCCAGGCCACCGACTCCTGCTCGAATGGCTGCGGGCAGCACCGCTCCTTGCACTTGGCATGGCGCTCGGGGAAGGTACCGGTGGTCTGGCGGCGCTGCCGTTGGTGGACCTGGCCTGCGAAACCCACAACTCGATGGCGTCGTTCACGGAAGCGGGCGTCCCGGACCGCGGCTGACCGCCACGACGACCTTCGGCCACGACACAGCTTCCGTCGGGCCTTGCTCTGCACCATCATGCCAGCCATGCCACCAATCGTTTCCGCCTGCCGCGCCGCCTTCTTCTTCCTCACGCGGATTCCGGTGGGTGGTTTTCCCTACACGCCCGATGCATGGCGGTGGGCGTCGGGCTGGTTTCCCTTCGTCGGCCTCGTGATCGGCACGGCGATGGCGGCGGTCTGGATGGTCGTGGAAAACGTCGGCCCGCTCCCGGCGGCCGTGCTCGTGACAGGGCTGGGCATGCTCCTCACCGGCGCCTTCCACGAGGATGGCATGGCCGACACCGCCGACGCGATCGGGGGCGTCGTCGACCGCGACAAGGTGTTCGAGATTCTCAAGGACAGTCGCATCGGGGCGTTCGGCGCCGCCTGCCTGTTCATCACGCTGCTGCTGCGGATCAGCCTGCTCGCCCGGCTCGGTGAACTCACTCCCGCCGCCGTGCCGGCGCTGATCATCGTCTCACAGTGCCTCGCCCGCACGCCGCCGGTGTGGCTGATGGCCACGATCCCCTACGTGACGCAGGACGACGTCGCCAAGAGCAAGCTCGTCACGCGGGCGGGCTACGGGCAGGCCTGGCTGGCGACGGCCTGGTGCGCAACCGGGATCGGCCTCGGGCTGCTGGCAGGGGCCATCACGGTCGGCGAATCGACCGCCGGCGTCCTTGCGGCCGCCGTCATCACCGTGCTGCTCGGCTGGCGGTTCGTCCGCCGGATCGGTGGTCTCACCGGCGACTTCCTCGGCGCCGCGGAGCAGTGTGCCGAGGTGGCATTTCTGTTGGCGGTGGCCCTCGTGCGCGGGAGCGGCGGAGCATGATCGTCGCCATCCGGCACGGCCCGGTGGCCGCCGACGGCATCTGCTATGGCCGCTGGAATCCCCCGCTGGTGAACCCACCGGAGGTCGACGCCAACACGATCCTGCGTGCACTGGCAGACCTGCCCGTCGCGTCAGACTCTGCCCCCAACGCTGCAGGTGGCAACATCGCGAGAATCGTTTCCTCGTCTGCCGACCGCTGCCGACAGATCGCCGTCTCGCTTGCCGCACGGCTCGGGCTCGAAGTCCACGAGGACCAACGGATCGCCGAACTCTCCATGGGCGACTGGGAGGGGAAGCCGTGGAACTGGATCGAGGAGCACGATGGCGAGCGGCTACGGCTCTGGATGGAGCAGTGGCAGACCGCGGCGCCACCCGGCGGCGAATCGCTGGCCGACCTCGAAGCGAGAGTGCGGGCCGCGGGCGATGCAGCTGCCGGGCCCGGCCGGACGATGTGGGTCACCCACGCCGGTGTGATCCGCACGCTAAGAGTGCTGCTCCGCGGCTCGGATTGGCCCATGGCCATGCAGGGCCGGGTGCCGCACCTCGCGCCGGAACTGTTCCTCGCCGGAGGCTGATACCGCGGCCGACCGGCATCACGACGCCGGCTTGATCAATCCCTTTTGGTGCATGATCTCGAGGGGTGGCCCCGGCTTCCACTTCTTGCGCTTGGCGTCGTAGACCGCCGGCACGAGCGTCGGCTTGCCGGTCGTTGGATGCTCGAGCACTTCGCCGGCCATCCGCAGCGTGAACACCTCCCCGCTCTCCCGGCAGACATACGTGATCGTTGGAATTGCATCCTCCGACACCGCCGGGGGACGGGCCGGAATCATGGATGGGCCGATCAGCCAGGCCGCAATGCCCAGGGCGACGACCGCGGTCCAGATACGAGGATCCCTGTGCATGGTCGATATCCCTGGCTGCGCCGGTCAGTCGCGGTTGTAGAGAGCGTCGCACGCGGTAGCGTCGTTCGGGTCACCGTCACAGGCGATCCCAACACCCCAAAACTCCATCTGCGGCACCTGCGCATCGTTCGTATACGGCCCCCGACGAAACCGCCACGGATAGGCTTCGATGTGGCCATCTACGAAGCAGACGTTGGCCAGCCGCCCAAGGTGGCGGAAGTGGATGGCGGGATCGGATTTCGACGGCAGGAGCAGTCCGCCGAGATTCTCCCGGAGGGCATACGGGGCGGCGAAGTCGACCATGGCGCTTTCGGCGAACGCGAGCGTCTTCGACGTCTGCTGCACCTGACCGATGCGGAACTGCCGGCGCGGCGAGACGAGGCTATAGGGGAAAGACGCGTTGTCGTCCTCATCGATCGTGTAGACCGTTCCCGGCGCCAGATTCGTGTTGTAGTCGAAGGCTGTCACGATCCGCCCGTAGATCGGGCTTGGAATTGCTCCCAGACCGAAGTTCGGGCACTGGAGGGCATTCGTGTTGCCCTCGAGAAAGGGGGTCAGTGGGCTCCGGCTGACATCGAGTTGCCGGGTGGCATCCGGTTCGTTGCCATTCACCTCGCCGTACCAGTAGCGGGCCTTGCCGGCGTTGGCATACGTCCCGGACGTGGTGTCGTTGATGCGATCCTGATCGTCGACCTTGCAGGGAACGAATCTGCCCGCGTTGGCAGCCACGTAGCTGTGCAACGCGATCCCCAACTGCCGCAGGTTGTTCGCGCAGACCGTGGTACGGGCGGATTCCCGCGCCGACTGCACGGCGGGCAGGAGCAACCCCACCAGCACCGAGATGATCGAAATCACGACGAGCAGTTCGACCAGCGAGAAGCCCGACCGGCGCAGCGTGGCGCCAGGACGACCATTGCATGCCTGCATCACAACCTCCATGCAGTCCCCCGGCACAGTCACCGCGCAGCACGCCCCGCAGGGGGACGCTGGCCCGACACATGACCGAGAGACCGATGTCAGACAATTCAACGGACTGCACACGCAGACCGTGCCCGTGCAACCGCCCTCGCAGTCGGCACGCGCTCCTCGTGAATGCTGGTAGGTCTTCTGACTCTCGGGCTCGACCGGCTGCATGCCTTCTCGCGAACCGCACGGTTTCACCGTGTCGGTCGCAATGGCCTGAAAACAGCCGGCCTCTCATCCCTGTTGGGGGAAGTCGCCCAAATACAGCGGCGGGGCCGTCCCGGAATCGCACCGGAGTTCCCTGTTTGCCTGCCGTCCACAGCTGCGAACGACCGGCCACCAGATTCGTTGGAGGAGTCTATCGGTCGTGCCATCACTGTCAACCCGTACCGATTGCGCCAGCACAATCCGCACAGCTTCACACGCCGCTCCTGCGCGCGTGAAACCTTGCCGGTTGCGCAGACAAAATGCCTGAATCTGTGCGGGTTGTACGGCAACGCGCCGCACAGATTCCACACGCGTTATGCGCTGCATTTTTTGCCCACAACACGCCACAAGTCCTGCAACGAAAAATACTTGGGTGTCGCTCAAGCCGCTTTCCCCTGACCGCCGATAGCCCCTCATGTCCCCCGGGGCAATCACTGTGCCCGTCGGGCAACCAGGGGGCGGCAGCAACCTGAAAATACTTCGAGTCACGGAATGGCTCGACAGGCCTGCCGCAAGACAGTTCGTAGATCACAACCTCGGGGTGACCTCTACCTCGCGATCGGGACGAAGACTCTCACGTGATCTACAAGCAAAGGAGATGTGGCTCGATGAAGCGTATGTTGTTCCTCGGTGCGCTGGTTCTCGGTGTCACCGTTTGTAGTCAGTCGTTTGGTTTCGAGCTTCTTGACAAGATGCTCGGCCACAAGGGCTGCGCCTCGTGCTGTGAGCCCGGCTGCGATGCCGGCAATGGATGCTGTGAGCCGGGCTGCGGTGCCGGCAATGGATGTGCGGAACCGGCTTGTGGTGCTGGCAACGGTTGTGCGGAGCCCGCCTGCGATGCAGGGTCGAGCTGCTGCGAGCCGAGCTGCGGTGCTGCGAAGGGCTGCTGCAAGAAGAAGCATGACCTCTTCGGCGGTCTGAAGGGTCTGTTTGCTTGCAAGAAGAAGTGCCGTGGTTGCACGGACAGCTGCTGCGAGCCGGCGTGCGACGCTGGCAACGGCTGCTGCGAGCCGGCCTGTGGTGCTGGCAACGGTTGCGCTGAACCTGCTTGCGACGCCGGCAACGGCTGCTGCGAGCCGGCCTGCGACGCCGGTGCTGGCTGCTGCGAGCCGAGCTGCGGTGCTGCGAAGGGCTGCTGCAAGAAGAAGCATCGGATCGTCGACCTGCTGAAGGCGATCCACCAGGCGAAGAAGCGTTGCCACAAGTCGAGCTGCTGCGAGCCCGACTGCAGCGCCAGCTGCTGCGAGCCCGGCTGCGGTGCTGAGCCGGCCTGCGGTGCATGCAGCTCGTCGCCGGCGGTTGCCCCGGCCCCCACGCCCGATGCGTCTGCCAAGAAGCAGACCACCGGCAAGGTGGTGGCGGTGAGCCGCACGGTTTCTGCCAAGTGATGAACGGTCGATAGGTCGAACGGAGATCTGTTGCCCGACTTCGGCCAGTGAGCTCCGCCCGGGACCAAAAGTCCCGGGCGGAGTTTTTTATTGCGCGCTACAGCACGTCTGCCGCCAGCCCCTGGCGGGCGATCCGGCCCGCGGCAAGTTCTACCACCCGCGATGCCGCCCGCCGGGCGAAGCCGTGGTCGTGTGTCACCACCACCATCGTCTGGCCCGCCCGCGCCAACTCGACGATCACCTCCATCACCTCCGCCGTCATCGCCGGATCGAGCGCGCTGGTCGGCTCGTCGAAGAGCATTACCCGGGGCCGCATCGCCAGCGCTCGGGCGATCGCCACCCGCTGCTGCTGGCCGCCGGAGAGCGTGGCGGGTCGGGCGTCCGCAAAGGAGCGAAGCCTGACGCGGTCGAGCAGTTCGAGGCCGCGGGCCCGAGACTCCGCCGCCGACAATCCCAGCACCACGCGGGGCGCCAGGGCCACATTGTCGACTGTCGACAAATGGGCGAATAGATTGAATTGCTGAAAGACCATGCCCACGTCGCGACGCAGGCGTTCCAACTGTGCTGGAGCATGCGGCCCCGCCTCCAGCCGATGGCCCGCGATTGTGATCTGCCCAGAGTCGAACGACTCCAGCCCGTTCAGGCATCGCAAGAGCGTGCTCTTGCCGCTGCCAGACGGGCCCACGAGCGCCGTCACGGTGCCCTCCGCGCCCGTGAGGCTCACGTCCTCGAGCACGCGGAGCTGCGCCCGCGACTTCGTCAGCGATGACACGGTGATCACGGTGCTGTCAGCCCTCCGTCATGCCGCCGCCAGCGGCCGGCCGTTCCAGCCGCCGCTCGAACCAGCGCGAAAGCAGCGCCAGCGGCCAGCTCATGCAAAGATAGAGCAGCGCCGTGACGACCGCCAGTTCCACGATCCTGCCGGTGGAGAGTGCCAGCACGCTGTACCGCTTGGTCAGCTCGATCACGGTGATCGCCGAGCAGACGCTCGTATCCTTGAAAAGTGCGATGAAGTCACTCGTCACCGGGGGCATCACGATCCGCACCGCCTGCGGTACGAGCACATGCCGCAGGGCCTGCCACTTCGAAAGCCCAAGCGACAGGCTGGCCTCGAACTGGCCCAGCGGCACAGCCTTGAGCCCGGCCCGATAGATCTCCGACTCGTAGGCCGAGTAGTTGAGCGCCAGCCCGATGACCGCCGCCACCAGCGCTGGCAGGGCGAGGCCGATCTTCGGGAGCAGAAAGAAGATGGCGTAGAGCTGCAGCATCAGCGGCGTGCCTCGGAGCACCTCGACGTAGGCTGCAAGGAATGGACGCAGCCAGGCTGGCCCGTACATCCGGCCCACCGCGACAGCCAGTCCGATGCCGACTGCCAACGGAAACGAGAGGCACGACAGGAGCACGGTCATCCCGGCCGACGTGAGCAAGAGCGGCAGGGTGTCGCGGCAGAGTTCGCCGAGGCTCTTCCGGCGGGCCACCGGAATCTCGGCAGCGTCGCGGAGCAGGAGTATCTGCTGCCGGCCGGCGAGGTCCCAGCGATCGTAAAGAGCCTTGAGACGGCCGTTGGCGATGAGGCGGCCGAGCGCCGCGTCAATCGCTTCCGAAAGCCGCGGCGTGTCGCGGGCCGTGAGGATCGTGTAGGAGCCGCCCGCGAACGGCCGCCCCACCGTCCGCAGCCGGCTGAAACGATCGGCGTAGAAGGTGAAGATGCAGTCGTCCATGACGGCAGCATCCAGCACGCCACCGGCTACCTGCTCCAGCGAGTCGATCGTGCCGTCGTAGCCGACGACGTCGACCTCGAGATCCGCGCGCGACCGCATGACGCTCTCGGCGGCTGAGCCGGTGAGCACTCCCACCCGCCAGCGGCCCTCCGGCCCCGGTGCAGCGAGCTTGTCAAACGTGTCGAGGGCACCGTCGCGGCGGGCGAGCAGTTGGAGGCTGTAGGCGAAATAGGGCCGCGAACAGTGGTAGTCGCGATGGCGCTCCGGCGTCAGCTCGATCCCGTTGATGACGCAGTCGGCCGTGCGGCCGAGCAGCAACGGCAGCCGGTCCCACTGACCTTGCTGAAACCGTGGCTTCACTCCCAACTCCTCGGCCAGAAGTGCTGCGAGATCGACCTCGAAGCCGGTCAGCTTCTGCGGGTCGGCGGGGTCGGGGAAGACGTGCGGGCCGCCCCCTTCCTGGTCGGCGGCCCAGATCAGCTCTCCGCGGGCCAGCACCTCGTCGAGGTCCGCAGCCGCCGCCGTCGCGATCAGTCCAGCCACCAGCATGCTGATGGAGGTCGCGCGTAGGAAAAGCTTCATCGCGCCTCTCCGCGAAGCCGGCCGAGACCATCACAGGGCTCCGACAGACGGGCGACGAGCGTCTCGTAGTCACGACCGAGACGGTCGCCAGTATCGAGAAACATCGCTGTCGCGTCAGCCGCTGCGGCAAAGTCGGCGAGCAGTGGATCGGTCAAATGGGCCTCCGGCAGCCGGGCGACAAGTGTTTGGATGTCGCTGTCGAGCCCCACGCGGACGCGGGCAAACGCGATCCACCGCAAAAAGAATCCCCACAGGATCACCCAGACGAGCGCCTCCGTCAGGAAGCCGCCGCCGTCCACCGCCCGGCCCAGCCAGAGATGGCCGACGAAGAAATTCCAACCCGCTCGCACGAGCACCGCGACCATCAGCCCGGAGAAGAGCGCTTCGCACACCCAGCGAAACACCGGCCCGTCGATCCGCCCGCGCCGCTCGGCGACGAGTCGATCGATGCCGGACGAGAGCCAGGCCGCGGTCCGTTCGAAAAGCGTCCCGACGGTCGCCGCCACATGAGACTCGTCGAGCCGGGCCCGGCCCACCAGTGGCTCAGCCAGCCGCGCCCGCGCCGAGAGGCCGCAGAGCACGCTCCGCGACTGTTCGACCTCCGCCGCGGAGAGCCCCAGTTCCTCGACCGCCTGCCAGCTGCCCTGCCCCGCGGGAATCGCTGCGGCCGGCTGCCCGGAGAGCAGTCGGCTAATCACCCCGCCACCAGCGGCCCGCATCCGTGGCCAGAAGGCAGCGAGTGACTCCACCGCATGGAGGAAGGTCGCGAACGGCCCGCCATGCCAGCGCTCGACGATCTCGGCGGTGAGGATCCGCTGCCAGGCCGCGCGGCTGGATCGCAGCCTCGCGCCGACCGACCTCGCGAGAATTCCCTCGAGCCTCGTCCGCTCGCTCGCCACACCGGCGGTGAGCTGAACGACCGGCTCGCGCAATGGGGCGAGGCATTCCCGCGACTGCCTGAGAAACCAGCCGACGAGATCGAGGCTGCCAGTGCGGCGCACGCGGCGGGCTGCCCGGCCCACCAGTTCCACGTCGATCGCTGCCACCAGTTCGCGGAACCCGGCGTCGGGCTCGAGTCCGGCGGCGGTCCGCGTGGCCGCCTCGACCGCGTCGATCCGAAAGATCCGCGGCACGACGAAGCCTTGCGACTCGAGCTCCCGCCGCCAGTCTTCCCGGATATCCGTATCCCGCGAGGCATGGGTCTGCACGAAGAGCAGAGGGCGACCCGGGGCAAACGCGGCCACCTCACGGGCGACGACCCACGAGCGGTATTTTTGCGCGGTCGACACGAGCAGGAGCACGTCGCAGGCGGGGAGCACCGCCTCGAGCAGATCGCGGTTGTGGTTACTGTCGCTGGGCCGGGCGGGGCTGTCTGTCGCCAGCCCGCCGCCATGCCGTGGCTCGGCCTGCGTGTCGGGATCGGGGCAGTCAACGAGCACGATGTTGGCGACCGCCGGGGCATCGCTGCGGACGACGCGGGCGTTCATCGCATCGACCGGCAGCCAGGAGAGATCGACATCGCGGGCCGCGACCACCACCGGATTGATCGTGGTCGGCCGCGCGATGTCGCCGGCGGGGCTCAGGTCGCAGCCGGCCAGCGCGTTGACCAGCGTGCTCTTGCCGGTGCCAGTGCCGCCAATCACGCCGACGACGAGCATCCGCGAGAGTTCGCGGCGGGCGCGATCGAGCCGGGGCTCGATCTGTTCCCACTCGGCCCGCACCGCCCGGGTAGGCGGCCACTCCGGCAACGAGCCGCTCCAGCGGGCAAGCGTCTCGACCAGTTCGTCGAAGCTGGCGAAGTCGACCGGTTCGCCGCGTGAGGGTTCCTGTTGCGCGCTCATCGGGCAACCTCCCGTCCCGTTTCCCGACCGATATCACGGCCGCATTCCACGAGCAGCCGCCGGGCCCGTGTCACCTCTGGGGCCGCGGCCGCATTGGCCAGGCGGTCGATCTCCTCCAGCCGGTCGCCGAGCACGACATCGTGCAGCGTCTCGGCGAGCACGCGGCCACGCTCTGCCGACCAGCCGGCGAACAGCGTTTCGATGAGCGGCTTGAGTCCGGCCATGGTGAGACCGAGCGCCCCCTCGCCCGCGATCGTCGCGGCCGTGCCCACGACGACGTCGCCCACATGGTGCACGAGCACGGAGAGTCCTCCGGCCGAGGCCGCCGCCGCGGGCACCGCTGCCGCGCCCGCCATGCCGAGCGCGACGGTGATCGCGGGCCGGGCGACGGCGCCGACGTTGAGCCCGGTGAGGATGAACCGCACCATGCCAGGGTTTTCCTTCGCGAAGCGGTCGAGTTCGTTGCGGACAAACGTGCGGTAGTCCTCCGACACCAGCGGCAGGCTCGCATGGCGGCGCTCGAGGTCGGCATACCAGGCCGCGCGGTCCCCATCCACGAGCCGGCCACCGAGCATCGCGGCCAGCCGCGGATTGCGTCGGCAGGCGTCGTCGAGCCGTTCGACGAAATCGCCGAGGGCGGTCTTGAGGGCCGCCAGTTCGATCACCGAAAAATCCTCGCGTCGTTCCTCCTCGCTGCGGACCAACCCCGCCCGCCTCGCCGCCCAACTCACGCCCTTGCCAGCCACGCGATAGACTCTGCTGACGGTGAGGTCGAGGCCCGACCGCCGCGGCTCGAGCCACTGCCAGATCTCGTTCCAGACGATTTCGCGGGGCGCGGTGGGCAGTTCCACCCGCACGCGAGCCTCGTCGGTCAGCAATCGTCGCGCCTCCCGCCACTCTTTCGCACTCGTCTCGAAGGAGTCGAGCCAGGTGCCGGCACCGGTCTTGGGATCGAGCACGACGCGGAGGGCCCCCTCCATCGCCTGCAGCTTGATCGAATCGAAGTCGCAGTCGGCCAGTCGGACGGCGAGGTCGACCGCGGCACCGTCAGGCGTGAGTTCGGGCAGGGGATGAAATTCGATCCGTCCCACCTCGGCGGCGCGGAAGTCGTGGGGCACGGCGTACGCTGCCAGTGGCGTGACGCCGGTCTCGGCAGTAAAGGTCGCCAGCCAGCCGCCGATGCGGTCGCGCTGCCGCGGCCAGTCGATCATGTTGAAGACGACGACCACGGCCTTGCCTGCGGCCGCCGCCGCGGCGAAGAAATCCCGCACCGCCGCGTCGTTGTATTTCTGCTGCGTGAGCACGGCCACGATCACGTCGCAGGCGTTCCGCACGAGTTCCGCACGGTGCCAGTTCTCCCGCAGCGTGCCGTCGATGTCGGGCGTGTCGAGGAGCACGAGCCGAGCGGGCTGCCGGCCGCTCGTGTCCTCTCGCCACACGAGCCGGTCGGCGTTGCCTGTTGCATCCGGCCCGAGGTCGATCGCATCCTGCACGCTCTGCCACGGCGCGAGCGCGAAGCCGGGAAAGAGTGCCGCCAGATCGGTGCGGGCGGCGAGGCCCTGCGGCAGGCTCGCCACTGGATGGCGGGTTCGCGCCGCCTCCGGCACGGAGCGGCTGATCTCCGCGGCCACGAGCGTGTTGGTGATGAGGCTCTTGCCGGTGTTGGTGCCGCCGCAGACGGCCGCCACGAGCAGGGGCTCGCGCGACACCTGCGGCCGGAGCTTGCCGAAGAGCACGCCGTGCCAGTCTTCAGATTCCGGATCGGGGGCCCCCAACGAGCAGGCGAGCGGCTGCAGGGCGTCGATCAAGACGCACAGCTCTTCGACGCTGCCGGCCCACGCCGTAAAGCCCGTCCGAGGGAAAGATGCCATCGCGCTACACTTTGGGTGAAAAACGTTTAGACTTCCGGTTCCAGTGTGTCTTCCGCCGCCGATTGCCGCAAATCCGGCCAGGGGGCCGCGGTCGGCTGTTCCAGCTGCTTTCTCCTCGCACAGACCATCTACCTACGACCATGCTTGAACGTCGTCCCGTCTTCCCCGGTGTCATCGAGATGAACTATCAGGCCGGCTGGCGGATCGGCTGCAACGTCTACCTCGTCTACGACGACCGCGACTGGGCGCTCATCGACATCGGCTACGAAGAGAGCGTGGACGAGATCGTGGAGATGATCCGGGAGATGGACTTCCCGCTGTCGCAGTGCAAGGCCCTCGTGGCCACGCATGCCGACGTCGACCACATCCAAGGGCTGGCCAAGGCGAAGGGCATCCTCAAGGCGCCGGTGCTGGCGCACCCGCTGGCAGTCGAATCGCTGGAGACGGGCGACCGCATCAAGACCTTCGCCGAGATCGCCGCGCAGAACGTCCACCTCGACATGCCGATCGTAAAAATCGATCGCCAGGTGGTCGACGGCGACATCATCGAGATCGGCAGCCACAAGCTCGAGGTCTGGCACACGCCCGGCCACACCGACAGCCAGCTCGCCTTCCGCCTGGGCAACCTGCTGCTCTCGGGCGACAACATCTACCGCGACGGCTCGGTGGGCGCGATCGACGCCCACCATGGCAGCGACATTCCTGCCTTCATCAAGTCGCTGGAACGGATCGCAGCCAGCGACGTAGAGTGGCTGCTTCCGAGCCACGGCCCGATCTTCAAAAAGGACGATCGCCAGCTGGCGAAGACGCTCGATCGGCTCCGGGGCTATCTGAACCTGGCCGACTTTGGGACGTGTGCGCAGCACTGGCCGCTGATCGAGGAGTGGGACCGGGAATTGGCCGAGGGCCGGCTCCCGTCGTCGAAGGCCTGACCGCCCCGCCGATACAATCCCCGAGCATCCCCCGGCTCACGCCGGGGGCTTGTATGCGTCATACAAGCCCTGAGCGCAAGCGACGGGATACCGTCGACGAGCCGGATCGGCGGATGCGAAGGAGCCTCAGGCGTATCCTCGCCGTAGCGACGAAGCATCTGCCGTCCCGGCGGACCACCGTCACTTGCCCGCGGGTTTTCCGACCCTGCCGGTTTTTCCGTGAAGAACGGTCGTGCGGCCGGCCGATACATTCCCTGAGTCCGGGATCTTCAGGGGGGACAATCCGATGATGCGATCCATGCTTGGCACGGCCGTCCTGGCCGGGGCCATGATGATGGCGGCGGCTTCCGCGCACGCCCAGCCGCCGGCCGTCGGCCAGCAGGCCTATGGCCACCAGTGGGGCAACTCCTACAACGCCACCGACTGGAACCGCTTCTACCACTATCCGTATGTGTGGTATCCGCACAATTTCTACGCGGACAGCTACCAGCAGAGTGCCAACGACCTCTACTACCGCTATCCGCAGGAGATGCGGGTGCCGGTCTACAACCGGGCGTGGCAGAACGAATACCCGAAGTCGCGGCGTTACTACCAGGGCCATCACTTCCATTTGGACGTGTTTTGACCTCACCCGTCACGCAGCATCCGCCGTTTGACGACGAGGGCGAGGCCGCGCGGTGGTGGCTCGCCAACGTCTATGCGGGCGACGACGCGGTCCAGCTCACGCCCCGCGCGGTGATCACCGGGATGATCATCGGCGGGGTGATGTCGATCTCGAACCTCTACGTGGGGCTCAAGACCGGCTGGGGACTGGGCGTGACGATCACGGCCTCGATCATCGCCTATGCCGTCTTCTCGGTGCTCGAGAAGGTGGTGCCGGCGTGGCGAAACCGGCCGTTCACGACGCTCGAAAACTACACGATGAGTAGCGCCGCCAGCGCCGCCGGCTACATGTCGAGCGCGGGGCTCGTGTCGGCGTTGCCCGCGCTCTACCTCACCACCGGCCGGCTGAT
Source organism: Pirellulales bacterium (assembly GCA_044236455.1). GTDB lineage: Bacteria > Planctomycetota > Planctomycetia > Pirellulales > UBA1268 > CAMCQY01. The sequence continues at coordinate 16,284 of JBIIGJ010000072.1, forward strand.
GCAGTGGTGGGAGATCATGCTCTGGCTGGGAGCGCTGTCGTTTCTGGGCGTGTTCATGGCGATCCCGCTCAAGCGGCAGCTGATCAACATCGACCAGCTCCCCTTCCCTTCGGGCATCGCCACTGCCGAGACGCTCAAGAGCATGCACACGGCCGGGGGCGAGGCGGTGGTGAAGGCGCGGTCGCTCTTCGCCGCCGGGATCATCGGCGCCATCGTCGCGGTCTGGCGGGATCTCTTCGCGGCGGTGAAGTCGCTCTCCGCCTATGCCTTTCCGGCGGAGCTGCCCTTCCTGCCGACCGCGATGGGCCGCGACCTGCTCACGAGATACACGATCGGGATCGAGGGCTCGCTGATCATGCTGGCGGCCGGGGCGATCATGGGGCTGCGGGTGGCGGCGTCGATGCTGATCGGCTCGATCATCTGCTTCGGCATCATCGGCCCGATCCTCGTGGAGCAAGGGATCGTGCAGCCGGGCTACAAGGGGATCGTGTCGTGGGTGCTCTGGCCGGCGACGGCGATGATGGTGACGAGTGGGCTCTTGTCGTTTGCGCTCAAGTGGCGAACGGTGCTGCGGGCGTTCGGCGGCCTGTCGGGCAGCCTTGCGGGAATCTTCGGCCGCGGGCGACGGCATGAGCGGATCGACGACGAGCTGGCGCACATCGAGGTGCCGGCCTCGTGGTTCGTGGTGGGTGTCGGGCTGGCGGGCACCGCCTGCGTGGTGCTCGGCCATTTTCTTTTTGGGATCACCTGGTGGATGGGGATCCTCGCGGTGCTGGTGACGTTTCTGCTGTCGATCGTGGCGGCGCGGGCAACGGGTGAGACCGACATCACGCCGATCGGCGCGATGGGCAAGATCACGCAGTTGCTCTACGGCGTGATCGCGCCGTCGAACATCACGACCAACCTGATGACCGCCTGCATCACGTCGGGGGCGGCCTCGCATGCGGCCGATCTGCTCACGGACTTGAAGAGCGGCTACCTGCTCGGCGGCAATCCGCGGAAGCAGACGATCTCGCAGCTCTTCGGCGTGGTGGCGGGCACGCTGATTTCGGTACCGGCCTACATCTTCGTGGTGCAGAGCAATCCTGGCAGGCTCGGGTCGGCGGAATTGCCGGCGCCGGCGGCAAAGGTCTGGGAGGGGGTGGCGCGGCTGCTCGCGCAGGGGCTGCATGCCCTGCCGAAGGGCGCGCTTGTCGCGATCGTCGTCGGCGCCGTGCTTGGCGTGGTGCTCACGCTCTTGGAGGAGTTTGCCCCAAAGAAATGGAAGCCGTGGATTCCCTCGACGACGGGGCTGGGGATCGCAGGGGTGATTCCGGCCTTCAACTCGATCGCGATGTTCGTGGGGGCACTCGTCGCGTGGCTCGTGTCGCGGGCGTCGCCGAAGGCGGGCGAGACCTACACGGTGCCGGTATCGAGCGGGCTGATCGCGGGGGAATCGCTGATGGGCGTGGCGATCATCCTCACACTCGAGATCATGAAGGCCACGGGCCTCTGGGCGGGGTGA
>JBIIGJ010000195.1:0-4514 GCA_044236455.1 Pirellulales bacterium
TCGTGCACGTGCATCCGGTTCTCCGCCACCGCGATCCCGTAGTCGTCGGTGCTGCCATACGACATGCCGGCCTTCACGCCGCCGCCGGCCATCCAACTCGAGAACGCCTGATGGTGGTGCTCGCGACCCTTGTGGCCCGCCTCCGTGTGGTAGGGCGTGCGGCCAAACTCCGTCGTCCATACGACGAGTGTTTCGTCGAGCATACCCCGCTGCTTGAGATCGGTGACGAGCGCCGCCATCGCCTGATCGACGTTCTTTGCCAGCGGCACGTGGTCCTGCATGTTGCCGTGGGAATCCCAGTTGTTGGATGAACCGGTGTCGATCAGTTCGATGAACCGCACGCCCCGCTCGGCCATCCGCCGGGCTACGAGGCACTGCCAGCCGAAGCCGGTGGTCTGGCCGGGCTTGAGCCCGTAGAGCGCGAGCGTGCCGGCCGTCTCCTGCGACAAATCAAAAACCTCCGGAGCCTCCGACTGCATGCCGAAGGCGGTCTCGAACGACCGGATCCGCGCCTCGAGCGCGGCATCGAGGTCGCGGGCCTCGGCGTGCCGCCGGTTGGCCTGGGCGAGCTGCTCCAGTTCCAGCGACTGCAGTGCAGCCGCCGCGGACCGCCGGTTCATGTTGGCGATCGGAATCGGGCCGGGAACGATGTGCGTGCCCTGATGGCAGCCGGGCAGGAAGTCGGAGCCCCAGGTCTGCGTGCCGGCGTAGGGAGCCTTTGGAGCGATCGCCACGAACGACGGCAGGTTTTGGTTTTCGGTGCCCAGGCCGTAGCTCACCCACGAGCCGATGCTCGGCCGGGCAAACGTGAACGAGCCGGTGTGGATCTCCAGCGTCGCCTCGTAGTGGTTGGTGTGGTCCGACTCCATCGAGCGGATCACGCAGAGGTCGTCGACGATGCTCCGCGTGTGCGGAAAGAGATTGCTCACCTGGATGCCGCTCTTGCCACCGGGCGCAAAGCCCCAGTGCGGCCCGATCAGGCTCCGCTTGAACTGGCCGGTCTTTCCCTGCCAGTTGTCGATCGTCACCTCTTTGCCGTGGTCGGCGATCAGCTTCGGCTTGTGGTCGAACGACTCGACGTGCGACACGCCCCCCGTCATGTAAAGAAAGATCACCGACTTCGCCTTCGCCGGCAGATGGGTGGCATGCGGGACGAGCGGATTCACCGCCGCCGCATGCGACTGCCTGCCGAGCATGCCGGCCAGCGCGAGGCTGCCGAGGCCGCCGGCCGACTGACGGAGCATCTGGCGACGGGATGGGAAAAACGGTGACATGGTGGTGTCCTCTCGTGGCGTGCGGGTGGGCGTGCGACCGTGGTCGGCAGGCTTCAGTCGATGTAGAGGAATTCGTTGGAGGCGAAGAGCGTGCGGGCAAACGCGGCCCAGGCGAGCAGGTCGTGCTGATCGGCTGGGGTGTCGGTGGCCTTGAGCCCGGTGCGGTAACGGTCGATGAAACTGTGGCAGGCTGCCACCTCGGCATCGTCGGGCCTGCGGGCCAGGGCCGTGCGGTAGGCAAGCTCGGTGCGGGTTTTCGTGTCCGCTTCGCCGAGCAGCCGCCGGGCGAAGGCCTGCGATTCTTCGTGCACGAGCGGCGCGTTCATCCAAAAGAGGGCCTGCGTCGGCACGGTCGTGACGGCGCGATCCGGCGTCGAGGCGTTCGTATCCGCGCCATCGAAGAGCGCGAGGAACGGATGACGGCCGAGGCGGGGCGTCATCAGGTAGACGCTCCGCTTGGTGCTCTCGTAGATCGCCATGAACGGATGGTGCTGGGTGTAGCCCCAGGTGTTCACCGCCGGAAAGGGATGGCCCTCGCCGGGACTGGAGTCGAGCCGGCCCGAGACCACCAGCAGGCTGTCGCGGATCTCCTCCGCGTCGAGCCGGCGGCGACTGAACCGCCAGAGCAGCGTGTTGCCCGGGTCGACGGCGGCACAGGCCTCGCTCTGGCCGCTCGACCGCTGGTAGGCCTGCGACGACAAGATCAGCCGGTGCAGCGACTTGATCGACCACCCGCCCTCGATGAACCGGCTGGCGAGCCAGTCGAGCAGTTCCGGATGCGTCGGGGCGGAGCCGCGGATCCCAAAGTCGTTTTCGGTGACGACGAGCCCCTGGCCGAAATGGTGCTGCCAGATGCGGTTGACGATCACGCGGGCCGTGAGCGGATTGCCTGGCCGCGTCAGCCAGTCGGCCAGCTGCCTGCGGCCGCTGCCCGGCTCGTCGGCCGGCACGGGGTCACCGCCGAGCACGGTGAGGAACCGTCTCGCGACCTCGTCGCCGGGCCGCGTGGGCTCGCCGCGCTTCTGGATCGTGACGTTTTCCCCTTTGCCGTCGGTCACACCATAGGTCGTCGGGAAAGGCGGATTGAACCGCAGCTGCTCCTTCTTGGTCTTGAGGCCTGCGATGGCGGTATCCGCCTCCTTAATCTTCTGCTTGAGCTCCTCGCTCTCGGGCTCCGCTTTTTGTTGCGCCGCGTTCTGTTGCTCGACAAGCGGCTTCTTTGCCTCCTCAGCCTGCTTGATCTCGGCATCGAAGGCCGCGAGTTGCTCGTCGTAGGGCTTGCGGAGCGTCACCAACTGATCGACTGGCACCAGCGGCGTCATGTCGCCCGGCCGCTTCGTCTGCTCGTCGCCCGGGAAGGCGTAGTTCGTGCTCTTGAAGATGCCGTAGAGGGCGTAGTAGTCGGCTGCGGTGATGGGATCGTATTTGTGGTCGTGGCAGCGGGCGCAGCCGATCGTGAGCCCCAGGACCGACTGGCCGAGCGTGTCGATCGTGTCCTGGTAGGTGAGGTGCATGTAGTTGACCGAGTCGAACCCGAACCGCCTGGAAATGGCGATGTAGCCCGTGCCGGTCACGCTCTCCGCGAAGCGGTCGGTCTGCGCCGGATCGGCGAGCAGATCGCCGGCCACCTGCTCGCGGAGAAAATCGTCGTATGGCTTGTCATCGTTGAACGCCTTGATCACGTAGTTGCGATACTTCCAGGCCAGCGGTGCCGGATAGTCTGCGGTCTCGCCGGCGGTATCGGCGTAGCGGACCACGTCGAGCCAGTGCCGGCCCCAACGCTCGCCGTAGGCGGATGAGGCGAGCAGCCGCTCGACGAGTTGGGCAAAGGCATGGGGCGATTGGTCCGCCTCGAACGAGTCGACGTCAGCCGGTGCCGGCGGCAGCCCCGTCAGGTCGAACGTCACCCGCCGAACGAGCGTCCGCCGATCGGCAGGACCGACCGGCTGGAGCCCCTTTTCGGCAAGCTTCACAGTCAGAAAGGCGTCGATCGGGTGCATAGCCCCTTCGGCCGTCGCCACCTGTGGCACCGGCGGATCGGCGATCGGCTGGAACGACCAATGACTCCGTTCCTCGTCGGTCGGCTCACCGGAGCGGGTCTTCTTCGGCGTGGCCGAACTTCCATCGTCGGGCCAGGGAGCCCCGGCCTCGATCCATTTTTCCACGACCGCGATCTGGTCGCCAGGCAGGAACGTGCCGGGCGGCATCTCGATCCCGCCGTCGTGCTTGATCGCGGTGACGAGCAGGCTCTTCGCGGGATCGCCCGGCACGATCGCCGGACCGCTGTCGCCCCCCTGCATGAGCGCCGCTCGCGAATCGAGCCGCAGGCCCGACTCCGACTTGTCGTCGCCGTGGCACTTCACGCACTTCTCGAGCAAGAGCGGCCGGATCTGCCCCTCGAAGAGTTTGTCATTGCCGCCCGACGTGGCCTCGGCAGCGGCAAGTTGGCTGCACGTCATGACACCGACGGCCAGTCCGCACGCTGTCCGCACCAGCCAAAGGCGGAACGTGCGCAATGCTGCTCGAGTCTCGCGGTTCATGGCGAACCTCCGTCGATCGAACGCCTTCTTCGGCTGCTCGAAACACCGCCGCCATGCTACCTGTCGACAGAAGACACATCAAGGCTTGAGCCTACCGCGTCCTCCAGGGGCGCGAGCAGCGGCTGCGGCCGGCCCCGCAGCCAGCCGATATGCACCCGCCAGTCCGGGCTCGTCTCGGGAAAATCGTTGCGGAAGTGCACGCCGCGGGTCTCGCGCCGCTCGATCGCCCCCCGAATCATCAGCCGCGACACCTCGAGCATGTTCTGCAACTGCCAGCCCTGCGGCTCGGCAAACTGCCGCGGCAACACGTACCGGCACCAGCCCTCAACGGTCTCGAGCGCCTCGTAGAGGGAGGCTCCCTCACGTTCCACCCCGACATGCCGCCACATCAGCGCGCGAAGTGAATTGCGGATGTCGGCGAGGTCGAGTGCCCCGTTCGGATCGGCGGCCTGTTCCTGCACGTCGACCGCCCGCGGATTGGCAAGCGCCGGCACGCGGAACTCGTGTCCGTCGCCGGCGGTGCCACCGGCCGCCCCAAGAATCTCCACGCTGGCCGCCTCGCCAGCGCGGGCACCGTAGACGAGGCCCTCGAGCAAGCTGTTGCTGGCAAGCCGGTTTGCGCCGTGCAGGCCGCTGGAGGTCACTTCACCAGCCGCGAACAAACCCGGAATCGTTGTCCGGCCGTGGGCGTCGACGGTCA
>JBIIGJ010000079.1:0-16423 GCA_044236455.1 Pirellulales bacterium
CGAGCTGTCTTCACGAAAAACATCGCATCGTGCGATTTTTTCTTGGCGACCGCAGGTCGCTGGTGCTGCGCATGGCATCCTGCCATGCCGATCAACGAGGGCGGGCTCCCCGAACACCGAAGCGAGCATCAGGCGCCTCGGCGCCAATCGCCCACCACCGTCCCCGACGCAACCGCCGAGCCGCCGAGCGAGCGAAGCGTGTCCGGGGAGCCCGCCCGGGGACACCGCCCGGAGAGCCAGACCAGCAACGCCCGCTTCGGGCCGCGACGGACGTGGTGGCTGGCCCCGCCTCCCGCATCTGCTAAAAAGTCAGCCTGCGTCCGGTCGCCCCCCGCTCCCACCGCCCCTGCCGCTATGAAAGCCCCGAAAGCACACTGGCAGACCGTTGCGATCGTGGGCGTGGGCATGATCGGGGGCTCGATCGGGCTGGCCCTCAAGGCGCGGAAGCTCGTCGGCCGCGTGATCGGCGTGGGACGGTCGGTCGCTTCGCTCGCCGAGGCGAAACGGCTCCATGCAATCGACGAAGCGACCACCGACATCGCCGCGGCCGTCACCGCGGCCGATCTGGTCGTGGTCGCAACCGGCGTAGCATCGATCCCCTGGATCCTCGACGAGGTCGATGCCGCGGTCCAGCCAGGCACACTGCTCACCGACGCCGGCAGCACGAAGGGTCGCATCGTCGCCGCCTGGGAAAAACGTCGTCGTTCGCGCCGCGGCCGGTTTGTCGGCGCGCACCCGGTGGCCGGCAGCCACCGTCGCGGCCCGACCGCCGCCGATCCGCAACTGCTCACCGGCAGGGTCACGATCGTCACGCCGGCTCCAGCCACGCCGGCCGCCGATGTGGAGGAGATCGGCGGCTTCTGGTCGGCCCTCGGCTCGACCGTCTACACGATGCCGCCCCGCGATCACGACCGCATCCTCGCCATGACCAGCCACGCGCCGCATGTCGTGGCCGCCGCCATCGCCGCCGCCACGCCTGCCGAGGTGAGGCAGTTCACGGCCGGCGGCTGGCGCGACACCACGCGGATCGCGGCAGGTGACCCCGAACTCTGGGCCGACATCCTGCTCGACAACGCGCCGGCCGTCGCGCGGGCTCTGTCGCGGATCGCCGGTGCGACCGAAAAGTTGCTGACGGCGCTCGAGTCGAGCGACCGTCGCCGGCTGGTGTCATTGCTCACGCGTGCCAAGGAAGACCGCGATGCTGTGGGAAGTTGACGTTCATCTCCGTGACGCCGCCGGCGATCATGCAGCGCGGGCACTGGTTGCCGGCGCCGCCGAACTGGGCATCGCCGGCTGCACGCGAGCCAAGACCGCGACCGGCTGGCTCATCGAAGGGGATCTGTCCCGATCCGACGTGGAACGCCTCGCCGCGGCGGTGTTGACCGACCCGGTCACGGAGACCTTCACGGTGGCTGAGGCCGGCGACGCGGCGTTGACGGCCGTGACGGCAGACGCCGCCGGCCTGCCGACCGTGCTCCATGTGCTGCCCCGTGCGGGCGTCACCGATCCGGCCGCCGAAACCGCACAGGAAGCCTGCGGCTTCCTCGGTCTACGGCCGTCCGCGGTGAGAAGCGTCCGCAAATACTGGCTGCCCGCCCTCGGCAAGGCGGATGCCGATCGCCTCGCCTGGAAACTGCTGGCCAGCGAGGCGATCCACGACGTCGTGATCGGCCCGCTGCCGCACCGCACGCTGGCCGGCGGGCGTCCCTGGACGTTCTCCCAGGAGACGGTCTGCCTCACGGGCCTCGACGATGCGTCGCTCGACAAGCTCAGCCGCGACCGGTGCCTTGCGCTCTCGGCCGCCGAACTCCACGCGGTTCGCGACCACTTCCAGAGTCTCGGCCGCGATCCTCTGGAGATCGAACTGGAGACTATCGCGCAGACTTGGAGCGAGCACTGCTGCCACAAGACGCTCGGCAGCCCGATCGACCATGTCGGCCCCGCGGGCGCGGTGCGGTATGACAATCTCCTCAAGGAAACGGTGTTTGCGTCCACGCGAAAGGTGCGGGAACAACTCGGCGCGCAGGACTGGTGCGTGAGCGTGTTTCGCGACAACTCGGGTGTGGTGCGGTTCGACGGCGATCACGACATCTGCGTGAAGGTGGAGACGCATAACCATCCCTCGGCGATCGAGCCCTACGGTGGCGCGGCCACGGGCCTCGGCGGTGTGATCCGCGACGTGCTCGGCACGGGCCTCGGCGCCAAGCCGATCGCCAACCTCGACGTCTTCTGCGTGGGCCGGCCCGACACGCCCGCCGCCGACCTGCCGCCGGGCGTGATTCATCCCCGTCGGCTCCTGGCGGGTGTGGTGGCAGGGGTCCGCGACTACGGCAATCGCATGGGCATTCCCACGATCGCCGGCGCCGTCGCCTTCGATCCCGGCTACATCGGCAACCCGCTGGTCTTCTGCGGCACGGTCGGCATCATGCCCCGCAACTCGGCCGACGCCGCCGTGCAGGTGGGCGACCTGGTGGTGGTCGCTGGTGGACGCACGGGCCGCGACGGCATCCACGGCGCCACCTTTTCGAGCGTCGAACTGTCGAGCGACAGCGAGAGCCAGTCGGGCGGCTCGGTGCAGATCGGCCACGCCATCCACGAAAAGATGCTCGCCGACTTCGTGCTGGAGGCGTCGCGGCAGCGGCTCTTCCATGCCATCACCGACTGCGGTGCCGGCGGGCTCTCCAGCGCCGTGGGCGAGATGGCCGCCACGCTCGGTGCGGAGGTCGACCTCGACCGCGTGCCGCTGAAGTATGACGGCCTTTCCGCCACCGAGGCCTGGATTTCGGAGGCGCAGGAGCGGATGGTGCTCGCCGTCGCGCCGGCCAACTGGGAGAAGCTCTCCCGCATCGCGGCCGACGAGGGGGTGGAGGCCACGGCGATCGGCACCTTCACCGGGTCCGGCAAACTCGTGCTCCGCTGGCAGAGCCGGACGGCCGGCGAACTCGACTGCCACTTTCTCCACGAAGGGCGGCCACGGCGGCGGCTTGCGTCGCGCTATGTGCCACCAGCCGTGGAGCCGATCGCGTGGACGACTTCCGCCGACGACACGCTCGCGGCCTGCCTGCTCGACACGCTCGCGGCACCCGACGTCGCCAGCAAGGAATGGATCATCCGGCAATACGACCACGAGGTGCAGGGCTGCAGCATCGTCAAGCCGCTGCTCGGGCCTGGCGCCGGCCCCGCCGATGGCACCGTCATCCGCGGCGTGCTCGGTCGCGACCGCGGCATCGTGCTCGGCGTCGGCCTCCGCCACCGGCTGGGCCCTCTCGATCCCTACCAGATGGCTGCTGGCGGCATCATCGAGGCGATGGCCAATGCGATCGCCGCGGGTGCCGATCCCGCACGGATCGCCCTGCTCGACAACTTCTGCTGGGGCGACTGTCGCCGCGAGGAGTCGCTCGGCACGCTCGTAGAAGCATGCCGTGCCTGCCACGACATGGCCGTGGCGTTCGCCGCCCCATTCGTGAGCGGGAAAGACAGCCTCAACAACGTCTTCGCCTGGACCGACTCCGCGGGCAAGCACCACGAGCGTTCGATCCCGCCCACGCTGCTCGCGACGGCGATGGGGCAGGTGGAGAATGTTCACCGTGCGATCACCCCCGACCTCAAGCAGGTCGGCAACCGGCTGGCGGTCGTGGGTCTCTCTCGCGATGATCTGGCGGGCAGCCAGTTGGAACTCGTGGGCCGCGTCCGTGGCGGCCGCGTGCCGCAGGTCGATGCGACGGCCTGCCGCGATGTGTTCTCCGCCGTCGCGGCCGCGCAGCGGGCCGGGCTCGTGGCGGCGTGCCACGACTGCTCCGACGGCGGGATCCTGGCAGCGGTCGCCGAGATGGCGATCGCCGGGTGCTCAGCCGCGCGGATCACACTCGCCGACGTGCCGATGGAGGCCGGGAACTCCGCTGCGAGCGGCTCAGCCCTGCATCACGATCTGGCGATCGCCTTCACGGAAACACCTGGCCGCTTCGTCTGCGAGGTGCCGGCCGCTGCGGCTGAGCGGTTTGCGACCCATATGAACGACACGAACCGCGTGCCATGGGCCTGGGTAGGCACCGTTGTCGCCGGCGACCGGCTGGAGATCGTCTCCACTGGCGGGCAGGTCACGGCGGTGCCGGTGGCGAGCCTCGCCCGGGCTTGGCGAGGAGGATCCTGAGCATGCTGTCACCACGGGCGATGATCCTGCGGGCACCGGGCACCAACTGCGACCACGAGACGGCGCACGCCTTCGAGCGGGCCGGTGCGATCGCGCGTCGCGTGCACGTGCATGCCTTGGCACAGAAGCCGTCGCTTGCCGACGACTTTCAGATCCTCTGCATCCCGGGCGGATTCTCCTACGGCGATGACATCGCCAGCGGCCGGATCTTCGCGCTCGAACTGAGGTCGCGGCTCACCGAGAGCCTGGCGAAGTTCCGCGACCGCGGCGGTCTCATCCTCGGCATCTGCAACGGCTTCCAGGTGCTCCTGCAAACGGGCCTGCTCTTGGCCGATCCGCGCTCGGGAGCGGCCCGTGCGAGCCTCGCCCACAACACCTCCGGAATGTTCATCGACCGCTGGGTGCATCTGCGGGCGGTGCCGGGCCGCTGCGTGTTTCTGCATGGTATGGACCGGTTCGAACTCCCGGTCGCCCACGGTGAGGGCCGGTTCGTGACACGGTCGCCAGAGGATTTCGCAGCCTTTGATGCAGCCGGCCAGCTCGTGCTTCGGTATGAGGCCGATGCGTTGGGCACCTTGTCCAATCCCAACGGCGCGATGGGGGATGTGGCTGGAGTCTGCGACGAGACTGGACGTATCCTCGGGCTGATGCCCCACCCCGAGCGGTTTATCGACGCCGTGCAGCATCCGGCGTGGAACGGCCACCTTGATCCCACGGCCGCTGGCGCAGGCCTGCCCCTCTTCGCCAACGCCGTCAAAGCGGTGTCGTAAAGTCCGGACGAGCGACGGGAAAGCCGCGCGGCCCCCGGGCTTCCGTCGGGGGCTTCTTGATCCGTGCCACGCACGGCAGCGTGGCGTCGTTGATTGGCGGGCCATACGCCGTTGACGCATCGGGCTGGCCTCCCTACCCTCCTCCCCTCGCCAGCCCCTTTTGCGGATCACCGGGGTCATGCTCGATCGCGCGATACGGAATGCCGTCTTCGTCTGTCTCGCCCTGCTTGCCGCGGGTGGGTGCCGTGGTGGACTGCGGACGGATGTCTCTGCGGAGACGCCGGCGACCGTGGCTGCCGACCGTCCCCGTGCCGCTCCCCGAACGATCCAGCTGGAACTGGTCTTCGTCCGCTACGAGGAACACGATCCCGTCGTTCGCGACGAACTCTGGAATCTGGCCGATGAGCAGGTGTTTGACGACGCCCTGCGTCGACGGCTGCAGGCCAATGGCCTGCGGGCCGGCGTGGTCACGGCGCAGCTGCCGCCCCATCTCGCCGACCGTTTTCTCCCGCCGGCGGCGGCTCCAGGGGAAACCCTGCCAGCCGCGCTTCCCGAAAATCCGGCGTTGGTGCGGCATGTGCTCCGCCTGTTGCCCGGCCGCACCAGCGATGTGATCGCGGCGACAGGCATCCAGGAACTGGTGCTCCTCGAACACGACGGTGACAGCCTGCGGGGCACGACCTACCACGACGCCAGCCCGCTGTTTGCCCTGAGATCGTGGCCCGCAGCCGATGGCCGAGTGCGGCTCAAGCTGTCGCCGACGATCAAATTCGGTCCGGTGGAACGCTCCTGGGTGGGCGAAGAGGGGATGTTTCGGCTGGAAGCGGGTCAGCGCCGCGATCCCCTGGATGGCCTCGACTTCGAGGCCACCGTGCCGATCGGCTCGATGATTCTCGTCAGTTGCATCGGTGAGCCGGCCTCGACAGCGGGCGACGCCTTCTTCCGCGACCGCTCAGGCCCGCGATCCGGGCAGCGTCTGCTGGCGATCCGCCCCCTGCCCCACGCGCAGAGCATCGATCCGATGTTCGCCCCGGCCGAAGCGGAACCGGACTCCGAAGAGCGATAGCCTCTCGGGGAGGCCGGGATGTCGTGTTTCGTAAGGAGACGGCATCGCAAAACCGTTCCATGAACAGGGCCGCCACGGGGACACGGGTAAAGACGGGCGGTTTGGGAAGACGGGCGAGACGACGACGACCTATCCCGAACGTGAGTCTGCGGCGTTCTGGCAAGCGGCAATCTCGTCGCTCCTCAGGCTTTACGCACACTGCCATGGGTGTCGATGGCACCTGTTGAAGAGTGTCACCATCACGACGCCGCCTCGAGCCGGCATCGACGAAAGAAGAGATCATGCGCACCGCCTTGACCAAACATGCTTCTCCGACACGGTCACACAGGCCACGCGCCATCACCGTCTTTGCGGCGGCCTTCGTCGCCGGTGCAGCGGCAGCGGTGGGTGTCAATCGCACGCTCGATGTCCGGCTGGCGCAGTCGAAGCCCCGCGTGGAAAGCGAAGCCATTTTCGTGGCGTTGCGGTCATTGCCACAGGGCTCGCCCGTGACGGTTTGGGACGTGGCACTGCGGGATTGGCCGAAAGCGATGATGCCCGCCTCGGCGTTGCGGGCGAGCGACACCTTCAGCGGCCACGTGCTGAAACATCCGCTCCGCGAGGGGCAGCCGCTCCTTTCGATTCAGCTTCTGCCGGCCGGACAGGGAACGCAGCCACCATCTGACTCGATGCCATTCCCGCCACCGAACGCCTACACCCAATCGGCCACGCCGGTGACGCCTGTTGCCGATGTCGATCTCTGGGCGCCCGCCGAACCAGTGCCGGCAGCTTCCATCCCTCTCGCACCAACAGCGACCGCTCCGGCTGTGCCTCAGGCCGCAATCCCGACCACCGACTCGCCTGTCGCGGCGTCCCAGGCTGCCGTTGTGCCAACGGAAGCAGCTGAACCTCGGCAGTCTGCCTCTCCTGAAACCGTGTCGGTGCAGGAGGTCATACCCTCGGAGACCGCACCGCAGGCTGAAGCGGAGCAACAGCCCCCGTCGGCGCAGGCCATCACCGTATCCGAACCGGCGCCCATGGAGCCGACGACCGCTGTCACCGCAGCCGACGATGCAATTGCAAACGACGTTGGAACCACGGATGGCACTGTGATCACGGACAGCGACGTTATCGCAGTTCCCGAAGACCTCGTGGCAGACGCGTCCACCACGACGGCAGCGCCCGCTCTCGAACAGGTCGCCGAACCAGACCCGGCACCAGCACCGGCGCAGCGGCCGAGACCCGTCCACGCCCGGTATCTCGTGGTTCCGGAGAGTATCGCCCTGCAGGCCGATGCCTCGTTCGTGACCGGTCCCGATGCGCCGCAACAGACTGGCACACCCGCGTCACCCGCTGTGCCGCAGACCGCCCTACGACCAGCAGCCGACACCATCAGGCCGCTGCCATCGACCACGGCTACGGGCCGCGCCCCGCAGACCGTCAGGCCGCAGGCGACCACCCCGCAGGGCAGGCAGCCGCAACGGCAAGGGCGTCAGGCTTCACCTGCGAACACCAGAACACCAGCGGCAACTCAACCCCGGCCCCGCTTTGGAGCTGCTGTCTTTCCGAATCTCTCGGCCGGTATCGAAACGATCGAGGCTCAGGTTCGCCGGGACTCATCCGGGAAGGTCGAGAATCCCGCCACCACGCCGAGCAGGCCTGTCAAGGTTCAATGACGATCTTGCCGGCCAGCATGCCTGACTTGTGAATCGTGGCTGACTCCTGCGCGGCATGGGCTTCGGCGGTGCGATCCAGTGGCAGCACACGGTCGATCGGCGACCGCAACCGACCGGCCGCCAGCCAGCGGTTGATGTCGGCTGCGGCTGCGGCCTGCCGCGGGGCGGTGGCCTTGAACATCGCGAAGCCGAAGAGACGGCAGCCCTTCACGTAGAACGGCCCCACGGGAAAGGCTGGCCGAGCATCCCGGCCGGCCATGATCACCATTCGCCCACCCTCACCAAGCATCCCCACGGCCTGATCGAAGGCCGGCTCCCGCAGCGTCTCCCAGTAGACATGCACTCCCTCGGGGGCCACGGACCGCACCGCCTCCACGAGATCGCCCCGGTGATAATCGAGCACGACGTCGGCCCCGCAGCGGCGGACCCGCTCGCACTTCTCGGGCGTGCCGGCTGAGGCGATCACGCGTGCCCCCAACGCCTTCGCGATCTGCACGACCGCCGAACCGACGCCGCCGGAACCACCGTTGACGAAGATGGTCTCGCCGGGGGCCAGCATGCTGTTGTCGATGAGCCCGAGGTGGGCGGTGATGGCCACGAGGGCCGCCGCCGCCGCATCGCGATCCGAGACCGCATCGGGCGTGCGATAGAGCCAGCGTTCGTCGACCGCCGCCAGCTCGGCACAGGTGCCCTGGCGGCCGAGCAAACCCTGATTGGATCCCCACACCCGCATGCCGGGCCGCAGCGCATCCACCTCGGCCCCCACCGCCACCACCTCTCCCGCGAGATCACAGCCGACCACGAAGGGAAAGGGCAACGGCATGGCGACGGTGCCTGCCCGCACGTAGGTGTCGATCGGATTGACGGCCGACGCCCGCACCCGCACGAGCACTTCCCGCGGCCCGGGCACCGGATCAGGAATCGAACCGACGCGGATCGAGTCGGGGCCGCCAATCTGCGTGATGAAAGCGGCTCTCATATGGTTTTCTCACCCCCAACAGGCCCGCGCCGCGGCTAGGCCCGCTTCGTACCAGTGAGCATTGCGAGGCCCGCAGCTATCGCCGCGAGCGCCCCCAGGCCACCGATGGCATAGAGCGTTCGGGATATGCCCTGGACAAACAGCGATTGTCGCTGGAGTAAAACCTCACCCACCATCGGCGGGCGATCGACGGAGGAACGGGCATAGTCCCGCAGCGATTGATAGAGCGCCGCATCGTCGCCGGCCTCAATGTTGGCGCGGATCTGATTCGAATCGAACGCCGCCGTCGGTACCGACCCCACCCAAGCCGCGGCTCCCCACGCCAGTGTGGCACAGGCCACCCCGGCCAAAGCCACGGCCTGTGCCAGCCCCCAACTTGCCTGACTAGAAACCACCTGGGACTTGATCCGTAGCTGGCCTAGATCCCGGAACTTTGGCACGTCGTTCCGCCGGCCGCAGGAGCGGCATTCCACCTGGCCACCGGCCTGCCCCGCCACCACCTCGATCTCGCACGCACAGCCCGCGCAGGGCAACAAAAAGGTTTTCTTCTCGCCGCTCATGTTCTCGATTCCGCCAAGGGGCCGTTCCAACGGAGCACGCAGAGCTTCTCCCGCCGTTGTCTTTTACCATTTCGGGCCCTCTGGCTCGAATCCTCGGCTCTTTTCCTCGAAAAATTTACTGGCTTTTCTTGTCCGGCAGGGGCATAATCTTGAGCCCTCCGGACGACCTCCTCCATGAGACACACCCAGCCACAGGCCTCCGGAAACTCGCCCTATTTTCCCCATACCACCACAGGATGTGCGTCGGCACCACCCCTCTTGCCAACGTGGTGCCAAACGGCTGGGCGGTGGCCTGAGCGAACCGGCGAATTCGGAGCGGCTGCCGCCGAATTTCACCCGCTGGATTTCCACGGCCCTTGAATCACACTCACGACACTCCGAATGATGCATCGGATGGTTCGTCAACACGTTGCCGTCCGACGCTTGCTTGAAGCCTGATTGAAGATCGAAGTTCGAAGATTGTTCCACGAAGGAGCTTTGCCTTGTACGACTCGCTGCTGGATGAACTCGAGGACGACGTTGTCTCCAATCCCCAGGAGGTCGAGGAACTGGCCGAAAAGGTCGTCGACGCCGAGGAAGGCGATGCCGACCTTCTTGTCGACGACGCAGACCCGGCCGTGATCCCCGACGCCGAGATCGAGGCGGAGGCGGAAGCGGAGATCGAGGCGAACGGCGAGGGCGAAGACGTTCTCATTGAGCAGGTGGAGAACTGGTCGGACGATCCCGTGCGGATGTATCTGACGCAGATGGGCGAGATCCCGCTGCTGACCCGTGCCCAGGAGATCTATCTCGCCAGGCAGATCGAAACCACGCGGGCCCAGTTCCGCGCCAAACTGCTGGAATGTGAGTACGTCTGCCAGCAGGCATTCAAGGTGCTCTCCCGCGTGCATCGGGGCGAACTGCCGTTCGACCGCACAGTACAGGTATCGGTGACCGACCGCCTGGAGAAGGATCAGATCCTCGGCCGCCTTCCGCACAACCTGCGGACGCTCGAGGTGCTGCTACGGCAGAATCGTGCCGACTACAGGATCTCGCTATCGAAGAAGCGAAAGATGGCGGAGCGACGCGAGGCGTGGACCCGCCTGGGGCACCGCCGCCGCCGGTGCGTGCGATTGGTCGAGGAGTTGGGCCTGCGAACCCAGCGGATCGAGGCCATGATCCCGACGCTCGACAACTTCGTGGTGCGACTCAAGGAACTGCGGAGCAAGATCGAATCCCACCGCCGCTCGAAGCAGCCACCGGCCAGCCGGCAGAAGCTGGTCGATGAATACCGGGCAATCCTCAAGGCCTGCCAGGAGACGCCCCGCAGCCTCAAGCGGCGGATGGATGAGATCCGCGAGATCTACGCCCGCTACCAGAAGGCGAAGCGTGGACTCTCGGAGGGCAATCTCCGGCTGGTGGTGTCGATCGCCAAGAAATACCGCAACCGCGGCCTGTCATTCCTCGACCTCATCCAGGAAGGCAATGCCGGCCTGATGCGGGCGGTGGACAAGTTCGAATACCGCCGCGGCTTCAAGTTCTGCACCTACGCCACCTGGTGGATCCGGCAGGCGATCACCCGTGCGGTGGCCGACCAAAGCCGCACGATCCGCATCCCGGTGCACATGGTGGAGACGATGTCCCGCGTGAGGAACGTCGCCCGTCAACTGCTTCAGGAATACGGCCGTGAGCCGACGATCGAAGAGATCGCCGCGCGGGCCGGCACGCCGGTGGACGAGACGCGTCGCGTGACGGCGATGAGCCGCTATCCGATCAGCCTCGACCGCCCGGTGGGCAACAGTGAGGACAGCCACTTCGGCGACCTGCTCCCCGACACGGGAGCCGAGAACCCGGCTGTGGGTGCCGCGCAGGAGATGCTCCGCAACCGGATCGCGAAGGTTCTCAAGAGCCTGAGCTACCGGGAGCGGGAGATCATCAAGCTGCGGTATGGGCTGGGTGACGGCTACAGCTACACGCTCGAAGAGGTGGGCCACATCTTCAAGGTGACCCGCGAGCGGATCCGGCAGATCGAGGCCAAGGCCGTTCGGAAGCTGCAGGCTCCGGCCCGAAGCGAGGAGCTCTCCGGGTTTCTTGATTAAGCGCGAAACACGGCCATCCTGGCCGTGTTTCGCTTGCGGCAGTCGCGGGGCAAGCCACGGTTGCCCCGGACTGCCGAATGCCGCCCTCCATGGCGGCAGAGAGCGTGGCCGCCAATCCCCGAAAGGACTTCGATCATGCATCACGCACTGCTCGCCTCGCTCGTCGCTCTCATGCTGGCCGCTGGCCTGACGGTCCACGCCGCGGAACCCGTCGCCTTTCCGCGGACGACGATCGATCTCGGCACGGTCGTGACCGATCTCGATAAAAGCGTCCGCTTCTACACCGAAGGCATCGGGTTTCGTGAGCTCAAGGGTTTCGAGGTGTCGGCCGATATCGCCGCAGCCGCCGGACTCACCGACGCCAAGCCGCTCTCGGTTCGCGTGCTCGTGCTTGGCGAGGGCCCAGAGGCGACCAAGCTGAAACTGATGAAGGTGCCTGGCACGTCGCCCCGCACCGGTGACAACGACTTCATCCACTCGCATACGGGCTTCCGCTACCTGACGATCATGGTGGAAGACACCAACGCGGCGCTCGAGCGGCTCGCGAAACTGGGCGTGAAGCCGCTGGCGAAGTCGCCCATGGCGTTGCCTGAATCACTGGCTCCGGGCATGCACCTCACCTGCGTGAAGGACCCCGACGGCAACCTCGTGGAATTGCTCGGCCCACGGAAGTAGGTGCGCGATCCCCCGGCTCACGCCGGGGGCTTGTAGGCGCCATAAACGCCCGGAGCGCGGGCGGCGGCTTTCGGCTTCGCCGTCTACCGACGCGGGATCTTGCCCGCCTGCTCCAGCCAGTCGATCACCTGGTCGGCCAGTTGTTCCGCCGGGGTGGCGGCCGAATCGACTACCAGCTCGGGGCTCTGCGGCTCCTCGTAGGGATCATCGATGCCGGTAAAGCCCTTGATCTCGCCCGCGCGGGCCTTCTTGTAGAGCCCCTTTGGATCCCGGCTCTCGCAGACCTCGAGCGGCGCCCGCACATGGATCTCGACGAAGTCGCCCGGCTTGAGCATGGACCGCACAGCGTCGCGATCTCTTCGATACGGGCTGATGAAGGCCGTCAGTGTGACGATCCCCGCCTGCGCGAAGAGTTCGGCTACCGCGCCGATCCGGCGGATGTTCTCCTCGCGATCCTGGGCCGCGAAGCCGAGGCCGAACCGCCGGGCAAACTCCTCGCCATGCCGATCCCGCAGCAGGGTGGGCGCCGCATTCAGGCCCAAGCGGACGTTGTCGCCATCCAGCACGAAGCTCCGCACGCCACGGCTGTGCAGGCGGTGATCGACGAGGTTGGCCAGCGTGCTCTTGCCGCAGCCCGAGAGTCCGGTGAACCAGAGCACGCAGCCACGATGGCCGGCGGCCCGCTCCCGCTCGTCGCGGCTGACCGCATGGTCGTGCCAGCGGACGTCGACCGTCTCGCCCATCCCATGGCTGCTTGTCGTATCATTCTTCGTCATCAGACTGTCATCCTCCTGCCACCGTGACTGGCCAGGGTCATTCCCAGCCGCCCAGTTCCACCGTCCTCTTGAACCGCTGCGGTTCGGCCCCGGGGTTGGCGCCACCGCGTTCGACGTCGAGCTCGATTTTTTCACCCGGCCCGCGGCGGCCCACCAGATCGGTGAGTGACTCAAAGTTGGCCACCGGTTCACCGTTGATCTGGAGGACGATGTCGCCGATCTGGATGCCCGCCTGCGCCGCGGCCGAGCCGTCCTGCACGTGCGTGATCACGCACGGGCCGATCACCCCCTGCCCCGCCACGCCGAGCTTGCCCCCCTTCCGGACGTCGATCCTGGTCTGGGGGATCTTTTGGGCGAGAGCGGCCAGAGCTCCGTCGTTGACGCCTGTCCCGTAAAGCTGCAGTTGTTCGATCCCCCGCAGGCGTCCCAGCACGGCCAGGCCAGCGTCGTCGAGCCGCACACCGTGCAATCCCACCTGCAAAACGCCGCGGAGCCGGACGAGCAACCGCAGGTCCTCGCTCTTGCCCGTCCAGGTGGCATTGAAGAGTGCATGCAGGCCACGCTGCCCGCTGGGCAAAAATCCCTCGGTGATGATGGCGCCCAGCGATTCAAGCTTGGCACGGGCCGCCTCGGCTACCCCCAGTGAATGAAAATCGAGCGTGGCTTCCGCCATGCCGGCCACGGCGGCATCGGATCCTTCGGCAAGGGACTCGAGCGCCTGCTCCGCGGCGGTGGCCAGATCGGCATCCTCACCAGCCAGCATCTCCCGCAGAATCTCAACGGCCCGGCTGCTCACCTCCAGGTCGCCGCGGCGGATCGCCTCCCGCAGTGGATTGATCGCAGCCTGTCCCGCCGCGGCAAGGCTGCGGGTCGCCGCCTCCCGCTGGGCAAACTGCTCGGCAGCCAGCAGTTCGATCCACCCATCGATCTGCCCGGCATCGGCCAGGGGCGCGGGTTCGCCTGCCACGGCCTCCACTCCGGCGGCGGCAATCACCGGCAGTACGACCAAGCCCGCCAGCATCAGCCTCACGCAGCGGACTCTTGCGACAGGGAAGGTTTTGACGGCGAGCATCCCGCAAATATACCCATTTTTCACCAGTCCGAGCCGAACTGGCGGCCGTGCGCTCGGGTTCCGTCTCAGACCCGTATTCCCGGGGTTACACTTCAAAATCAGCGCCCCACGCTCCCGCCCGCCCAATGGGCTTCCCGCCATGTCCCTCTCCATCACTGTCGACCGTACGCCACGTCCGCCGCTGCCGACGACGCGTGCCGAGATGCTGGCACGCGGCTGGAATGCGGTCGACGTGGTCTTCGTCAGCGGTGATGCCTATGTCGATCACCCCAGCTTTGCCAACGCGCTCATCGCACGGCTGCTCGAGGCGGCCGGCTTTCGCGTGGCGGTGCTGGCCCAGCCCGACTGGAGCAGCTGCGAGCCATGGCGGCAGTTCGGCCGGCCCCGCCTCTTCTTCGGCGTCTCGGCGGGCAACATGGATTCGATGATCAACCACTACACCGCCAACCGGAAGGTCCGCAACGACGACGCCTATTCGCCCGACGGCGCCATCGGCCGGCGTCCCGACCGGGCCACGCTCGCCTACTGCCAGCGATCGCGCGAAGCGTTTCCGGGTGTGCCGGTGGTCGCCGGCGGCGTCGAGGCCAGCCTCCGCCGGATCGCCCACTACGACTACTGGAGCGACACGGTCCGCCGGTCGATCCTGCTCGACTCGAAGGCCGATCTCGTCGTCTTCGGCATGGGGGAGCGGACGGTGCTCGACATCGCCCGTGGCCTCGACGCACTCGCTCAGCAGTCCGCCAGCCGTGACGCCACCGCGGGCATGGTGAAGTCACTCCGCGACCGCCGCGGCGTAGCCTACCGGCTCGGTGCCAGCGAGCCGCCACCGTCCGGCCCCGACACGCTCGAGCTGCCGGACTACGACGCGGTGGTCACCGACAAGCTCGCCTTCTGCGAGATGACGCGGATCGCACACCTGGAAACAAATCCTCACAACGCGAAGCGGCTCGTGCAGCGACACGGCCGCGAGTCGGTCGTGATCAATCCGCCGGCCCTGCCGCTCGAGCAAGACGAGATGGACGAGGTCTACGGGCTGCCCTTCACCCGCCGACCGCATCCTTGCTACGGCAACGCCCGCATCCCGGCCTACGAGGTCGTGGAAACGAGCGTTCAGATCATGCGGGGCTGTTTCGGCGGCTGCACGTTCTGCTCGATCACGGCCCACGAGGGAAGGATCATCCAGAGCCGCTCGCAGGAGTCGATCATCACCGAGATCAAGCTCCTGGCCGCGCAGCCCGGCTTCAAGGGTACGGTCTCCGACATCGGCGGACCGACCGCCAACATGTATCAGATGCGGTGCACGCGGCCCGAAGTGGAGGCCAAGTGCCGCCGGCTCTCCTGCGTGCATCCCACCGTCTGCAAGCTGCTCGGCACCGATCACGGCCCGCTCAAGGCGGTGATGAAGGAGGCGAGAAGCGTCGAAGGGGTCAAACGCGTGCTCGTAGCCTCGGGCGTCCGCATGGACCTGGCCCGCAAAGACCCCGAGTATCTGCGGGAACTGGCCGAGCATCATGTCGGCGGCCACCTGAAGGTGGCGCCCGAGCACACCGACCCCGAGGTCTTGAGCCTCATGAAGAAGCCGGCGGCCGACGACTTCGTCGAGTTCGACAAGGAATTCAAGGCCGCCAGCCGCCGCGTCGGCAAGAAGCAATACACAGTGCCCTACTTCATCGCCAGCCATCCGGGCAGCGGCGTGGAGGAGATGATCGAGTTGGCGCTCTTCCTCAAGCGCAATAGCTACCAGCCCGACCAGGTGCAGGATTTCATTCCGAGCCCCTTCGACATCGCCGCCTGCATGTACCACACCGGCCTCGATCCGATGACGAAGAAGCCGGTGAAGGTGACCAAGGGGCTCCGAGACCGGCGGATGCAGCGGGCGCTGCTCCAATTCTTCAAGCCGGAGAACTATTTCGAGGTGCGGCGGGCGCTGGAGCAGGCGGGGCGACACGACCTGATCGGCTCGGGCTGCGACTGCCTGATCCCGGAACGCGCGCCGAAGGAGGCGCTCGACCGGAAGCGGAGCGAGGCAACCCGGGCGTTCACCGAGTCAACCTCCGGCGACCACATCCGCGGCGGCCCAACGAAGGGCCGCCAATCCGGCGGCCGTGCCACGGGCCGTGGGGGCGGCGTTCGCAAGGAAGGTCGCCAGCGGAAGAGCGTGGGCTACCGCCCCAAACGCGGCGAGCGGTAGTTGTCATCCCAACCACCATCCACGCCCGCGGCACACGCCAGAGAATGCGGGCGTGAACCGCCGAGGATTTTCGTGCGTAGAGTCAGTGTGTTCGTTTCCCAACACCCACCTGCGGCGGAGTCTTCCATGCGCTTCCAACGACTGTTTCCCCTGCTCCTGCTTGCCGGCATCGTCGTCACGGGGCCCGCCACGACCGCCCAGGCGGCCGGGCCGCGAAATCCCTACTCGAGCTTCAACCTGTCCGGCGTCAACTACGGCGCCCAGCAGTGGGAGCGTGACCAGCGGGCCGGCCGCGTCGTCTGGCCCTACTACAACACGCCGTCCCGGAGCTACTACCGTGGCTCCAACGTGAGCGTCGGCGGTTTCACGGGTGGCGGCGGTGGCGCCGTGATCCAGGGCGGCTCCTACCGCTCGAGCCCGCGTGCCGTCCGCCGCTGGCGGCGGTGATGCC
>JBIIGJ010000080.1:0-16363 GCA_044236455.1 Pirellulales bacterium
ATCGTCTTCTGCGTGCGCAAATAGGTCTGAAGTCTGACGATGCCTTCGGCCGTGGGGTCGATCGAGCACTTTATGCCGCCCTGGCGGGCCGCGTCGATCGCCCGCAGCGCGACGACCAGATCCTCCAGCTGCAGCAGCGGCCTGCCGCTCGTGGCGGCGACCACGTTGCCGGCCGCGTCGACGGCCAGCGAGTCTGCGGGGCCGGCCAGAACGATGTCATGGCCTTCCGTATCGACGAACACGTGTGTGATCCGCTCCAGCCCACCCAGGAAGAGCACGTCGGGAGGCAACGGCCGACCAGCGGCTGCCGCCTGTGCGGCGGCGATGATCTTCGCGAGCGACACCTTGCGCAGCTTCCCTGCCGCACCGTGGCCGGCAGCGGCGCCAGCCAACGCCTGGCGACGTTCCTTGGCGAGCGACTCGACCGCCTTGGGATCAAGGTTCCGCACGATGCCATCAGCGTCGATCGAGATGCCGCCCACGGCACCGAAGCCACCGCCTAAGCCACCCATGCCACCACCCATCTGGGCATGCACGGCCCCGGGCCATGCCAGGGCAAGCAGGGTGACGGCGGATGCGAACCACGCCGACCGGGGATTCAAGATCCGGCGGCGACAGAAGCATGGGGCGCTTGGTGAGGGGGATTTCATGCCGCAGTTCATGCGCATCCTTTCATGACTGGCCAGTCATCGCGAGCCGTCGTTCACGGCACGACCTCCGGGGAAACCGGGAGGGCGAGGAGGACAGAACGGGATGCTAGTCGCGGAAGGCGGTTCGGGGCAAACCCGTTTCTACCGGGAATAAGGCCGTTTTGCACGCCTGCTAGGCCGTCCCACCCGGGGTGGCCCCGGCCGATCAGTCGCCCATGCCCTCCCAAAACAGCCGCTACCAAGCCATGATAGCGATAGGAAAACAACCACGGCATGGCCTCCACCCCCATCACCTTTCTGCTTGTTCATGACCCCGTCGCCGGCAAGACCGCGATCCCGCTCCTGCCGGGCGAACGCGTGACGCTCGGTCGCGCACCCAGCAATCGTGTGGTCCTGCACGACGAACAGGCCAGCCGATTTCATGCCGAGATCTTCAGCACGCCGGCGGGCTGGTCGATCAGGGATCTCAACAGCCGCAACGGCACCCTGCTCGGCGGAGAACCGCTCTCCGCTGACCACGTGCTGTTCCCGGGCGACCTCGTGGCCATCGGTCGCATCGAGATCGTCGCCTGCGAGGGCGAGCCGCCGGTTGATGCGACGGGCGAGGCCGAGGTGCTCGGGGGCACGGCGACGGGCGAGATGCCCGCGGAGATGGAGGCGTGGCAGTCCTCCATCACGCACCGCCGGGCCAAGAGCCGACTGCTCGAAGACATCCGCGAAGCCGCGGGAACCGTGCCCCGTGTGGGCCGCGCCGCCGCCGACCTCTGCCGGCTGGCGTTCTCGTTGGGACGGGCACACGACCTGAAGGCAATGGCGTCGCTGGCACTGGAGGCGGCGGCCCAGGGCACTGGCGCCGCCCGGGGGCTCGTGCTGCTGCCCGAACAGATCGGCGAGCCGACCGGAGCGACGCGGCACGACGCGGCCGGGCTTGCGTCCGGGCTGGGGCAGGCCGCCGTGCTGCCAGCCGACTGGTCGACCGCGGCCCTGCCGCCCGGCGTGGTCGCCGCCGTGCTGGGAACCGACGAGGCGGTGCTCGCGTGTGCCGCGGCGCCCGATGGCGGGCGGGTGGCGCATATCTCGGCGCCTGTTCGCCACGGTGGCCGGGCCGTGGGTGTGCTACACCTGGAAGTGGATGGCAGACAACGCGAGGCCACGCCTGACGATCTGGAATTCGTGATGACCATCTGCGACGCGCTCGGCCTGGCGGTCGACAATCTCGCCGCACGCGAGATCCTCTCGTCACGCCTCGCCCGGTCCGCCGACGAAAACGAGCAACTGCGGCGGCGGCTGGGAGAGGAATCGCGGATGGTCGGCGAGAGCGCCGGCCTGCGGAGCATCGTCGACCAGATCGCGAGGGTGGCGGCGACCAAGGCCACGGTGCTGATCCGGGGCGAGAGCGGCGTCGGGAAGGAACTCGTCGCACGTGCGATCCACGACGCGAGCGGCCGGCGGACGGCGCCGTTCGTCTGCATGAACTGCGCGGCCCTGTCGGAGACGCTCCTGGAAAGCGAACTCTTCGGCCACGAGAAGGGCGCCTTCACCGGCGCCACCGACCGCAAGGCCGGCAAGTTCGAGGCCGCCAACAAGGGCACGCTGTTTCTCGACGAGATTGGCGAGATGAGCCCGGCGATCCAGGCGAAGTTTCTCCGGGTGCTCGAGGGGCATCCCTTCGAGCGGGTCGGCGGCAGCGCCCGCGTGCAGGTCGACGTCCGCGTGGTGGCGGCCACCAATCGCCACCTCGAAGAGGCGGTGGCAGCCGGTGACTTCCGCCGTGACCTCTACTTCCGGCTCAAGGTGGTGGAGATTCTCGTGCCGCCGCTCCGCAAGCGGCCGGAAGACATCGAGACGCTCGCGTCGCATTTCCTCATGCGATTTGCGGCGGAAGCGGGCCGCCGCGTACGCGGCTTCACGCCGGACGCCATGGCCGCGCTACAGGCCTACCACTGGCCGGGCAACATCCGCGAACTGCGCAACAGCATCGAGCGGGCGGTCGTGCTCTCGCAGGACGATATGATCGACGCCCACGAACTGGCGCTCTCCCACCTTTCCTCGGCCGGCGACACCGGTCGGATTCCGACAGGACGGCCGGCTCCGTTCACGCCGACGACGCTCGACGAGATTGAGCATCGGCACGTGCTGGCCACTCTCGAGGCCGTGGGGGGCAACAAGACGAAGGCCGCCGCGATCCTCGGCATCGAGCGGTCCACGCTCGACCGCAAGATGGCCCGCTGGGCGAAGGCGTAGGGTGCTTCACGACGAGCATGCCGCAGCCGGCGAACGAATGCGGCCTGTCAACGCCTGCGCAACGCCTTCAAAGCAGGTTGAACACTTGCCGACACGTCTCGACTCCAGATGCTGAGGAGCCGGTCGGAGGCACGCGCAGGAGCCGGTGAACTTTGCGACTCACGACTGGCTTGCCACCGCCCAAGAGCCTCCTGTAGCAAAGTCCGCCGGCGACGAGCATGCCGCAGCCGGCGAACCAATACGGCCTGTCAGCACCTGCGCAACGCCTTCAAAGCAGGTTGAACACTTGCCGACACGTCTGCAGGTTGAGTGTGCTGTGTCGAACAGAACATGTTCTCTCACAGCCCGAAATACCGCTTCCAGTTTTCGACGTCGGCCGGCCCCGGCTCGGGAGGCTTCGTCTCCGGTTGTCGGCGGCGTGCCCGGCGTTCTTCCCGCATCGTGGCCAGCCATTCGTCGCTCGACACGGCCTGCGCCCGACGACGGCGGGCCGCGGCCTGCAGCCGGCGGTCGCCCGACACGACCAGCAGACTCGACGGGGCGTCGTCATCCTCCACCAGTTCCTCGATGAGCGAGTCGGCGTCGGGATATTCCCTGGCAAACCAGACACGGATGCCGCCATGCGTGAGCCGCGCCGGCAGGCCATCGGGAGCGCGGGCGGCATCGAACACCACGATCGTGTTGGCGGCGGCCTCGCCGAGCAGGTCGACGAGCATGTCGAGCAGCGCCATTCGCGACTTCTCGAAGCCACGTGGCCCCCGTTCCTCGCCGAACACTCCCGACGCATGCAGCAGGTTGTAGCCGTCGATGATGAGAGTCATGGAAAACGCAGGCTGTCACACCCGACCCAGCCGGTACTTCACCCGGCCTGCCACGATCGTCGCCACCGCCCTGCCCTGCAGCGTCCAGCCGTTGAACGGCGTGTTCACGCTTTTGGACCGGAATGACTTCACGTCGACGGTCCATTCCCGTGCCGGATCGATCACGGTGATGTCGGCCACGGCGCCGGGCCGCAGCGTGCCGCGGTCCACGCCCAGGATCCGGGCGGGCAGTGTGCTCATCGCCTCGATCATCCGCGGCCAGCCGATCTTCCCCGGCGCCACCAGCCGCGTGACGGTGAGTCCCACCGCGGTCTCCAGGCCGAGGATGCCGAAGGGGGCGCGGTCGAGTTCGAGCATCTTCTTTTCGGGCGCGTGCGGTGCGTGGTCAGTGGCGATGCAATCGATCGTGCCGTCCACGATGCCAGCGATGATCCCCTCCACATCGGCGGCCGTCCGCAGTGGCGGGCTCATCTTGTGGTTGGAGTCGAAGCCGCGGAGCCCCTCGTCGGTGAGTGTGAAATGGTGCGGGCAGGCCTCCGCAGTCACGTTGGCGCCGCGAGCCTTCGCGGCGCGGATCAGGGCCACGCCCCCGGCCGTCGAGACATGCATCACGTGCAGGCGTCCTCCGGTCACTTCAGAGAGCGCGATGTCGCGGCCGATCATCACCTCCTCGGCCGCCGCCGGCATGCCCGTCAGGCCCAGCACCAGCGACACGAGTCCTTCGTTCATCACGCCGCCGCGGGATAGTTCGAGCACCTCCTCGTGGGCGAGGATCGGTTTATCGAACATGCGGCAGTATTCGAAGGCGCGACGCATCAGTTCGGCGTCGTAGACCGGCGCACCGTCGTCGCTGAAGGCCACGGCGCCGGCCTCCACCAACTGGCCGATCTCGGCCAGCTCCTTCCCCTCGCGGTTGCGGCTCACGCAGCCCACCACGAAGACGTTGCAGGTGTCGGCACGGGCTGCCTTCTGATGGACGAACTCCACCGCCGCCTGGGTGTCGATCGGCGGCTCCGTGTTGGGAATGCAGGCCACGCTCGTGAATCCGCCGGCCAGCGCCGCCCGGGTGCCGGTCTCGATCGTCTCGTCCTCCTCGCGGCCCGGTTCGCGGAGATGCACGTGCATGTCGATGAGGCCAGGGCTCACGACCATTCCTGTGGCGTCGATCGTTTCATCGGCCGATTCGTCGCACCTGCCGATCGCGGCCACCTTTCCGTCGCGCACCAGCACGTCGTCGATCCGGTCGATGCCCTGCGAGGGATCGACCACCCTGCCGCCCCGAATGAGAAGCGTGGTCATCAATTGTTCCTTGTTTGCGCGTTGGTTGGGCCGTTGGCGGCGACGCCCGGCTCGCGTGGCCCGCAGGTCAGCCAGAGCACGCCCATGCGGACGGCCAACCCGTTGGTGACCTGGTCGAGGATCAGCGACTGGCGGCAGTCGGCAACTTCGGCCGTCATTTCCACGCCGCGGTTGATCGGCCCCGGCGCGAGGATGAGGAGTTCGGGCTTGGCGCGGGTGAGGCGGTCGCTCGTCATGGCATAGAGATGGGCATACTCGCGGACCGACGGAAAGGGTCGCATATTTTGCCGTTCGAATTGGATCCGCAGCAGGTTGAGCACATCGCACCGCGGCACGATCGCATCAAGGTCGTGCGACACCTCCACGCCCAGTTCGCGCCAGCGCTGCGAGACGAGCGTGGGCGGCCCACAGAGAATGACCTTCGCACCCAGCTTCAGGAGCCCCCAGAGGTTCGATCGGGCCGTGCGGCTGTGGGCGATGTCGCCGACGAGCCCGACGGTCACGCCCGTCAGATCGCCGAGCCGCTCGCGGATCGAGAAGATGTCGAGCAGTCCCTGGGTCGGATGTTCGTGCGGCCCGTCGCCGGCGTTGATCACGCCGACGTCGAGGTGCTGGGCCAGGAGGTGCGGGGTGCCGGGCGTGCTGTGCCGCACGACGACGGCATCGATCCCCATCGCCTCCAGGTTGCGGGCGGTGTCGATGAACGACTCTCCCTTCGACAGGCTGCTGGTCGAGGCCGAGAAGTCGACCACGTCGGCCCCCAGCCGCCGGGCCGCCAGCGAGAAACTGGTCCGCGTGCGGGTGGAATTCTCGAAGAACAGGTTGACGATCGTCGAGCCCGTGAGCACCGACAGTTTCCGGCGGCAGTGGTCGGTGGCCTCCTTGAAGAGGGCCGCGGTATCGAGCAGGAGCCGGATCTCGTCGCCCGTCAGCCGTTCGAGGTCGAGCAGGTGGCGGTGGTGCCAGCCGGCGGGGACACGCTCAGGCTGGAGGGTTGCTGGCGTCATGTGAAAATAGGCAGTCTGGTTGCTGCCGGCAGGGGTGCTGCGGGCCCGGAGGAGGCGGGCGGAGTGTAGCAGCTTGGGCCTTTTTTTTCCGCTCCCGCTATAGCCCCCTGCCCTTTCCTTCCGCGGGAATCCCGCCCTTGCGGCTGGCCTTGCCCCGGGAAGTCGAAAAAATTTACTCTCCCGTCGAAAGCCCACCCGGTCCGCTCGGACAGCCGCAGTCGGCCGTCTGGATCGCGGACGGATGGGCAAGGATGTCGGTTGCGATGAAAGACACCATGAACACCACCTCCGCTCCGCACCAAAGTCGCTGGCTGCTGCTGGCTGCCGTAGCGTGTATGACGGCATCCTCCGGCTGCACCTCGGTGATCGGCTCGGCATACCTCCGCGAGGCCTGGATCGACGCGGTGGAGCATGCCGCCGAGACGAAGTCCGATGCCAAGGCAGCGGACGCAGCCAAGAAAAAAAACTCGCGTGGCACGGCAGCCTCCCAGGAGGATGCCGATTCAACTCCGGGCGACGACTCGGATTCCCTCGAAGCCGGTGCCGAGACGGATCCGACGGAAGCCGCCGCCTGGTCGCCCACCACGCTCGACGAGGCGGTCGAGGAGGCAGACCAGCGCCTCTTGCAATCGGGCGGACTGACCGACGCCGCCCGCGGCATCCTGATCGCCACGCTCAAAGGCTCACCCCGTCAGGATTGGCCGGTCGTCGTCGAAGAATTCACTGCGGCCCTTGCGGCAGCCCACGTCGGCAACAGCGCGGAGACAGCCGCCGCCACTCCGCCGTCCACCGAGCAATCCTCCACGCCCACCTCGCAGCCCCAGTCCCAGACCGCCGTGCCCGTGCCGGCGATGCCGTCGGAGGCCACCGGTCGCGATGCAGCTGCGGCGGAGCCGGTGGCGCCGATGCCGCCGGTCGAGTCGCCCAGGGTTCCTGCGACGGAGCCCGACCAGAATGCATCGCAACCGGAACCGCCGCAGCGGCCGTTTGCCGTGCAGAACGCCTGCTTCGCCTCGCGGGTGCGGGCCTGGGGCGTCGTCGATCGCTTCGAGACCGCGGAATTTTCTCCCGGGCAGGAAGTGATCGTCTACTTCGAACTCGATCAGCTCCGTTCGCAGGAGTCGGCCGATGGACATACCACCCGCATCGACACCGCGCTGCGGCTGGTCGGCGCAGACGGCCGCCGAATCCACGAGTGGACATTCGAGCCGCTGGAAGAAACCTGCAGCGGCCACCGCCGCGACTACTTCGCCAGGTATCTCGTGGCGCTGCCGACCTCGACGCCGGCCGGATCGTACCGGCTGGAAATCATGGTGAGCGATACGATCGCGGGCCGCACCGCCCACTCGAGCCTTCCCCTGCATGTCGTGGCCCGCTGAGCCACGGCGAGACCGGGGCCGTCATGCTCACGGCGCCGGCAGCGGCTGAATGGCCGCATCAGCAGCCGGGAGGCGTGCCGGTTGACCAGCCGGTTGCCCCGGCTGATTGACAGGCCGAGGATTGAGTTCGCTGTCGGCGTCGTTGGTCTCGATGACAGCCGGCGCATCGGCCTCCGGAGGAAACTGCTCCAGCTGTAGCAGGTCGGCGATGGTCACGGCACCGTTCCAGCGATCGGCCTGCGACTCGACGAACGCCAGTTCCGTTTCAGTGAGAATCCGCTGGGCCTGCAACAGGCTGAGGAACGTCACTTCGCCCCGTGCGTAGAGCGTCTGAGTGAGCTGCACCGTTTCGCGGGCCTTCGGCAGGATGTATTGCTCATACCATTCGACCAGCCGCTGCGACGTGCGGTAGGCGGCGATCGCCTGGGCGGTCTGCGTGGCGAGGTCGATTTCGATGGTGCGGAGGTCCGCCCGTGAGGAGGCGATATCGGCGCGGGCCGAACGGATGTTGCCCTGATTGCGGTCGAAGAGCGGCACGGCCATCATCACCTGGACAAGGCCCTGGTCCATGGCAGGGATGCCCACCTGTCTCTGGTAGCCGCCCATCAGGTTGATGTTCGGGATCGGCTGCACGACGGCCCGTTCCAAGGCCCACTGAGCACGGGCAATATCGGACTCGATCACGCGGGGTTTGGCGTTGGCCCGCACCACCGCCTCCTGCAGCGTCTTCAGGTCGAAGTTCGGCAGCCGGCGGAAGAGATCGCCCTCGATGGTGCCGACATCGGCCCGCGGCAGTCCGATCGCCGTCGCCACCTGCCGTCGGCCGGTCTCGATGTAGACCGATGCGTTGAGCAGGCGGACCTCGGCCCGATCCCGCTCGATGCTCCAGAAGAGCACGTCGGCCTTCGTGCCCTCGCCTGCCTCGGCAAGCTGCCGGCCGATTTCGTACGACCGCTTGGCAATATCGAGGAGCAGCTTGTAGATCTCCACGCGGCGCTGCGACACGAGCAACGCATAGAAGCTTTGACGGACTTCCGTGAGCACATCGAAGCGGGCGCGGATGAGCTGATACTCCGCCATCTGCACCTCCCGCAGGGCTGCCTGCTGGGAGAGCCGAAGCTTGCCGGCCGTGACGAGATCCTGGGCGACCGTGCCGCTCCACTGGCTTTGATCGCCCGCAATCTGCGGTGAGAAGCCGGCGATGACGGGGTTGGGATAGAGGCGGGACTGCACCGCCTTGCCGCGGGCCGCTTCCACCGCCGCCTGTGCCGCCCGCAGCTTCGGATGATTCTGCTGGGCCAGGGCCACGAACTCTTCGAGGGTCTTGGGCGATGGACCGTGGGCGGCGTCCTGCGTGGCGGCGTCGATCAGCGGCGCCGGCACGACGGCATTTTCAGGCATGGTCCCCAGTGGCACACCCGCCTCCGGCAGGCGGAGGGATTCGCCAGGCTTCGCCCAGTCCGCACCACTGCAGGCCGGCAGACGCAGGACGCAGCAGGTCAGGATGACGGCAACAGGCGCCACCGCGGCGAACGCCGCTCCGCAGCGTCCTGCCAGCGGCCTGGCGGAAGGACATCGAGGATGGTGGGATAGCGTCATGTTGTGATCTCGAGGCGACCGGACATCCGTCGAATTCGGCAAACTCGCAGCAGTCGCTTCAGCCGGAATAAGCCTCCTTTACGGAATCCCTGGCACACCCCCACACCACGCCCGCCACAATGGGTACATTGGGCGACCTAGAGTGCCCGTGAAATGCACCACGGGTCCTCGGCCCAGAGAGCAGGCTTCAGCCGTGTCGATCCTCCAAGCAGAACATCTGCAGAAGACGTTCAGCGGCAGCACTGCCGGGGCCGCCAGCGTGGCCGCTTTGAATGACGTCGATCTCAGCGTCGAACGGGGTGAATTCGTGGCGATCACCGGAGCGTCCGGCTCCGGCAAAAGCACCCTGCTCCACCTGCTGGGCGGTATCACACGCCCCACGGCGGGGCATGTCCTGCTCGAAGGGGTCGATCTGGCGTCGCTCGATGACGATGCGCTGGCCCGCGTGCGGCGGCGTCGGATCGGGTTCGTATTCCAGCGGTACAACCTGCTGCCCGAACTGTCTCTCGTGGAAAACGTCGCGCTCCCGCTGGTGCTCGACGGCATCGCGGACGGCCGCTCCGAGACCGCCGCATTGGCGGCGCTGGAAAAGGTCGGCCTGACACACCGCGCCAGCCATCGTCCGGACGAACTCTCCGGCGGCGAGCAGCAGCGCGGCGCGATCGCGCGGGCGCTGGTGGCCGAGCCGGCGGTGGTGCTGGCTGACGAGCCTACTGGGGCCCTCGATTCGGTGAATTCCCGCCGCGTGGTCGAACTGCTGATGCGGTTGGTGGCGGAGCACCAGCAGACGGTGATTCTGGTGACGCACGATCCGGGCATCGCCCAAGCGGCCGGACGCACGATCTTCATGCGTGATGGAAGGATCGAAGCTGATCACGTGAACGCAGCCCGGCCCGCCGCCGAGCCACGCGGGCAGCCGGCGGAGAATCCGACCGAGGCGGGGCGGTCATGACCATCGGCAGGCTCCTTCGCAGGCAGTGGCGGAAGCGGCCGGGACGGGCGCTGGCCACGGCGGCGAGCGTGGCGGTGGCCATGGCCGCGGTGGTTGCCACCTGGGTGGCAGCCGATGCCTCGCGGGCAGGCTACCGTCGGCTCGCGGAGACGGTGGAGGGGGTGCCCTCGATCGACATCTCCGCCCGTGGCGGCGGCCGCTTCGAAGCGAGCATCGTGCCGCGGTTGGCCGACATCCCCGGCATACGGGCGGCGGTGCCGCTCTTTTTCCGGCCCACGCTCCTGCGGGTGGGCGAGAAACGGGTCCGCGAGATTGCGGTGGGCGTCGATGCCGCCGCGCTCGTGGCCACTGGTCTGCTCACGCTGCCGGCGGGCAAGCCGTGCGAGGCCGCCGACGAGATCGTCCTCGATGCCACGCTGGCGGAAGGACTTGGCAAGGGGATCGGCGACGAGGTGATCATGTTGGCCCGCCGCGGCGTGCGGCGGATGACGGTGGTGGGAATCGCCGACAGCCAATCGCTCAAATGGTTTGCCGAGGGGGGCGGCGTGGTGGTCGCCATCCAGCCGCTCGAGGAAATGTCGAATGCCTTTGGGCTGGTGGATCGCGTTCGCGTGGCGCTCGCTCCGGGAGCCTCCCGGCCGGCCGTGCTGAAGGCGGTCGCCAAGCGTCTGCCCGCCACGCTCGCGGCGGAGGTGCCCGCCGGACGGGCGGGCATGGCGGAGGACGTCCTGCACTCGGCGAACCTCGGTCTCGATTTCGTCACGTCGCTGACGGTGGCGATGGCCTTCTTTCTCGTCGGCAACGCGATGCTGATGAATGTCACGGAACGGCGCCGCTCGTTTGCACTGCTCCGGGTGCTCGGCGCCACCGGTCGGCAGGTGCGGCGGTTCGTGATGGGGGAGGCAGCTCTGCTCGGCGCGGCTGGAGCCGTGGCGGGATCCGTGGCGGGCTTGGCCGCGGCGGTGCCGATCTCGGCGGGCATTTCGCGGGCACTGCAGGCGCCATCCGCGGCGCTGGTGGTGCACCCGCTCGTGGTGCCGGTAGCCGTCGCGCTGGGAACGCTTGTGGCCGTGGCGGCGGCCTGGTGGCCGGCACGCGAGGCGGTCGCGGTCGAACCGTTGGAAGGGCTCGCCCATGCGCCGCCGCCGCCACGGGGCGTGCCCGGCCGGTTTCTCATGTTGGCGGTGCTCATGTGGGCGGTATCGGCGGTGGTCATGACGCTGGTCGTCTGGGAACGATTGCCGCCGCGGGCGGCGGTGCCCGCAGGGATCCTGATGATGCTCGCCTTCGTGGCCACGACGCCGGTCGTGCTGCCCACCCTCTGCACGGCGTGCGCACGGCTGATCCCGGAGCGGTGGCGGATCGAACGGACGCTCGCGGTCGAACAGATCGTCCGACAGCCGATCCGCACGGCACTCACCACCGGTGTGCTGGTGGTGGCCGTGAGCAACGCCATCGGCCTGGGGCATGCCATCCGCGACAACGTGGAAGACGTCCGCGGCTGGTATACGCAGCTGATGCGGGCTGACTGGATGCTCACGCATGCCGGCATGGTGAGCGGCGACCTGTCTGCGGCGGGTCGGCGAACGCGGCAGGCCGAGGACGAGGTCCGGGCGGTGGCCGGCGTGCAGCGGGTCGAGGGGATCGGCGTGGCGACGGGCCGCGTGGCGGGAGGTGCCTGCGTGGTGGTGGCCCGCGACATTCCCGCCGACAAGCCACTCCCGATCAACCCCGTCGGAACGACGGAGGCCGACCTGCGGCGGGCGCTCGACCGGGGCGAGGCGGCGGCCGGCACGCTGCTGGCCCGCCGGGCCGGCATCAAACCGGGCGATGAGGTAGACGTGGAGGTATTTGGCCGGACGACCCGCGTGAAGATCGCGGCGCTCGTGGTCGACTACACGTCGGGCGGCGCCTCGTTGCTCCTCCGGCGCGACGCGGCGGCTCGGCTCTTCGGCATGGAGGCCGCCGACATCGTGCTGGTGACGGCCGAACCGGGAAAGGCGGCCGCGATACGCGACGCCCTGCACCGGATCGCGGAATCGCAGGGCATGCTGCTGCGGTCGTTCGAGAACGTGCAGGCTTTCATCAACGGGATCGTGGGCGGCGTGGTCAATTCGTTGTGGGCGATCCTTGGGCTGGGCTTCGTGGTCGGCAGCCTCGGCGTGGCCAACACCGTGACGATGAACGTGCTGGAAAAGACACGCACGCTGGGCCTGCTGCGGGCCGTCGGCATGACGAGCGGACAGGTGACCCGCCTGGTCGTGCTCGAAAGCGTGCTGCTGGGTGTGGCCGGCGGCCTGATCGGCGCCGTGGGGGGTATGTTCACCGCGCTCTTGATCCAGTTTGCCAGCCAGCCGCTCCTGGGCCATCCGATCCGGGCGTCGCTCCGGCCGACGGTGGTGATCGTGAACCTCGTTGCGGCGGTCGCCGTGACGACGCTGGCAGCCTGGATTCCTGCCCGCCGCGCCGTTCGGCTCGACCTGCTCGAGTCGATCTCTTCGGAGTGAAGGCGGCCGGCAGAGAGGCCGAGGGTGTCCGGTCCGTGTCGCTTCAGAAACGGGGGCGTTAGAAACGTTGTTTCCCGCGGACGTCGTTCGGCGCATAGGCTCTCTCGACGCATGGAGCGAGGTGGCGTCTTCCCGGTTTCCCAGAACCCGCGGAGCACCCGCCCCATGCAGACTCAAGCCCAGGTTTCCTTCGACGACATTCCGCTCGACGAGGCCGTCCGCGACGCGGCCCTCGAGCACATCGACCAACTGGAGAGCGTCTACGGACGCATCACCGGCTGCCATGTCGTGATTGCCCAGCCCCACCGACACCACCGCGAGGGGCGGCTCTATTCCGTCCGCGTGGACCTCCGTGTGCCCGGTGGCGAGATCATCGTCAATCGCGACCATCATCTCGACCACGGCCACGAGGACGTGTTCGTCGCGCTCCGCGACTCCTTCGCCGCGGCCCGGCGGCAGCTCGAGGATCACGTGCGTCGCCTGCGAGGCGTCGAGAAGATGCACCATGCCGCCCGCGGCGAATCCGCGGGTGAGGAGGGTTCCACATGACACTCACGCATACAGCCGCCACCTTCGATGTCGCGATTCCCGCCACGAGTATTTCCGGAGATCCGATCGGGCTGCCGGGGCGGCTCACGCTGCCCGAATCAGCCCTTGGGATCGTGCTCTTCGCCCACGGCAGTGGCTCGAGCCGCTTCAGTCCGCGCAACACGTTCGTCGCCTCGGTGCTCCACGAATCGCGGATCGGCACGCTGCTGTTCGACCTGCTGACGGAGCAGGAGGATACCGACCGTGCCAACGTGTTCGACATCCGCCTGCTGGCCGACAGGCTGTTGGCCGCGGTGCGGTTTGTCATGCAGCACGAGCAGACGCGGCACCTGCCGCTGGGGCTCTTCGGCGCGAGCACCGGGGCCGCCGCGGCGCTGGTGGCGGCGGCGGAGGAGCCGGGCGTGAGGGCGGTCGTGTCGCGGGGTGGCCGGCCCGACCTCGCGGGGGCGTCGCTCCAGCGGGTGCATGCGCCGACACTGCTCATCGTCGGTAGCGACGACACGGAGGTTCTGCTGCTCAACCGGCGGGCACTGGCCGCCATACCTTGCGAGAAACAGCTGTCGATCGTGCCGGGCGCGACGCATCTCTTCGAGGAGCCCGGCACGCTCGAGGAGGCGGCCCTGCTGGCGGCGGAGTGGTGCGCGAGACATTTGGGGTCGGGAATGGGATCACGAACAACCGGAGGGTGACCATCATGCTCGAACACGGCATTTTCAACGATCGCGAGGAGGCCGGCTGGATGCTGGTGGAGCGGCTCCGCGGCACGACCATGGAGAAGCCGCTGGTGCTGGCGATCCCGCGGGGCGGGATCGAGATCGGGGCGGTGCTCGCCCGCGGCCTGGGCGCAGAACTCGACGTCGTGCTCTCCAGGAAGCTCCGCGCTCCACATCAGCCGGAACTGGCGCTCGGCGCCGTCTCCGAGAGCGGCGATGTCTATCTCAATCATTTCGCCAGCGCCATGACCGACGTGGGCGACGCCTACGTCGAGGCCGAGCGGAAGCGGCAGCTCGTGGAGATCGAACGTCGCCGCGAGATGTATCGGGCCGTGCGGCCGCAGGCCCCGATCGCGGGCCGGTCGGTGATCCTCACCGACGACGGGATCGCCACCGGCGCCACCATGATCGCGAGCCTCCGCACGGTGCGTGCTGCCGGCGCGAAGCAGATCGTCGTGGCGGTGCCGGTGGGGGCCCCCGACCGGATCGACGCCATCCGGCCGCTGTGCGACCGCGTGGAATGCCTGCTCGAGCCGGATGCGTTCTGGGCGATCGGACAATTCTATCGCCACTTCGAACAGGTGCCGGACGAGCGGGTGGTGGAACTGCTCCGCGAGCATGGCCTGCCGTCGACGAAATGGGAGACAGCCGCAGCCGGTTCGTGACGAGTGCCGGCCAGCCCCCCGTCACCCCTTGATCACGCCGAGTGGCCGCAGCCGGGCCACCTTCAGGGAGAGCCCGGCGCGGTGGACGATGTCGACCACGATGTCGACGTCTTTGTAGGCCAGCGGCTGCTCTTCCGCGAGGCCGTCGCGACTGCGGCACCGGGCGACCACGCCACCGCGCAACAGTTCGTCCTGGATGTTCCGCCCTCGCGCGGCCTTCGTGGCAGCGGTGCGGCTCAGGCAGCGACCGGCGCCGTGGCACGTGGTGCCGAACGAGCGTTCCATCGACCGTGGGCCGCCGCGGAGCACCCAGCTTGCCCGCCCCATGTCGCCTGGAATGATCACCGGCTGGCCGGTGTCGCGGTAGCGGTCGGGGATGTCGTGATGGCCGGCAGGAAACGCCCGCGTCGCCCCCTTGCGGTGCACGCAGACATCCTTGCTCGTATCGTCCACTTGGTGCCGTTCGATCTTCGCGATGTTGTGTGCCACGTCGTAGACGAGGTCCATGCCCAGACTGCTCCAGGGTTTCCCGAGCACGCGGGCAAACACCTCGCGAACCTGCCACATGAGCAGCTGTCGGTTGCAGAAGGCGTAGTTGGCCGCGGCCCGCATGGCGCCGAGATAGTGCTGTCCTTCGGGGCTCTCGACCGGCGCGCAGACCAGCTGCCGGTCGGGAAGGTTCATGCCATATTTGGCCGGGGCATCGCGGAGGGCCCGCAGGGAGTCGTCGCAGACTTGGTAGCCCAGGCCGCGCGAGCCGGAGTGGATGAGCACGCAGATCTGCCCGGCGTGGAGGCCGAAGGCCGCCGCGGCGGCGGTGTCTTCCACGCGGTCGACCACCTGCACCTCGATGAAGTGGTTTCCCGCGCCCACGGTGCCGCACTGATCGCTACCGCGGGCCAGCGCCCGGTCGCTCACGAGTTCCGGCCGCGAGTCACCGATGCAGCCCTCGGCCTCGGTCAGGGCGACGTCGTCATCGGTGGCCAGCCCGCGGGATTTCAGGAACGGCACGCCCTCCTGCATGAGCATGCGGAGCTCCGCGGGCGAGAAGACATGGCTGCCCCCCTGCCCCACCCCGACGGGCACGTCCCGCAGCAGCTGGTTGACGAGCCTCACGAGCACGGGCTCGATGTCGGCGAGGGTGAGATTCGTCCGCATGAGCCGCACGCCGCAGTTGATGTCGTAGCCCACGCCACCGGGCGAGACGACGCCGCCGCTCGCAGGATCGGTGGCGCAGACGCCGCCGATGCAGAAGCCGTAGCCCCAGTGAATGTCGGGCATGGCGAGGCTGGCGGTCTGAATGCCGGGCAGGCAGGCGACGTTGGCCACCTGCTCGGGCGCCCGGTCGCTGCGCAGCTGCGGAATCAGCCGCTCATCGGCAAAGATCAGACCGTCGACGAGCATCCCCGGCTTGTAGGCCTTGGGGATCC
The DNA here is from genome assembly GCA_044236455.1 of Pirellulales bacterium. GTDB lineage: Bacteria > Planctomycetota > Planctomycetia > Pirellulales > UBA1268 > CAMCQY01. Next base: position 15,816 of record JBIIGJ010000080.1, read on the forward strand.
GCCAGGTGCATTCGTCCACCGGCTCGAGCGGACCTGTGAATGCGCGGTCGGATGGAGTGTCGCGGATCGTGTCGGTCATGCGTGAGGCTTTTTTGCGAGAGATGCGGGGAGAGAATGCCAATCATACGGCGACACCACCGGCGGTGATCCATCCGCCACGGTCATATGTCGACGATCAGCGTGGCCTCCCAGCCGGCGGCCGTTTCGACGACGGACAGTTCGTGCTGGGTGATCGCCTTGATCTCGTGGGCGAGCGTGTGCCGGACCGGGTCATACCGCTCACCCTGGGCGGTGGCATGCAGCCCGGCGGCGTCGATGGTCACGTCGAACGCGCAGAAGAGCATGCGACGGAGTTCGAAGGCGGCGTGCAGTTCGCTGATCCAGTCGAAGAGCAGCCAGGTGGGATCGGTGCCGGCCACGTCGAATCGTTCGGCGTGGTCGGGCCGGGGCCGGATCTGGGCGAGATCGCCGGCGATGATCTGAAAGAGTCCGCTGGCCGCATCGGCCATGAGCAGTTCCAGCGTCGGCGCGGTCACCCGCAGTCCGAG
>JBIIGJ010000196.1:0-4434 GCA_044236455.1 Pirellulales bacterium
GCGTAGCTCAGCCTGGCTAGAGCGCTACGTTCGGGACGTAGAGGTCGCACGTTCGAATCGTGTCGCCCCGACATTACTTCCGGTACGAGACTGCTCCATCCCGGAGTCGGGCTCGACCGTGCGGAAGATCTCGGTGCCATCGCCTCCCGATGCACCGGAATCGACCGACGGCCCCAGGCACAGACCAGCCTTGAGACCGCTCTTGTCGGCGGTTGCGAGATCGGCAGCCGTGATCGGCCGCGCTGGGAAAAAATTCGCGTAGCGGCCGTCGGCACTTTGCGTGAAAACGCCGTTGGTCCCATGGGAGGGCTGGCACGCGCCCCCCGGGGCCACGGCAGCGAGATTCGTCACGTCGCGACCGCGGTCTTCTCCAGATACACCAGGAACTCAGCCCGTGGTGATCCGGTGAACCCGGTAAACGGCCCGTGGATCTCGGCGTCGAGCAGTCCCAGTCGCCTCACCCGACTGAAGACATCGACAAAGGATTGAGGCGTCCAGACCGTGCAGTGGACGTCGAGGTAATTGTCGGTGTCATGGACGTACCGGGCGAAGTCCAGGGCCTGCTGATCCGAATAGTGTCGTGGCGCGCGCTCGAAGGAGGGCGGCCCGTCGAACGACACGCGGCCGTCGTCACAAAACGACTGTGACAGGAAGTCCATCACCTGAACGGCCGTAGGGCGGACGGGCTTCTCGACCGACCAGCCGACCACCTGGGAAAAACTGGTGAGGGGCCGGTAGTAGTCCATCGAGTAGTGCTTATGCGGCAGTAGGATTGCGATGCAGCCCCCGATATCGACGCACTCGAGGATCTCTTGCAGCCAGCCGATCGGGTTGGGCACATGCTCCAGCACATGACTCGCGATCGCGTAGCCGAACCGTCTCCCCTCCACGCACTCCGCGAGGCGCCGTCCGGGCACCCACACGGCATCGATCCGGGGAACGGGGCGGCCTGTCGATCCCGGATTGGCGGCCGCCTTGCGCTGGATCTCGTCGTTGTCGATGCAGTCGACGTAAAAGACGTCGTGCCTCGTGCGATCGGTGACGGGGTGAAAGTAGGGGGCGATTTCCAGACCAGGCCGCGAAGCCTGCAATCGGCTCATGACGAAGGCCCGCCTTCCCTCCTCGGCCTCCAGCATCCCGGCGGGTAATTCATTGGTTACGGTCGCAGTCATCGACGGAGTTCCTCGCGAACGGGAAGGAGGAGATGCGATACAGTCAGGCGGCGCGGCGGTCGAGCGAGCCGCGAGCGGCGGCGATCCAGGCTGCGACATACCCCGCCGCCCTGAGCCAGTCGATGGTCTTGCGGATCCCCTCAACCAGCCCGGTCGCTGCGACGTAATCGAGCCGCTCGGCAGCGCGATCGACCGACATCACTCTCCGGGCATAGCCCACCGGCTTGTTTGTGAGAAACCTAGCGTGAACGCCCACCCCGACCGCTTCCGCCACGATCGTGGCGATATCCCGGATCGAGGTTTCCAGCCCGGACCCCAGGTTGAAGGTTGCTCCCTCGAATGGCTCCCGCGCCGCGGCCATGGCGGCGATTCCCTCCGCGACATCCGTGACGTAGACGAAATCCCGGGTGGCCGAACCGTCCCCCCAGACCTCGAACGATCCCAGCCCTAGTTCCGCGGCCAGCACCGCCTTGCGGATGAGCGCCGCTACCACGTGGCCACGGGTCTCGTCGAAGGTGTCGCCGGGCCCGTAGAGATTGGACGGAATTACCGTCACCGTGTCGGTGTCGAGTCCTTCGCAGAGCGTCGCTGCCGCCAGCGATGAGGCAAGCTTGGCATACCCATAGGTGCCCGTATCGCCGGAGGGAACACCCTCGCGGAGCGAGTCCTCGGCCAGCGGTAGGCCCGCGTCGCCCGAGTAGGCGCATGGGGTGCCGGCCAGCACAAGCCGGGCGACGCCGCCGCGGATCGCCGCGCGGACGACGTTAAGGCCCATGGCGAAATTGTCGTGAAACGCCCGGCCCGGGCAGCTCTTGAGATAGCCCACGCCCCCGACATCGGCCGCGAGGTGAATGACGATCCCGGCGCCGGCCAGCAGCCGCTCGGTTGTGGCTGCATTGCGCAGGTCGCCATCCGACCGCCCCAGCGCCCTGACCGGCAGCCGTCGGCGGCAGAGACTCTTGACCACGTGTCTTCCGAGAAATCCCTTCGCTCCAGTCACGACGATCGGCTTGTGATCTACGGCTGGCATGCGGGCCTCCATGTTTTTTTGCGGTGTTCAGCGGGCGGACGCGGCCAATACACCGCGATAGATCCGCTCGTAGGCTGCCTGGGTGCTGGCAAGGGAATAGCGTCGGCGGGCGGCGTCACGGTGCTGCCGCGCGTCGGCGTAGAACTGCGGCTCTAACCCAGCGCACTTGCGGATCGTGGCGGCCAACTCTTTTGCATCTCCCACGTCGGTGGCGACGCTGGAGAAGGCCGTATCCTTGTCCATCCGGTAGACGAACATCGACCTGGCCCGGGAGGTAATAACGGGGCGGTCGTAGGAGAGCACATCGGCGAGCACGGCTGATCCGGACTGGCCGACCTCGTCATAGGGGAGTACGAACACGTCGGCCTGATCGAGCACCGCCGCCTGGTCGGCGACGTCCGCCAGAAATCCGGTAAGGATCATCCGCGACTGGAGCCCCCAGGAATCGGCCTGCTGAATAAGATCCATCCAGTAGTCGTTGCCAGTCCGATCCTTGGGGTGGACACCGCCCGCAACCACCAGTTTAAAGGTCTCAGGAAGGTGCCGCAGTGCCGCGAGCACGCACGTGTGGCCCTTGTAGCGGCTGACGAACCCTGGGACGATCACCCACGTGTCCTGGTGTTGCTTGCGGATTGACGGCGCGACCGCGGTCGTGACGGGCCGCTCGATCGGGATCGGCACCACGTGCACCCGTTTCTTCAGATTGGGGAACGTCTCGACGAAGTGCTTGTGGGTGTCTTTGCTGTGCAGCACGATCGCATCAGCACGCTGCAGGGCGGCTGCGATATGGCGGTTTTGGAACCCGTGCCGCACCTGCTCGGCCACCTGCGATGAGACTCGATTCCGACTAGCCCGCGTCATGCTCTTGAGCCACGTGTGCAGCGTCACCACGACGGGCTTGCGCAGCTGCCTCATCACCCTCAGAAACCGACGGTTCGACGAGCCGATCCCCCGGCCGAAAAAACAGAACTCGTGCTGGATGTGGATCAGGTTGGCAGCGGAACCGTTGACCCGGGCGACGAGATCATCGAAGTAACGGTTGAGTTCGCTGCGGCTCGTCCGCTTCTCGACATCGATCAAGTTTCGCATGTCGAAAGGCTGGACGGCGGCGAATCGGCCAAGGCCGATGGCCAGTCGCTTGGCATACTCGGCGTTGCCGCACTGCTGATCCCACGGCGTCATGACGGCAACGGCGAGGTCCACGGGTGATGCCGCTAGCCGCGGCATGCTAGCCCCCCCCCCGACCACGCCGTCTTCAGTCAAACCGGATTCATGTCGCGCGAAAGCCAAATTGCCTTGCATTCCAAACCCTCTCGTGCCCGGTCAACCGCGGTGAACTCTCCGCCCGGAAGGTGGGCGGTGAATCGGGTCGGTAAGTAGCGGCTGGTAATCCGAGGCGAAACCCCTTTTTGGGGGGATGTGCCTTACTAACCGCTGCGGGCTGCCACATGCACGTAGAGTTCGGCATAGCGGCAAACGATAGGTCGGCCAATGAAGGATTGATCGGCCAATGGCACTTCGGCGGGCGTCGGCCGAGCGGAGCGGATCATGAGGGGCAACCGCCGGAGCTGGTCGGGCTGGATGCGGCCCGATCGTGGAGGTGCCGAGGAGCTTCCTATCCACGCTCAAGGCCGGATTTTTCTCGTTGGCTCGAGCCCGCCTTGAAACCACTCTTCTCGCGGGCCGTCCGCACCGTGGCATGGAATGCCGTCGGAGGCTGTGGATGTCGATCACGGGCGGCGGACCGAGCGGTTCGCCGAGGTGTGTCAGGATCTGACTTCACGCGGGCGATGCGGCCGTCTTCGCCGCGCCTCTCGGAGAGCCGCTCCAGCGTGAGGGGCGGCCGCATCGGCGTCGAGGAGCCGCTGCATGCAGAACCAGCGCACGACACGACGGCGTACCTTCTCGGTGAGCGCGGCCAGATCGGCCTCGTTGATTGGCCGAGCCAGCAGCTATGCTTCGGCAGGCGGCTTGCCCGCAGGAGGGCCGGCGGTCCGTCACCGGTCGGGATGAAGACGCCGTCGGTCGCGCACGCATGCAGGTGCACGTGGTGATTGAGCGCCGATCCGAAGCGGTGCAACCCGGGCCCACAAGGGACCTCAACACCGGAGCAGCCCGGCGGGGGACGAAGCCCCCACCGGTCAATGACCTCGGCGGTAAAGCCCCTTGGCCGTTCTCGCCCGCTCACCAGCCCTCTCACCGGGCTCAGTGCGTCCCGAAGACAATCGTCAT
>JBIIGJ010000197.1:0-4411 GCA_044236455.1 Pirellulales bacterium
TCCGCATGCACGAGGGATCGACGCTCTACCGCGGCCGGGCGTCCGCGAATGTCCGCGCCTACGACGTGGCCGAGAAGAAAGTGGTCTTCGAGAAGCGCATCGACAATTTCACCTTCCCGGGCGATAGCGCCGTGCCCGCCACCGACCAGTCGGAAACACAATTCCGGGCGCTCTTCCTGCAGGTGCTATCGCGAAAGATCGCCCGCAGCTTCCACGCCTACGACAGCCGCGAGACCTTCGCGGAAGAGAACCTCACGTTTTAGATACGAGTGGTGCCGCCACGACGAGCGGATGCCCGTCACATAGGCGTTCCCGACGTAACCCGGGGAATAGCCGGCCGATCATGTGGCGGTGCTCGCCCCGGCGCCGGTGACGCCGAGCAGGCCGGTTTCGAAACCCCGCGCGACGGCCTGGGCCCGATCGGCGGCCCCGAGCTTTTCCATGATGGCGGCGACGTGCCAGCGCGTCGTGCGTTCTGAGATGCCGATCAGCCGCCCAATTTCCACGTTGGTGAACCCCTGACGGATCAGGCCGAGCACCTCGAGTTCTCGATGGGAGAGACCACGACGAGCCGAGGCAGGCTGTGGGCCGTCGCTTGCAGGCCGAGGGGCCGGGAGTTCACCCCGGTGTGCGGCGCGGATCGCATCAGCCAGTTCGCCGCGACGGATGTTCTTCATCACGTAGCCGCAGGCTCCGGCATCCATCGCGTGGCGGACGTCTTCCGGCGCCTTCGAGGAGGTCAGCATCAGCACCCGCGCATCGGGATACGCCTTGCGGAGCCGCCGCAAGGTCTCGACGCCATCCATGCCGTCCATGCTGACGTCCATGAGACAGATGTCGGGGTGGTGAAGCCGCCAGAGTTCGAGCGCCGACGGGCCGTCGTCCGCCTGAGCCACCACCTCGAAGCCGGGGTCGAGCCCCAGCAGGTTGGCGAGGCCGATCCGCATCACCGGGTGATCGTCCACGAGCATCAGACGGATGGGCGACGATTTGTTCATGGCACGGGCAGGCATGACAAGCAGCAGGAAATGAGCGATCTTGTTGTATTGGATCATGCGCCAGTCCCCGGCGAAACTGGCCGATCCGCCAGGTGCCGGCGGCGGGAGTTTTACACGAGGTCCTGATCGTATACCCGGCGGCTGACGTTCGCCCGCACGGTCGTGCCTCCGCCGGGGGTGCTCTCGATCCCCAGGCTTCCGCCGAGCCGCTCGACGCGTTCCCTCATGCCCTCAATGCCAAAATGCCCCTGCTCCACCCCCTGCTGGGTGCCGGGAACGAAGCCCTGTCCGTCGTCGCGCACCGTGAGCTCGATGCGGCTGTCGGGGGCCTCGGCAGCGACCGTGATCGCCACATGAGCGGCGTGGCCGTGGCGGAGGGCGTTGCTGACCGCTTCCTGGAGCACCAGCAGCAGGTTACCCGCGACGAACTCGGGCAGCTCATCCAGCGGGCCGTGCATCTCCACGTCAATCTGAGCGTTGTATTCCTGGCCGATCCGGTCGGCCAGCGCCCGCAGTGCCTCGGGGAAGGTGCGGCTGCGGAGCGGCAGGCTGCGGAGCGTCCACACCGAATCGTGCAGCTGGCTCATTGCGTGGTCCACCATCCGCTGCGCCATGTCGAAGTGTTTCTTCGTCTCGGCCGCATCGACGCGGCCGCTCACCTCGCATGCCTCGAGCTGGTAGCCGATGCCGCCCAGGGTCTGCAGGAGCGTGTCGTGGAGGTTGGCGGCGAGCCGGTTCCGCTCCCGGAGCGTGGCATCGAATTCAACCGCGGCATCGCGGCGGGTCCGCATCTCCTTGGCGAGCTCCGCCGATTGCGTGATCACCTGCCGTCGCAGAAGGACCACCCAGGTGAACGCCGCCAGCAGCACGGTGGCCAAACCGGCCAGCGCCTGCAGCAGCCGCCGCGGCGTCCACCATGACGGACCGCGAACCACCTGCACGTCGGCCGGCGAACGCAGCAAGAGCCCGATGCGTTCGACGTCCGGCCGCACGCGGTAATCGTAGGTGAGATCCATGTCGACGATCCCGGTGAGCGACAACTCGCTCCCGCCCTGCAGGGCGAGCAGGCGGCTGACGCCTTCGCCAGAGAGCTTCGCCACGAAGCCGGTCTTGCCGGCGGCGAGCACGAGCTGGCAGCCATCGGCGATCCGCTGCGCCTCGAGCAGCCGGGCCTGGACGGTCACGAGCAGCCCGTCTGCGGCGGCCTCCTGCAAGCCTAGATCGGACAAGTTTACGGCGACCGGCGTCGGCGCGGCATCGGTGCGGATCGGCCGAACGACCGCCTCCTTCAGACCTGCGATCCGGCGGTTCATCGAAAGGAATCCTGCCACCTCCACGCGATCGCCGACATGCACGGGATCTGTGGCCCGCGTCTCGATCCGTACGCCGGAGGCCCCCTCCTGGATGTAGAAGCACCGGCCGGGCTGCACATACGTGACGACACCCTCCACCCGCATCCGGTGGGCGCCCTGCGGCATGGTGCGATAGCCCGCCAGCCCGCCGAGTGGCACCTTGGGGGCCTCGAAGGGCTGCGCCAGAGCCGACCGTTCGACCACGAGATCATCGGCGCTGTTCATGTGGATGCGGGGCGACAGGAAATCGCCGCGGCGGTTGTAGCAGGCGCCGCAGACGCCCTGGATCCGCACCTCGGCATCGACGAGTGAGCTGGGATCCGGGCTGAACGCCGACTTCGGAAAGAGCGCCCCCACCTCGCCCGGCTCGGCGTCGATAAAGAGCAGCCATGCCGAATCGGTCTCGCGAAATCCTTGCACGACGCCGCGGACGTCGACGCGGAGGTGGTCGGCGGCGCCGCTGAAGAGAAACGGGTAATCGGCACGCCTCGGCTCCGGCAGGGATCCGCGGCCGACGACCTCGACTGACTGCGGCAGGATCATCGTGCTGTAGAGATTGTCGCGGGGTGTGGGGCCCTGCCGCGTGGCGATGCCCTCGACCTCGATCTCCATGCCCGGCTCGATCCCCTTAAATGGGCTCGGGGCATCGGGGCCGAGGACCTTCATCTGGCGGGCGAAATCGATCGTCACCCAGATGCCGGCCGACTCGTCCTGGATCGCAGCCCCGTCCATGTCGTCTCCCCGCCACGTGACGACGCCGCGGACGCGGACAGGCATGCCATCGATCGCCACGTCGTCTGGCAGGGCTTTCAATGCGGCGATGCTGCGGAGTGGCGGCCGCTCGTCGGCCCGTGCCACAACAGCGCACGAAAGCACCGCCAGCCACCCGAAGGCGACGCTCCACGACGGGGTCTTCGCTGCCGCAGCCATCCGTGCCAACTCCCTGCCGTCGAGCCTACGCGCACGGCGAGGCCCATTCAAGGTTGCGTCGGCGGGTCACCGCAGCACCGTCCTCTGCCAGCGGTTTCGACTCGGAACGTGCCGATGGTGGTTGGCCAGACGATCCACTCTGGATGGTCGGGGCTGCCGTCAGGGCTTCCAACGATAAAAATTGCTGCGGCCGCCGAAGCCGCTGTTCTCCGTGAACACGAGATACTCGCCGTTCTTGCGTTTGAAGGCGCGGATGCCCATCGAGGCGTCTTCCCATGCGCTGCAGCCCGACACCTCCGGGCCACAGGAGAGGATCGTGTCCCGCTTGCCGGTGAGCGAATCGTAGACATGCACCTCGCCCCACAGCGAAGCAAGAAAAATCTTGTCGCCGGCGGCATCCATCGCCTGAAACTGGATCGTGCAGCCCCAGGGCCGGCCGATCTCATACATGAAGTTCGGATCGGTGTCGGGGTTCGGCAGGCGGAAACGCCACCGCGGCGTGCGATTGCCCTTGCTCCAGTCGTCGTAGCGGGCCATGTATTGGATCGGATCCTCCTTGTCGGCCTCGCGGCTCTTGTCGGGGCCGATCAGGATCATCACGTCGGTGGCGACGTCGTAGTCCACCTTGCAGCCGTTGCCCCAGCCTCGCGGAGGCTTCTCCTCGCCGTTGCCCGGAAACGGGATGTCCTCGACCTCGCCGTCGGCCGTGCCATAGCGAGGGCCGCCGTGGGGAGTGAGCCCCAGCATGCGGAAGTGCCGCACGACTGGCGGCGTCGGACTGGCGTGAATCAATGCCAGCCAGATGTCGCCGCGGTCGTCGACCGCGAAGCTCGACAGGCCGCCATTCCCCTTGTGCGATTGCACCTCGTCGGGCGTTTCGCGGCCGTCGCCGTTGATATCGACCCAGACTTGCGTGCCGTCCTTCCGCACTTCGCCGCAGGGGATTGCGATCTCCCCCTCGTAGCGAAAGATCTTCGCGCTCTCCACCTGCCCCTGGCCGCTCGTGTAAAGCGTAAGTTTCCTTTCGGGGCCGACGCGGCGGACGATTGCCTGCGAATTCCCCTGCCGAAGCGGCGTGCCGAACCGGCCCGCATCCCAGGAATAGCTCTTCAAGCTCCATTCCCGACCCGG
>JBIIGJ010000081.1:0-16010 GCA_044236455.1 Pirellulales bacterium
AACCTCAGGTGCAGGTACAAGCCGTAAAGAATTGACCAGACTTCACCGATAGGTGTCTGGATGAACACGACGCGATGAATCTTATGTATGAGCCAGTTCACAAAATGGTTCCACTCTTTTAGTTTGTCTTTCAGATCGCCAAATATCTTGGTCAACCTGCTGCGCTCGTTCCGGCTAAGCCCTATCAGCGCGACCGCGGAAGCCGAAACGAGCATGACCTGCTCCCATGAATGACGCCAGATTCTAACTCAGGTTTTTTCCCTCTGACGCTGCCCCCGACTTGCTGCCAGCCGGCTTGTTAGCCATGCAGCGCTGGTGCGGATGGGGGGCAGGGGAGCCAGTCAGAGTGCGACGCGGAATGCGACGCGATTTCGCCCGATCGAATCGAGTTGCTCGCCCGCGCGGTTGTTCTCGTGGCTGGCATGAGGATTCCGGAGGCAGCGAGGGGTGTTCTCGTGAGGTGATTTGCTGTCGCCAAACAGACAACTGTGCCGAGAAGGCTTCAGGGCCTTACCCCATCGTCTACTCGTCGCCCGTCAAACGCTTGCGAAAGTGCCATTGGACGGGCTGTCGATCCGGTCGCGAGCGGCACAAGCACGGCAACAAAAAAGTGGTCGGCGAGACAGACTCGGCCCCTCAGTGTGAACGCCGGTTGGCTTGGGAATCAAGCCTGTGTGGGCCGTTGGCGTCAGCCGATTGAGGCACCAAGGGAACCACCGCCGCCCTGAGGATAGACTCGTATGAGAGTTTACCTACCCCCCGGAATCACCCCGTATGCCACGCTGTGTCCGCCGCCTTCGAGCGATCCACGCCCAGTTGCGGCTGTCGTTCCAGCGGCTCGAGCCCCGGCTGGCACTGGCGTCGATTGACCCCATCTTCGTGCCGGTGGAAGACCGTGGGAATGCGGCCGACCCCGCCACCGGCTATGGCCGCGTGGCCGAAGCCTACCGGATCGGCAAGTACGAGGTGACGATCGGCGAATACACCGCGTTCCTCAATGCTGTGGCGGCATCCGACGAGAACGGGCTCTACAACGTCGCCATGGGGCCCAACAACGAGGCGGACACGTACGACAAGACCTCTGCCGGCATCAAACGAGAGGGGGGGGCGGGCAGTTACGTCTACAGCGTGGTTGGTCCGGACGGCGTCACGCCCGCGGGAGCCGACGATCCGGCGAACCGCCCGATCACCTACGTCAACTGGTTCGATGCGGCCCGCTTCGCCAACTGGATGGCCAACGGCCAGCCCGGCGGTTCGCAGACCGCCGTGACGACCGAGAACGGCGCATACGATCTCGCTGCGGCGACCGCGGGCACGCTGCCGACGAGGAACACCGTGAACCCCAACACGGGCGCTGCGCCGACCTTCTTCCTGCCGACGGAAAACCAGTGGTACAAGGCCGCGTACTATGACCCCGGCCTGCGGCGTGGCTACGGCGGCTACTACGCCTACGCCACCCGGAGCAATGCGGCTCCCGGGAACGTGATCGGCGACGCGCCGAATCAGGTCAACTACATCTTCGCGACCGGGGCGATGACGGTCACGCAGCAGCCGTACATCGACCCGGCTCAAAACTACCTGACCAACGTCGGGGCGATGCGGGCCAGCCCGAGCGCCTACGGCACGTTCGACCAGAACGGCAATGCGTGGGAACTCATGGAGTCGGCAGGTATGACGGGCGGGGCGATGATCCTCCGCGGCGGCGGCTGGACCTCGTTCGTTTCATACCTCGCGTCGGGCTACCGGCTCGGCATCTCGTCCACGGCGAGCGCCTCGAACGGCGGCTTCCGGCTGGCAGCCCTGCCAGCCGCAGCCAAACCGGTCACGATCGACCTTCTGACGGTGGGGAACAAGGGCAACGCCGCGGACTCCGTCACCGGCTTCGGGGCGGTTGCGTATGACTACGCGATCGCGAAGACCGGTGTCACGGTCGGACAGTACGTCACGTTCCTCAACGCCGTGGCCAAGACCGACACCCACGGGCTCTACAACCCGAAAATGACCACCGACCTTGCGGTCGCGGGAATCACGCGGGTCGGCAGGCCGGGCCGTTACTCCTACAGCGTCATGAACAACAACGGCTCCGCCACCAACCGTCCAATCACGTACGTCAGCTGGTTCGACGCGGCCCGGTTCGCCAACTGGATGGCGAATGGCCAGCCCTCCGGCCGGCAGAATGCCCGCACGACCGAGAACGGCGGCTATAACCTCGCGAAGTCGATCGGCCGCAATGCCGTGCCCCGCAACGCGGTCAACCCCAACACCCGCGCCGCTCCCACGTTCTTCATTCCCACGGAGAACGAGTGGTACAAGGCGGCCTACTACTCGCCGACCAAGGGGGGCACTCCCGGCTACTCTATGTACGCCACGCAGCAGGACGTCGCGCCGACGAACAATCCGGCTGCCACCGGCGTCCCGATCGTCAACTATCTACAGGGTGTCACCTACTGCGTCACGCAATCGGCGATCTTCTCGCCCACCCAGAACTACCTGACCGACGTGGGGGCGTTCGCCACGACCGGCAGTTTCTACGGCACGCTTGACCAAAACGGCAATGTCTACCAGTGGAACGACCTGTCGGGCGCGACGGGCAAGTTCCGCGGCCTGCGGGGTGGCTTCTGGGCGGGCGGTGCCGTCACGCTCCAGAAATCGACCTTTACGCAGGTGACGGCGACGCGGGAGGTGAACGACTCGGGGTTCCGTCTCGTAGGCTCCATCGCCGCCCGGCGATGACCGCGTCAGGCCCATCGTGCTGACCCCGTATGTCAGGAATGCCTCCGCCGCGTTGCCCCGGATCGCCTGGTCCAAGCTGATGGCACGTGGGGAGGAGTTTCCGCTGGAGTGCCCGGGGCGTTGCGGCGACATGCGGCTCATCGCCCTCGTCACCAAGCCGGGCCCGATCCGGAAAATCCTCACACATCTCGGCGAGCCGCTCGAACCCCTGACATCTCAAAAAAGTGGCCGAGGTGTGCTTCAACCCCCAGATGTCCCGCGACCGCCACTTTGAAGACGTCGTGGGCGGCGGCGAGTCGAGCCCTTCGGCTGGTGCGGACGGGGGGCAGGGGAGTCAATCAGAGTGCGACGCGAAATGCGCATCCATTGCGACGCGAAAGGCGACTCCGCAGGCGTCCGCATACGGCAGCACGGAGTCGCACGAAACGACAGAACCCGCTGCCACCATTCAGGTTGCAGCGGGTTCTTCGAAACGTGCGCCAGTTACTGAGACTGGCCCGCGGCAGGATGCCGCGCAAAGAAAACCCGCCGGGGCCATGGATGGCCCGGCGGGCGTAAAGTGGCGGGGACAGGATTCGAACAAATGCGGTTTCACTCCGGAAAGCTAGGGGTCGAGTCCGTCTGCGACGCGAAATGCGACGCGATTTCGACTGATCGCATCGAGTTGCTCGCCCGTGCGGTGGTCCTCGTGGCGGGCATGGGGATTCCCGAGGCGGCGCGGGAGGCAGTGCTGGCGCGGGTGACTGCCGAGCTTGCGAATGCCGCCGAGCATTCACCACGAGCGTCCCCAAGGGCAGGGGAGAGCAGTGGGGGCTGACGCGGAGCCTCACCCCGCCTCTTGGATGACCTTGAGATACGTCGCCCGAACCTTCGTCGGCGACGAGTTCTGCTCCGGTGCCAAGGTCTTACCGACGCCCAACCACGTGAATGAAAGTTTCACGGCGGCCATGGTGGTACGAAGTCTCTAGGCGGCGTTGCGTTTCTGCTGCATAACCGGCTGCTGGGCTGCACGCTGTGGCCCGCGCGGGGAAGTCTGCTGGCCGATGTCGTGGGAAGTTGTGGTTGCTGCGGACATGTGGGCTCCGAGATGATGATGAAAGAGAGGTACGACGAGATGCCAAAAGGCCGTGAAAGCGAGATGCCGGAGGCCGAGATGTGGCAAGGGTTCTTTTATCCTGCACGCATCCTCGACCAACTGGACTGCGACCACCCCGGCAACGTGGTCGAGTTTGGCTGCGGCTACGGCCTCTTTACGGTCGAGGCTGCCAGACGCACCAGCGGTACCGCGTACGCGATGGACATCGATCCGGAGATGATCGCGGCAACGAAGACCGCAGCCGAGAAGACAGGCATGGCGAACGTGCGGCCGCTGCAGCGGGATCTCGTGGCCGACGGAACCGGGCTGCCGACGGGATCATGTGACTACGCGATGGTCTTCAACTTGCTGCACATCGACGACCCGGTCGCGTTGCTCGGCGAGGCGTTCCGTGTTCTGATGCCCGCGGGCAAGTTGGGGATCATTCACTGGAACGTCGACCCGGCCACGCCGAGAGGCCCGTCGATGGAAATTCGGCCGACGCCAGAGCAGTGCCGAACATGGGCCGAAGAGGCGGGGTTTTGCTTCATTCGCCACGAGCCGGGTATCGCGCGGTGGCACTGGGGCCTACTGATGCATCGGCCGTACAAGCCCTGCTTCAATTCCCAGCCGGCTCTTGCGAGTCTCTGCTCACCGCAGGGCTGGTCCGTTCCGCCATCGGGTTGCGGAAGTGCTGGTGGTCGTTCTACCTTTTACTGCCGCGGCGGCGTGCGTCTCTCGGCTGGCCCAACGCTCCACACGCTTGCTACGCGTCGTCGCCGATTCCGTCATTGCAGGAGGCTTCACGTGATGACCGGTGCAACCGGCCCGCAGCGGGTTCATAATGGCCCGTCCATACTCAACCAGCCGGGTTGTTCCCGGGCCGGGCCCCGCGGCTACCAATGATGCCCGTCATGGCTGGGGCTATGAAAAGCCACTCAACGACCCGGCCATCGCGGAGATCTGGTGCTACACGCCGCGCTCCAGCTACCGGAGCGGCGAGGCGATCGATTTCCACGTCCACGCCACGCGGCCGGTGTTCGAGATCGAGATCTTTCGCGAGGGCCCCGCGCCGGAGCCTGGTCAGCAATCGCGCCGTGCGGTAGGTCTGCAGACCCAGCCTCGGCTCATCGGCTTCCGTGGCTGCAAAACTTTCGTCCGCGCCCCGGGACGACCCAAATAGGCGGGGGTCGCGGCGCGGCGAATGCCCCAGAACTCGCGCAAGTTGTTCACCGCATCGAGTGGGCAGTCGGTTGGCGACCCGGGCGGCACGTGGGCGACAAACCGGTGCATGCCGTCGGGCTCGCTTTGCACGAAATCCCAGAAGACCACGAGCCCGGGCATGGCGGTCACCGTGGCGACGGAATCAGCGGCGACTGCCCACGGCCTCCAGGCGACGGCAAAACCCCACGCTGCGACCAGCGATCGGTTCATCACTTGCGACCGCGAAGCGATGCAGTGGGCAGATCGAACCGGTCAAGGTGCATCACCTTTGTCCACGCGGCGACGAAGTCTGCCACAAACGTCGCCTGCGCATCGGCGCTCGCGTAGACCTCGGCGATGGCCCTCAGTTGCGAGTTCGATCCAAACACGAGGTCGGCCCGGCTGGCCGTCCACCGCACGGCATCGCTCTTCGTATCGCGGCCCTCGAAAAACTGATCACATACGGGCGACGGCCGCCACGCGGTGTTCATGTCGAGGAGGTTTGTGAAAAAGTCGTTGGTGAGCGTGCCGGGCTTGGCGGTGAGCACGCCCAGAGAGGCCATGGGCCCCGAGCCGGTGGTGGCGCCGAGTACTCGCAGCCCGCCCACGAGCACGGTCATCTCGGGCGCGGAGAGCGTGAGAAGTTGCGCCCGGTCCACGAGCAGTTCTTCGGCGGGCCGATCGATCTTTCGTGGCAGATGATTGCGGAATCCGTCGGCCCTCGGCTCCAGCACGGCGAACGACTCGGCGTCGGTCATCTCCGGCGTCGCGTCGGTCCGGCCCGGCGCGAAGGGCACTGTGATCGTGTGGCCGGCGTCCTGAGCCGCCTTTTCGATTGCCGCCGAGCCGCCGAGCACGATGAGGTCGGCGAGCGACACGCGGGTGCCGTCGGTCTGGGCGGCGTTGAACTCCCGCTGGACCCGCGCGAGCTTGTCGAGCACGCGTGTCAACTTCGCCGGCTCGTTCACCGCCCAATCTTTCTGCGGCGCGAGGCGGATTCGTGCACCGTTGGCACCACCCCGCTTGTCACTGCCGCGAAACGTGGAGGCCGAGGCCCAGGCCGTCTTCACGAGGTCGGAGACCGAAACGCCGGAGCCGAGGAGGGCGGCTTTGAGCGTGGC
Organism: Pirellulales bacterium; assembly: GCA_044236455.1. GTDB lineage: Bacteria > Planctomycetota > Planctomycetia > Pirellulales > UBA1268 > CAMCQY01. The sequence goes on from JBIIGJ010000081.1 coordinate 6,133, forward strand.
GATGTCGGCATCGTCGATGAGCGGGTGATCGACCGCGGGCACGGGATCCTGCCAGAGCTGGGCTGACGGCACCTCGGGGCCCAGAAGCCGCGTCCTTGGCCCCATGTCGCGGTGCGTGAGCTTGTACCACGCCTTGGCGAACGCCTGTTGAAACCGGTCGGGATGTTCATGAAACCGCTTGGCGATCGGCGCGTAGGCCGGATCTGTCCGCAGCGCGAGATCGGTGGTGAACATCATCGGGGCATGCGACTTCGAGTCGTCGTGGGCGTCGGGCACCGTCCCCTGGGCCGACGCGTCTTTCGGCGCCCACTGCCAGGCACCGGCCGGGCTCTTCGTGAGCGCCCACTCGTAGCCGAAGAGGTTGTCGAAGTAGTCGTTCGACCAGCTCGTGGGCGTGGAGCTCCAGGCGCCTTCGAGGCCGCTCGTGATCGTGTCGGCTCCCGTTCCCGTGCCGAAGCGGTTTTTCCAGCCCAGGCCCTGCTCTTCTATCGGTGCCGCCTCGGGCGCGGGCCCGACATTATCGGCGGGGCCCGCTCCGTGTGATTTTCCGAACGTGTGGCCGCCGGCGATCAGGGCTACGGTCTCCTCGTCGTTCATCGCCATTCGCGCGAACGTCTCGCGGATGTCGCGGGCGGCGGCGAGCGGATCGGGCTTGCCGTTCGGGCCTTCGGGATTCACGTAGATCAGCCCCATCTGCACGGCCGCGAGTGGATGGTCGAGCCGGCGGTCGGCCGTATATCGCTTGTCGCCGAGCCACTCGGTCTCCGGCCCCCAGTCGATGTCGTTCTGCGGCTCCCACACGTCCGCCCGCCCGCCGCCGAAGCCGAACGTTTCAAAGCCCATCGATTCGAGCCCCACGTTGCCGGCAAGGATCATCAGATCCGCCCAGGAAATCCGCCGGCCATACTTCTGCTTGATCGGCCAGAGCAGACGCCGGGCCTTGTCGAGGTTGGCATTGTCGGGCCAGCTGTTGAGCGGCGCGAAGCGTTGCGTGCCATAGCCGGCGCCGCCGCGGCCGTCGACCACGCGGTACGTGCCGGCCGAGTGCCAGGCCATGCGGATGAAGAACGGGCCGTAGTGCCCGTAGTCGGCGGGCCACCAGTCCTGCGACTTCGTCATCAGGGTGCGAAGGTCCTCCTTCACTGCCGCGAGATCGAGCTGCTTGAACTCCGCTGCGTAATCGAAGCCTGCACCGAGCGGATTCCCCGCGGGTGGATTCTGATGGAGGATGGCGAGATTGACCTGGTCGGGCCACCAGTCGCCATTGGTCAGCCCGCCGGCCGACGTCGTGCGTGTCGCGGTGGCGGCATGGCCGATCACCGGGCAGGTGGCGGGATCGGCCCCGTGACAGGAAAGGGCGAGGAGCATGGCTCCAGCCAGAGTGCAGGCGAACGAGTGAACTGTCATGGTATTGTCTCCTGGCCCCATTCTGTCACGCGGAGGGTTTCACGTAAAAGAACGGCCCCGGGATCGAGCGAGCCGGAAAGCTGCTCAGTTCATGTTACCGCCCGCTCCTCTCCCCAGCGAATCTCATAGTGAATACACCTGCTGGTCCGAAGCCGTCCCGCCCCCGGAGTTGTGCCCTGGATTACCTCAGGTCCACGATCACCGTCTTGGTCGTGTTGCTACACGCCATCTTGGCGTATCCGACCTGGGGCATCTTTCATCCCACGGATTACGTCCACTCCACCGCACCCGTCATTGACCCGATGCCGAGCAGGGTATTCGACCTGCCTCCAGTGCTTCTCAACAACTTTTTCATGGCGTTGATGTTCTTCATCTCAGGGCTCTTCGTGTGGAAGAGCCTCACTAAAAAAGGAGCCGCTGCTTTCCTGATGGACCGCTGGCGGAGGCTTGGCATTTCGTTCGTGGTATCGCTCGCCGTGATCATGCCCATCGTGTACTACCCGGCTCTTCTCCGGACAGGAGCCGAGGAAGACGCTTTTTCCTATTGGGTTGGCTGGTCGTGGAACAGTGGGCCTGCCTGGTTTCTTTCCATGCTCTTTAGCTTCGATCTGCTCCTGGCGATCTGGTTTCAACTGATGGGGCAAACTCGCCAGGCCGTTCCCGAGGCGGTCGTGACGCAACCCCGAGCTTTTTTTCTGGCCCTCGTCACCTTCTCAGGTCTTGGCTTCATGCCGTTGATGGCCGTGTATGGACCATTCCGGTGGCTGGAGTGGGGCCCATTCATCATCACCCAAGCCTGCCGTCCGGTGCTCTATGCAGTCTACTTCGTCGCGGGTGTTGTCGTCGGCGCGCGCGGCTTGGAATCAACGTTTCTCACGCCCGAAGGACCGCTGGCGCAGCGGTGGCGGGTGTGGCTGATCGCTGCCCTCGGGGTCGCGCTTACTCTTGTCTTCGCGCTGAGCAGCGTACGGCTGGATCCGACAAGGCCTTGGATGCGGCCGGCCGGATGGTGGCAGTTGGGATCCTGCATGGTGCTCTACAGTGCCACCCTCAGCATGGCCTTCCTGGCCCTGTTCTTTCGGTTCATGCACGTCCGATATCCGTGGGCCGACAACCTGAGCGAGAACGCCTACGGCATGTACGTCGTGCATTACCCCTTCGTTGTGTGGACGCAGTACTTGCTCCTGGGCTCGTCGATGCCCGCAACGTCGAAGGCCATGATCGTATTCAGCGTGTCACTCGGGCTTAGCTGGGCAACGAGCGCGTTGCTGCGATCGATTCCCGGCGTTCGTGCCGTCCTGTAGCGGGCGTGCAGGATGTGACCTGCCCGTATGCACCCTCGAAGAATGCCCATGGTGGCAGCGGCACTCCTCGGTCTCCTGTTCGCACGCGCAATCCATGCCGCCCCCATCAACGGGCTCTACATCTTCGGCGACAGCCTTTCGGATCCTGGGAACAACGCCATCCTTTTGGGTTCGATCGCAGCACCACCGTACAACGTCACCTTGCAGAGCGACATCACATCGAACTCCTGACATCGTCGATACGCTGCAGGCCAAGGGTGCCGAGCGGATCATCGTGTGGGACGTACCAAACCTGGGGTTCGCCCCCGCCATCGCCGCAAACGGTCCGACTGCCGCCTTTCTCGCGATGACGCTCGCCCAAGCCATGAACGACACCCTCGGGTACCGCCTCGCGGTCGAGACGAATGTTCTCACGTTTGACATATTCGGCCTGACCACATCCATCAACGCGAATCCCGGAGCATGCGGTCTCGCCAATGTCAGCGATGCCGAAAGGGCCATCCCTGGTGCCGATCTGTCGACCTTTTTCTCCTGGGACGGCATCCATCCGACCGCTGCGGGTCATTCGATCCTCGCCGAATCGATGTACACATTGACGACGGGCGTTCCGGAAATCGATCCAGCTGGCGTCGGCAGCGTCGTCGCCTTCGTCGTCGGTTGCCTCGGCCTGATCAAGCGGCGACGCCCGATAAGAGGACGCGCTCAGGGAACGCATCCGCATCTACTGGCCCTGCATGGCTAACATCCCGGCTGGTATCAAGACGGGGGCAGCGTCATGACCAGTCCGACTACGCGGGTTCCGGAATAGCCGAGGAGGGCAGGGAAGGTTCCTGATCGCTACCTCATACTAGCCCGCCTGCTGAGGTAAACCCGTGTATTTGCCGGTCGGGAGCCCCTGTTGCAGGTGGATCGCCGTGAGGTGGTAGCCCGCAAAGGCACGGAAAGCGAAGTCCGCAGGACATTGACTGCTCATCAAACGGCACACGCTCGCGGCAGCGCCGTTTGGCCGGCCTGCCCCTTTGATTCGCTTGCTCTTGGAAGTCGGAATCTCTTTCATTTACGATAGAGAGTATGAAAGATCAGCGATCCTTTCCCCGACTTCGCCCCAGTGTCAGTCATGCCGCCTCGCGGCAGGCTGAGATCGACCGTATCCGCCGAATGACGGTCGAAGAGCGGGTCAAAGCAGCGCTGGGGTTGGCTGCGAGGTTCGCGGCGTTGCGTCCGTCGCCCCGCGAGGCGTGACCCATGAGTGACCCCGAGGAGGTTATTCGGGCCGCGGAAAAGGTCGCCGGTATTCTCGAATCACGGGGCGTAGGGGCTGTTGTCATCGGGGCCGTCGCGTTGGCGGCGCACGGGTACGTTCGGTTCACCGAGGATCTTGATCTCGGAGTAAACACCGATCTTGGCACGCTGCGACAGGCCGCCGACGCGCTGCGGACGGCGGGCTTCGAAGTCGAGCTTCGAGAGCCAGACGGACAGGATCCGCTCGGCGGTGTTATCGACGTGCGAGGACCATTCGGTCTCGTCCAGATTGTGAACTACGGTGGCCGGTTTCCGGCGGTTATCGAAGGGGGACTCGCAGCGGCCGAGACGGTCATCCGTCCCGGAAGCGGCCTGAGGATCGTGCCTTTGCCGCACTTGGTTGCGCTGAAGCTGTACGCCGGAGGGACGAAATCTCGTGCGGACATCGTAGAGCTCCTCGCCCACAACCCCGACGCCGACATGGCCGCCATACGCCACCTCTGCCAGAGTTGGCGGCTGTCCGGCCTCGACCCGCTCATTGAAGAGGCCACGGGCGGCTCGTAAGGCGACTTGGGGCCCTCGGCGATTTCGGCCGACCGAGCCAATACAAACGCACTCCTTGTAGAACCCCCGTCAGCGGGCTAATTTTTGATTTTTACCAAGCGACAGAGGACGGTCGTTCAGCGTATCTGTGAGTTGGAGGATCTTTCGTCGTCTGGGGCCAGTGGTCATCGCACGGCCTCCTGCCCGACCGCGGAAAAACGGTATCCGACAAAGCGTGAAGTACTCGCAGTCATTCCCGACGAATGCTTCGATCGCAGCTTGATCAAGTCGTCGCTCTCGTTGTTTTTGTCTTTGGCGATGACGATCGGCAGTGGAGCCCTCGCGTACACCCTCATTCCACTCACCTGGTCATGGCTGCCTGCGTGGATCGCCTACGCTGTCGTGGCCGGAACCTTTGGCACAGGTTGCTGGGTCGTTGCGCACGAGTGTGGTCATCGGGCGTTTACGAAGCACAACTGGCTTCAGGATATGATCGGCTACTGCCTGCACAGTGCCTTGCTCGTGCCGTATTTTTCCTGGCAACGCAGCCATGCGTTGCATCATGCCCGCACCAATCACCTCGACCTTGGTGAGACGCATGTGCCACTTCGCGACGGATCGCCCAGCGGTAAAGTTTGCCGGTGGTGGCAGGCGACAATCGGAGAGGAGGCGTTTGCCATTATTCAGATCGTCATCCACTTCACGTGCGGATGGCCACTTTACCTGCTGACCGGTGCCACGGGTGGCCCGGCTCGGGGTGCGACCAATCACTTCTGGCCGGCCTGGCCATTCTCCGTGGCGCTCTTTCCAGGCGAGTGGCGCCGCAAGGTTTGGTTGTCGGACATCGGCGTTCTGGTCATGCTCGGCCTGCTCGGCTGGTGGACGCATTCCTCGGGTTTTCTTCCGGTCCTCGCCGTCTACGTCGGCCCCTACTTGGTCGTGAACTTCTGGCTTGTCTTGTACACGTGGCTCCAGCACACGGACGTCGATGTTCCGCACTTTGACGACGAGGAGTGGACGTGGGTCAAAGGTGCGTTCATGACGGTTGATCGCCCGTACGGCGCCGTACTCGATTTCCTGCATCATCACATCGGCAGCACACATGTCGCACATCACATGGATGCTCAAATCCCGCATTACAACGCCGTCAAGGCAACGCGTGCCGTGCAGGCACACTTTCCGGATCTCTATCGCTATGATCCGACTCCGGTCCACAAAGCACTCTGGAGAGTGGCGACGCGGTGCCACGTGGTGTCGAAGGACGACGAAGGCTGGAAGTTCACCGGGCGACGCCGCTGAACCTTCCCCATGCCTCTCTCTGCAAGCGGTGCCGTGGAAGGGGGGCGGGTCAGGTGATGGGGATGCCGAGAGGAGTACCCCACACTTAGATAGAAGAGAAGATAATTGGCATAGGGCGGCGAAAGCCGTGCCCATCTGGCCGAAATAACCGTGCCGCTCCTGCAGGCAGATCTGCGCGATCCGATTTTTTTGGCCCGCCTGCCGCTCATGCACCCAAACGTTGCCGCCGGTCCTTGGCAACGTTACGCTAACCCCCAACTCGGACGGTCCGTTTTCATTGCCCCCGTGCACTGAATGCCCCGTTCTCTAATGAAGGACTTGCTGCCATGATGCGGATCAATCTGGACTCTCCGGCCCTTATCGCTGTGCGGAACTGGCTGGCAGGCACGGCGGAGCGGTCAGGCCGCGGCCGCCGTCGCAAGGCATCCAGCCCGAAGTTGTGGACAGAGCAACTCGAGCCGCGGACGATGCTCGACGCCGGCATGCGGGCCTTCCTTGCCGACCTGGTTCCGGAAAGCGACACGGGGACATCGACCGTAGACAACCTGACGTCCGACCGTACCCCCACGTTTTCGGGCAGCGTGCAGGGCGGAGCAAGCGAGGTGCGACTCCGCATCGACGGAGTACGTGTTGCCACGCTGCCAGTCACCAATGGCAAGTGGACCTACACGGTGCCCGCCGAGGCTGCGCTCGCTGGCGGTCTCCATACGATCAACGTCCGCCCGATCGCCCCCTCGGGCAAGGCTGGAGCACTCTCCAAGACGCTCGCCGTCACGGTCGTGGAGACGCCGCCGAGGCCTTCAACGATCGTTCTTGGCGCTCTGTCGGATTCCGGCATGAAGGGCGATGGCCAGACGACGTTCGCCACACCCATGCTCCGCGGGATCGCGCAGCCGAATCGGTTCGTGAACATCTCGATCGACGGCATGCCGGTGGGTCGGGTCAGGAGCGATGCCAAGACGGGCGCCTGGTCGCTCAAGTCGCCGCAGCTTGCCAACGGCGTACACAATGTCACGGTGGTGGTCGAGAACCTCGCCGGGCTTGAAAGCAAGGCGACGAGCTTTTCACTCACGGTCAACGGCGAGCGGACGGTAGTGCTCGACGCCACGGGCGGGCAGACCGTCGAACTGACGGCGTCGCATCTCCTCGGCCAGGCATCTCAGGGCTTCATCGTCACCCAGGTGAACAGGGGCACCCTGCAGAAGTGGGTGGCGGCCAAGAACGAATGGCTGACGATTCCGACGAGGGCAATGAAGAATACGGACCCGGCCTCGCTCCAGAAGGCCGCCGCGATTCGAAAGATCGCGTTCAACGACGTCGTTCGGTGGACGCCCGCCCGCGGCGACGTCGGTATGGCTTCGGCATTTTCCATCCTGCCGATCGACATCAAGGGCGGCCCGACCGCCCCAACCCCGGTGGCGGGCACGGTGCCGGGCCGGCTCGTGAGCCCCTCGATCGACTACACGGCTGGCGTGGGATCCGAGATCACCTGGGCCGCGCCGACGGATGGGTGCGGCTGCGCGAGCACCCGCTACTCGATCCAGGTGACCCGCGAGGACGGCAAGACGTTGCTCTACAACGTGCCGTCCACCGTGCACGGAGTCTCGAGCGTGGAAGGTGGAGCGGTTAACGCCGCCAGAATCTGGGGTGCCACCAAGACCGGTGCCGGCGAGGCTCTCCGTCACAGCGCCATTGCAACTGAAAGAGCCGTGAAGTGGTTGAATTACACCGTCACAAGCGGTGCCTCGTTCGTAGGGCTTGGAGTCCAAGCTCGGGCGCAGCTTGATAACAGCCCCACAGCAACAAAGTTTACGACAAACCATCCGCTCGGCGGCAGCCACGCGCAGCTCGCGTATCTGGAGGTGCAGGCTCTCCCGGACGCCACCGAAGCCGCGCAGGGATTGCCGGCGGAGACCCCGATGATCATCTCATCAGACTCCAACAAGTTGACGCCCGCGCAAAAGGACATACTCAAAGCCAATCCGATCTTGGCCGGCCATCTGTTCCCCGGAACCGTAGGCGGGAGTGTCCTGCCCGATCAGACGCGGGTCCACTTCCAAGCCGGGGAGACGCTCCGGTTCGCTGGGAATGTGGATGCGAGCGTCCGTGCTGGGGCCACGATCGTGGTAGAGTCAGCTCAAATCCTTGGTGATGGTTCATGCGGCCCGTGGTTGGAAGAGGCCAGAATCCCAGTGGGTTCGGACGGGGGCTTCTCGCACGACTATATCGTGCCATACGGCATGGTCAGTTTGCGTAAGCGTCTCGAGTATTCCACGGTGATGGCTCCAACGTCCGCGCGGTCCGCAAGCACGGCGACTTTGGGGGAGAGCGCGCCGACCCCGCTCTCGACGCCGATAGACTTATCGAGCTACTTCAACGCGTTCGGCATCACGACGGGGCCGTGGCAGGTGGCCAACAACCAAGGCTTCGATCGAAACGGCAACTATTACAACTCCGACTACACCGGCGGGAGCACAAATGATCCCGTCCCCGGCACGCCCATCACCTATGCCGGCATCGAGTTCCCGATCGGCCCGGTTCCCACGAGCAACTCCCAGGTTGGTGGAAGCAAAGGCCCGCGGAACTTTGTCCAGGCCAAGGGGCAGACGATCACGGTCAGCGTGGACGCCGGCAAGTCCGACTACCTCTACCTCGCCGGAGCAGCATCCAACGGCAACCAAATGTCGCAGGCGATCACGCTCAATTTCACCGACGGAACCACAGAGACCTGGTATCAATCATTCCACGACTGGGCGAGCGGCGGCCCACCGCAGGGGGGAGCGAGTGCGGATGGTAACTCCGGTCCGGCACCCCGCCCTTTTAGTGGGGAACTGCTCCTGAAGACGCAGCCTGAGCGGCTCAATCAGCAGGGCAATCTGGTCACCACTCCAGCTCATATCTTCGCCTACGTCCGCAACCTGCACGGCAAGCAGCTGGAGAGCTTCACTCTGCCGAACAACGAGAATGTGGGCATCCTCAGCGCCGTTGTGTCGAAGGCCCCAGTGATCGCCCTGGACGAGGGTTTCGCATCGCTTGTGCTCGCCACCACCAACCTGACGGGCATCGACCTGATGGCGTTGACGATCAAGAACGAGTCGAACATCGGGGCCGGCGGTGGCCCGCTCACCTTCTTCTTCGCTGACCAGCCGGAGAAGGGATCGACCACGACACCTCCCACCTACACTACGAAGCAGGTGACGGTGCCGATGGGGCAGCAGACAACGATCGCTTATGTCGCGCCGGACAGCACGAGCCAGATGACCTTTTATGTCCAGAAGGGCGACGACACCTGCGTAGGGCCCACTTGCAGCACCTACCTTACAGACTGGAACAGTGGCTCGGGCGACAGCAAATATTTTGCCTCGAATATCAGCCCCTCACTCAATTCGCAGATGAAGAGCGGCCAGCACTGGACTATGGCGATCCAGAACGCAGGCGAGGGATACTACGGATATCTCGATTCTCCGAGCGGGCAAAATATGCCCCACCCAGGGGGAGTCCCGTCCGGGGCCCAGTTCAAACTCATGACGCAAGCCGAGATCGCCACGCAGCCTCCATGGGCTGTAGCGGCCGAGAAGATCGTCGGCGAGATCGTTGGCGTAGCAATCTTGACCGTCGCCACTGGGGGAATAGGGGATCTTGTGTTTGCCGCAGATGTCGCTGATGTCGCTATAGGTACTGCAGGAGACGCAACCGCAGACGCAGTCGCAGTCGCCGATGCTGGAGCCGATGTCACGGGCGGCTTGACTGAAACCATCGCTGTAGATCCTTTTTACTTTTTGATTGATGGCGATGGTTCATTCATCAGTGAGTTCGATGATATGGAAGATTTGGGGCAGGGTTTAGTTGATGGCTTCAGTGGAGATGTGGGCATAATTAAAACAGAAGGAGCTGTGGATGCAGACGTTTGGGAAACCATAAAGTATTAACGAATATTCATCATCCATTTCTTGGGTAAGGATAGCCCGGTCAATGGCACCTCCGCACCGGTCTTCCGGCTGATGAGCGACTCGTGAGCCTCGGGAGGAGCGGCCCGGGCGTCGGGAACGGGTTTCTCGAAACGCCCCGCATCCGCTTCGGTGG
>JBIIGJ010000001.1:0-110537 GCA_044236455.1 Pirellulales bacterium
CGTGGATTTTCATGAGGTGGAGTGCCTGGAAGGGCGTGGATGATGAAAAACGCCGCTGGCGGGGCATCAGCTGGCCGGCGGTCCGAGGGCCATCACTATGGCAGGAACCGCCCGGGGTTCCAAGCCGCCACCCGTGGCCGGCCCTCCCGCCGCAGATGGGCTTCGATCAGGCGCACGTCGTAGGGGGTTGCCCTGCGGATGCCCCTCAGCACGTGATCCGGATCGAGGCCGTCGTGGTTGACCCGGAAGAGCCCCACTTTGACGAACGGCAAGACGGCGCCGTTACGGTGCCCATTTCGTCCAGTGTTCCGGCACGATCAGCCATTCCGCACCGTCGCCTCCAGGATGTGATCGGCGAACTGGTCCCAGCCGTAGGCATCCCGCACCGCGGCCGCATTGGCTTCGGCCAAGGGTGCATAACGGGTCGGACAGCGGACGAGCGTCACCGCCTCGGCCAAGGCCCGGTCCCAGTCTTCGGCCCGCGTCAGCCGACCCATGTCGGCGGAACGGATGGCCTGTTCGAACGGCATGGTCGGCGTAGCCAACGTCCAGGTGCCGACGATCGCCGCCTCGAAGAATTTCAGTTCGCTCTTGCAGTTGGTGAACACGTTCTCCTGCAGCGGCGCGATGTTGATCTCCACCTCGGCGATCAGCCGCTGCAGGTTGATCCAATCGTGCAGTGGGACTCGTTCCACACGGTTGGCGTGTTCCGCGAGCGGGCCGGTCGAGTCCATGAATCCGACGACGCGCACTCGCACGTCGGGGTCGCGGTCGAGCAGCCGCGCCAGCGCTGGGGCGACGATGGAAAAGTCGCGGTTGTGGGTGGGTGTGCCGCTGAAGTAGCCGATTGTCACCGGTCCCTCGCCGGTGAACCCGCGGGCCCGCTTCGCGGCCAGGAGGGGCTCGGAGACCTCCTGCTGTCGGCGGTTGAGAAAATTCGGCACGATGTCCACCGGCCCCGGCACGATTTCCAAAAGCTGTTCCGCGAGAAACCGGTTGGTGGCGATCGCGCCGTCGCACAGCCGCGCGGTGGCCTCGATCCTGCCTGTGGAAGCGAACCAGCAGTCCCAGGCGGCGGCCGGTTTCGTGTCCTGGTCGAGCGTATCGAGCAGGAGGTGCACGTAGCGGGTGTCGAAGACGAGATCGTCGCAGTCGAACAGTATCCGCACGCCCTGCGACTTCGCGGCGGCGATCAGCCGGGCGACATCGGCGTCGTATCGCACACGGGCCAGCACGAGCGTGTCGACGTCGGCGAGCCGCGGCAGCAGGGCCGGTATTTCGCCGACCGTACACCAGGTGGCCATCGCCCGTCGGTCCGGATCGGACAGGATCGCCTCCACCATATTGTACACGCGGTAGCGAAACGTGCTCGTGTCGGGCTTCTCGTAGAGCCAGACGATGGTGGTGGTGTCGCGCTTGATCGCAGCCAGCCGGGACTCAAGCGGCTCCCGCTCCCACGGCGGGTCGTAGGGAAGTGCGCCGGCGGTGAGGCAGGGAAACATCGGAGCGGCACCGGAGTTCAGGCGGCACGGGAGAAGCGAACGGTCGTTGGTGCGTTCTGCTGCGCGTTGGGTACGAAGTGGTCGGCGAGCCGGTTGACCACGTCCGCGAGCGCCACGTTCCAGTCACGGCAGATGTGGTCGGCACGGAGGTTGATGGCGCGAGTGTTGCGGTCGCGGGCCAACGCCACGAGCCTGACGATGCCGCGGCGCAAGGATGCCGCGTCCGACGGCTCGAGCAGGATGTTGCGGGAGTAGCAGGAGAGATCGGTCTTGAGACCGTGCACATTCGTCAGCACCGCCGCCCCGTGGGCCGCCAGGTCGAGGGGTGGATAGGACGGATGCGGCGTGTCCATCAGCACGATCCCTGCTTCCATCGAACTGACCAACGAGTGGTAGTCGTCCCAGTTCAGGCCCTCGATGCGCCGCGGCCGCACACCGCGCGGGAAGAGAAGGTCGGGCACATCCTTGCCGACGAGATGGATATCCCACTCCGCCGGATGCAACGTGCCGGAGGCAATGGCGTCGCTGATCGCCTCGAGTCCCGTGTGGAAGAGGTTACGGACGTTATTGGGGCGGGCATAGAAGAATAGCTTTCGCCTGCCGCTCTCGTCGGGCTGCACCATCGCTCGGTCGGCGGCCGGGAACGCCGGCTCGAACCATTCGCCGCGTTCGGCCAGATACGGGATTGGCTCCGGGCCGTCCGTCAGGTGCTCGAACAGCAGCCGGCTGTTTACCACGACCTTGAGCCCCGGTTCGCACATCGCCTGCCCACAGCGGACGCGCTCGTCGCCGTGCGGGTAGAACATCCGCTCGTCCTCCTGCAGCAGGTAGGCGAGCCGATCCCGTCGCACGCTGGAGAGCAGCGCCCGTGTCGTCCACCACGAAGTGGAGAGAAAATAGTCTTCGTCGGAAACGGGCAACTCGCGGCCGCCCTGCAACGGCGCGAACACGGCTTCCAGCGGCGTTTCGAGCGCGACGCCGTTGGCCGCCAGCACCCGGCCGACAGCGGCCGTGTCGGGCGGGTCGTGTCGCGTGATCAGGCGGAGCGTGGCCCCCAGGCGGTTGGCCAAGAGAGCGGACAGCACAAGGGCCGTGCCCACGCCCCCGAAGAGCCATGCCGCTCCGACGCTGTCGGTGACGACCGATAGCCGCGGTCCGGCGGAGGGAATCGGGAAAAAACCGGGCGGCTGTAACGCACACCAGTGCTTCTCCAGCCATTCGGCCACGGTCGGCACCGCCGGCTCTCCGACGGGCAGGAGCCGCTTGAGAGTGGTCGCTGGGTCGTGCGGTGGGGCTGCCGCAGCAGCGAGACGACGAGGATCCCTACCGTGCCAGCGGCGGGAGCGATCCCGTAGGGAACGGGCGACGGCGCCGACGACGGGCAGATTCACCGTGAAATCGCCGATCGAGCGTCCTATCTTCATAATGGGTGTTTTCGGTCGTTGCGGTGATGGTGTCGGGAGTAAAGAAGGACGGTGCCGTCGTTGCCTTGCGTCAGGAGTGCCCGACCTCGGAATGTGGTAGATAGCGGTCCGATGGCGTTCACGCCAAGGCTGATTCATCCATGCGATTGCTAAAAAATTTCCTGAGAAAATGCCGCGGCAGACGGTCCGATGAGATGCGCGCGGATACGCACCCCCCCCTTTCGTGGCATGTCGGCATCGTCGGCTCGTTCGACGTCGAGAACTACGGCGATCTGCTCTTTCCCGTCATGGCGCAGGCGGCGCTCGAGCGGCGGCTGGAGTCGGTGGAAGTCGTGCCGTTTTCGCCCAATGGCCGTTCGGCGCCGGCCTGGCCATATGACGTGCATTCCACGCTGGAACTGCCTGACCGGCTCCCCTCTCTCTCGGCCCTGCTGATCGGGGGCGGCCAGATCATTCGCTTTGATACGGAGTATCCCATTCCCACGGATCCCCGCGTGCATCTCCCGATCGACTATTGGCTCACGCCCGCGGCCTTGGGGGCGCTGGCCGGCAAGCCGGTGATCTGGAACGCGATCGGCGCATGGACGGGTTCGCCGGCGGCACCGTGGTACGACGACCTGGTTCGGGCCACCCTCGCGGCCAGCGATTTCGTGGGCCTGCGGGACGAGGCGTCGCGGGGGCATCTGGCGGCGCTGACGCCCGCGGCCGATCTGCAACTTCTTCCCGACACGGTCTTCTCGATCGCCAGGCTCTGGCCGCTGGGCCGGCAAAGCGTTGACTACGTGGCCTGGTGCGAGGCGCGGCAGGTGCACGGTCGATATGTCGTCGTGCAAGCGGATACCAGGATTGGTCCCAGCCGGCCGGCCATCGATGCGCTGGTCGCAAGCCTCGGCGTGGAGACGGTGGTGCTCCTGCCGGTATGCCGCTGCCACGGGGACGATAGCGACGGGCTCCCGCCGTTTCCGTGCCGTCATACTGCCCGCTCGGAGTGGCCACCGCCCCGGCTGCTCAGCGAGATCATCGGTCGCTCTGCGGCGGTGGTGGCGTCGAGCCTGCATGCCTGCATCACGGCGATCGCTTACGGCGTGCCGGTCGTCCGCGTCCCGAGTTTCAACGTGTCGGATCGCAAGTTCGAGATGCTGGACGGTTTCGAGGGCGTGGCTGGTATAGATCGTCCCGATGCTTCGGCCGCCGTGCTGCGCCGCGGCCGCGGTCCGGAGCGGCGCGCGATCGAATACGCGGATCTTCTCGATGCCTACTGGGATCGAGTGGCCGAAGTCGTGCGATATCCACAGACGCACGACGCCAACCGCTCGCTCTCGACGATGCTGCGGTGGACGGCAGGGGTGTTTCCCACCGTAGAAGCCGCCGGAAAGGGAAAAGGCGATTCCCGTGGCGATTGACGTGTCTCTGGCCAGCCATTTCCACTGGTCCCCGGCGGGAATGCGGCCGCGTGGGCCGCTGTTGGGCTGGGCAGCGGCTTGTGCAGTCGGGAAGATGGCGACGTCGTACCTCTGTGCCCGGGTACTGTTAGCCCCATGAGCCTGCCACGCGTCGTCATCGACCTCGAAAAACTCCGCCACATCAACTGTGGCCTGGGGCGGTATTCGCTCCATCTCGGCCGGGAAATCCTCCCCCTGGCCGCGGGCCGCTTTCAGCCGGTGTTTCTGCTGCCAAGCGGCGCCCAGCGGTATTTTCCCGGCGGCGGCTTCGAGTCGATCGCCGTGTCGCCCTGGAACAAGGAGGCCGTCCGCCGGCTCTACCGGCCGCTCCTGTCGCCGCTGCTCCCCGCCCCGCGGGTGGCCCTCTGGCACGTCACCAGCCAGATGTCGAAGTATCTGCCAATCGACGACCGCGTGCCGGTCGTGCTCACGATCCATGACCTGAACTTTCTCCACGAATCGCCCGCCGACGCCCGCTCCGACGAGATCGATCGCAAGCTCGCCGACATCCAGCAGAAGGTGAACCGTGCCGCGGCCATCGTGGCCGATTCGGCCTATGTCGCCGATGACGTGGCCAGGCATGTCGATCTGGGCGGCCGCCCGATGCACGTTGTGCCCTTGGCGGTTTCAAGCCCGCCCGTGGCCGCGACCCAGCGGCCGGCCTTCCTGCCAGCCGGGCCATTCGTGCTCACGATCGGCAACTGCCTCCCGCACAAGAATTTCCATGCCCTGTTCGGACTCCTCGACCACGTGCCCGACATGCGGCTGGTGATCGCCGGGAAGAAGACGACGCCCTACGGTGAGTTTCTGGAACGGGAGGTGAGCGCGCGTGGGCTCACCGGGCGGGTGCTCCTGCCAGGCGAGGTGTCGGATGGCGACAGGCAGTGGCTCTATGAGCAGTGCGAGGCGTTTCTGTTTCCGTCGCTCACGGAGGGCTTCGGCTTTCCGGTGCTCGAGGCGATGCAGTGCGGCAGACCGGTGTTCGTGTCGCGGCGGACCAGCCTGCCCGAGGTCGCCGGCAACCTGGGTTTCTATTTCGACGGCTATGAGCCCGCCGCTCTGGCGGCGGTCTATCGGGACGGACTAACGCGGTACCAGGCCGATCCGACCTTCGCGACGCGGCTCAAGGACCACGCCGCCGGCTTCTCGTGGGCGTCCACGGCCCGGGGCTATGTGGACGTGTACACCGGGATTCTGGGCAGATAGTGCCTTGCAAACTGCGGTTTTGCCGGGCGGATTGCCTTGCTAAAGATCTGCCCTCTCAGGAATGGGGCGACGGTATCGTTCACCACTCAGGTGCGGACCGTCGAGTCACGAAGCCCCACCATACGAGAGAGTCATCGATGCAGCGGCGTTCCTTGGTCACAGGTGTCACGGGTCAGGACGGTTCCTACCTCGCGGAGCTGCTGCTCTCGAAGGGCTACGAGGTGCACGGCCTGCGTCGTCGCTCGAGCACCTTCGGCACCCAGCGGATCGAGCACCTGATCTTCGGTGACAAGCCCCAGCTGCACCTTCACTACGGTGACTTGTCGGATGGCAACGTTCTGGTCCGGCTGATCCGGGAATTCGCCCCCAGGAGGTCTATAACCTCGCCGCTCAGAGCCACGTCCGCGTGAGCTTCGACCAGCCGGCCTACACCGCCGACGTCACCGCTGTGGGCACGCTCCGTCTGCTCGAGGCGATCCGCGACGTGCAGGAGGACACGGGCGAGCAGATTCGCTTCTACCAGGCCTCCAGCTCTGAGATGTACGGCAAGGTGGTCGAGACGCCGCAGAAGGAGACGACGCCGTTCTATCCGCGGAGCCCCTATGGCGTGGCCAAGCTCTAGGGCCACTGGATCACCGTCAACTACCGTGATAGTTACGGCTTCCACGCCTCCTGCGGCATCCTCTTCAACCATGAGAGCCCGCGCCGCGGTGAGACCTTCGTGACCCGCAAGATCACCCGCGCGGCCACGCGGATCAAGCTGGGCCCGCAGGAAAAGCTCTCCCTTGGCAACCTCGATGCCCAGCGGGACTGGGGCTTTGCCGGCGACTATGTCGAGGGGATGTGGCGGATGCTGCAGCAGGACAAGCCGGATGACTACGTGGTCGTTACGAACGAGCTCTATTCAGTCCGTGAATTCTGCGAGAAAACGTTCTCGCGGCTGGGGCTCGACTACCAGGACTTCGTAGAGGTCGACCCGCGGTATTACCGTCCCGCCGAGGTCGATCTTCTTCTGGGCGACAGCACGAAGGCCCGTAAGCGGCTCGGCTGGAAGCCCCAGACCAGCTTTGATCAGCTCGTCGACATGATGGTCGAATCTGACCTGGAACTTGCGTCGCAGGAGAAGGCGCTCGCCGAGCGGGGTGCGAGTTACGTGTGCCGGGCCGCCTGAGGCAGACATTGGCACGGAATGGGCAGCCCGTACCTATTCGACTGCCGAACTGGGGCATGTTTGCGCCTCAGTGGCGAAGGAGCTACCCAGGGTGGAAATTATCCCAAGAGCATTGTGGCATTCCAGCCGGCGGGTCAGATGCTCGATAACGTGGCTGGCGATGATTTAGGCGAAACGCGCGCCGGCGACGAAGTTGATGGCTGGGGCTGATCTCAAGACCAGTCGCCGCTTTGTTGACTCTGCAGAGGAGGATCTGCTCGCGGGTACGTAGCCCGTTGAGGCAGCGATCTTGCACAAGCGTCTCATGCGGCCTGCCGTACCGTGTGTGGTGTTGACTACTTGAGCGATAATCACCACGCGAATCCGGATGTCGAACAAGCGATTCTGGGGATAAACTTGATGGCGTGCGCTGCCAGCGCGTCGTTGTGATCGAGTAGGGCCGCAACCGCCCCCGGGCAATGTTCTATGCCGGGCCCCAGGCGTCGTTACATCAGCCCCTCCCATGCTGCAGCCGGGCGGGGCGTATCATGCGAAATTCGCCGATCTGCATGTTCACGAGGCCCGTGAAAGGCGGATGGGAATCGTACAGCTTTGAAAAGCTGCAAGTCGAATCACGACGCTGGTGAGATTGGTTGAAACCCTAGCGGGGATGTTGGGTTGATGGGCAATCGGGAGAACATGCCAGCGCAGCGTGCCACGGCAGCTTAGGAGGTCGGGGAAGATTGCGGGCATGTGGTTAAGGAAATGATCCGCTTAGTCGGATTCATAATGTGCAGAAGGCGGCGAGTTCCTGACGATTTACCTAGGCTCCTGTCACGCGCCACCCCCGCAAGGGTGGTGCGCTAGCGTGATCGCTGGAGCTAAGGACCGTTTCGTTCAGTCGGACTCTCGCAACGTTCAAACAACCAAAAATTATGAGTTGCCTTTCCCAATTCATCCGCTCAGTCTATCCATCGTTCAACGCTACGTGGCATCAATGCCTTCTGCCACTCCAGCGGCCTGATTTTCCGGTTGCTGTCTGCTGGTCGGCGAAGGGCGGGTGCACAACAGTTCTCAAGTGGTTCCTCGCCCATAATGGCCTTCTCGACGAGGCGGTTGCTTACAGCAGTTGGGCCCACGATTACCGACAGAACAAGTTAGAACGGGCGGCCGGTTATCGCAGGCAGTGTAAGAAGCTCTTTACTCATGGCCGTAGTGGAACATCCATCATCAAGGTCATTCGAGATCCTGCCACCAGAGCCGTGAGCAGTTTTCTCCATGTTCTGAGGGCTTCTCATGATGTGGATCGTTGGCCAGTCGCCGCGTTGCTGGCACAATGGAAGTCAACCGCAGGTCTAGAGCGGCAGCAGGGGCTCAGCTTTAGGCAGTTCCTACAGTTTGTGATCGAGCAGCAGCTCAACAGCGCCACGCTCGATCCGCATGTGCGACCGCAATACGATTCGAATCAGGACCCTTGCGTGGATGCCTTCTTACGGCTCGAAAACCTGTCTGTGGAATTAGAAGCGGTGGAGGATCGCTACGGACTGCCTCATGTGAACCTCCGCGATCTAAGCCAATCGGCCCACCATAATCCGCCATCGGCCGACCACGCCTGGCCCGGAAATGTGGCGGACTTCGCTGCTGACTACCATACGCTCAACGAGTTGGGAACGCCTCCGCCGCAGGCGTTCCTTGATGCGGATACTCTGATGCAGATTCGGTCGGCCTATTGGACTGACTACGGGGCCTACGGACGCCACTACGACGCGGAACCGGCGACAACGATACGGATGCCGACTGCGGGCCGTGAAAACATCGCCCAGAACGTGGATCACCGATTGCGGCGAGCGGCGTGACCATTGGGACTTCGATTGCACGCCGCCGATCACGGGATCAGCGAAGGTCGAAGGCATTTGCTATCCAGTACGCTTGCTCGGCCCACGTCGACCGTGGCGAGGTCACCCTCGGAGGCCAAAATCGGAGCGAGGTGAGTGGAATGTGATCAGCCGTACGCGACCATACGCCGGTCATGAGTGAGTGACATTCTCGCGAGACCGCGAGAATGTACTCAGAAGGTCGCTGCTGCTGCTTCTGCGAAGCACAGGCATCTTGGGAGTCGCCTACACCCCCGCACCCAAGCATTCAATATCACTTTTACCCTCGTTTTTTCACGACATCGCGTAAAAAAGTGGGTGTGCACCCACAATCCTCAATCACTATCCTACGTCCCGCCCCGCCATCCCCGTTACCCCAACCGCCGACAACGATGAAGACACGATGCCTAATTTACGCCCATTGGGATGTCAACGGCTTTGTGGATCCATACGTGATCCATGCCCTGCAGCAATATCGGCCGTCAGTGGATCGCATCGTATTCGTCACCACCAATTATCAGCTCCGCAGCAGGGACGTTGAAGCCGTTGCTGACGAGGTAATCGTACGTGAGAACACTGGATTCGACTTCGAGAGCTGGCGTCAGGGCCTGCAGGCGGTGGGGGCAGACACCTTCGACGAGGTGGTGTTCGCCAATAGCAGCGTCTACGGACCTGTCTGGCCGTTCGAGCGACTCCTGCTCTCACCGGTTACTCGCAACGGCGGCGTGTGGGGAATGACCATTTCCCAGCAGCATACGCCGCACCTCCAGTCTTACTTCATGACCATGTCCCGCGAACTCCTCGCGTCGGCGGCAGGGAAAGAACTCTGGGGTGACGTCGTTCCGTTGCGTCATAAAACCGACGTCATCGAGGCCTATGAGCTTCAGTGGATGGGCAAGTGTGTCGCGGCGGGTGTGCCAGTCTCCTCTTTTTTCGACTCCCAGCAGTTTCCCACGGTGCCGGTGGCCGAGCAGTTGGCAAACATCGTGCGCTGGCCGCTGAAATTGAAGCAGGTCCGACGATATCGAAAAGCCGTGCGGCGCGGACCGAGCAATCCAACGCATCTGCAATGGAAGCAGATGCTTGAATGCGGAGCGCCGTTCGTAAAAGTGGATCTCTTTTCAAGAAACCCCTATTGCATCCGACTCAGCCGCGTGTACGACTGGCTTGAGGAGCACACAGACTACCCGACCGCCCTAATACGCAACCACCAGGCGCGATTACGGCGGCAGCCAGCGGCCGCTTGAGTTCAATCCTTCACGCAGATGCCGAGCTATTACGGAGATTCCATGAGTCGCCTAGATCTTCTACGCAAGGGTATCCTTCCGTTACATGGCGTTCTTGAGATCGGCCCCTATTTCAACCCCATTGCAGCAAGGGCGGCGGGCTATCGGACGACCACCCTGGACGTCTTTGACACTAATTCACTCCGGCAGAAGGCAGCAGTTGACCCCAACATCCCACAAGAAAGACATGAGGAGATTGAGGAAGTTGATCTCGTGGGCTCTGCATGTGACCTAGCCGATCTAACCGCGGCTCATTACGGCGCTGAGCATCGCTTCGATTGGATCCTGTCGTCCCACAACATTGAGCACATCCCCAATCCTGTCCGCTTCCTGCAGCAGTGTGCCGCGGTGCTACGGCCGGAGGGCACGCTGCGGCTGGCGGTTCCCGACAAGCGATATTGTTTTGACCATTTCCGAATGCTCACCGAGGGCAGCGAGTGGCTCGAGGCTTTTTTTGAGAATCGCTCTCAGCCCACGCCCTACCAGTTATTCCGAGAAGGTACAATTTTCAGCGGACCGCTTCCGAGCGGGGGCGGGTGGAGGCCCACACGCAAGAGCCTGTCGGTGTTTCGGGATTGGTTCGGCCCCGAGGGCAGGGTGCCGATGCACTACATCGACACGCATTGCTGGGCGTTCACGCCCGAGTCGTTCGAACTTCTCGTTCGTGATATGATCGCGTTCCGACTCGTCGATCTGCGAATCGATTCAGTCTCGGAGACCTGTGGTATCGAGTTCTACGTTGACCTGGTGAGGCCGTCGTCCCCCGTTGAATTGGACGAGGACGAATACTACTCAATACGGGAGCGGCTTCTGCGCCGCTGCGTTGATGGGACAACTTCGATAAACGAGTGCGCCCCTGCCGCGACTCGAACTCAAAGCGTTCCCCGACGGGTGCTGCGCGAGGTGTCACGGGTTATTCGCCAGATTCAGTCCGTGGGTAGGGCGGCTGCATGACCATAGGCCTAAGTCAAATCAGTCAAAGCAGCTTGTAGTCGTTCCGATCGCACGATCGTAACGGCCATTAGTCATCTTCTCTTCGTAAAAAGGTACGGTCTGCGCTTATGACGGACTATGTGCGAAACGGCCTAACACGGCGTGATCCGGTTTCGTTGAACAAAGAGCAAATACGGGCCTTTAACCCACTGCATTGGCCACTCGCTATTCGATTGCCTGAACGACACCATGGATTAGTAGCATCTGCGTGGATTGGTCATGTGCCCTTCGCAATGTGCCTTGTTGAGATGGTGTCACCGACGGTGGTCGTCGAACTAGGCACCCATAGTGGAGTCTCATATTGCGGTTTCTGTCAGGCCGTTAAAGAGCTTCGGCTTCAGACCCAGTGCTGGGCGGTGGACACGTGGGCTGGGGACGATCACGCTGGTGTGTATTCCACTGAGGTGCTCGATGAGCTTCGATCCCACCATGACCCGCGGTATGCGCTATTTTCGACACTGCTGAAATCTACGTTTGATTCTGCTGTCGAGGAATTCGCTGACGATTCGATCGACATCCTCCATATCGATGGCTACCACAGCTACGAGGCCGTGCAGCATGATTTCCAAACGTGGCTGCCAAAGGTAAGTGAACGCGGAGTCGTACTGTTTCACGACACAGAAGTTCGCGATCGGGAATCGTTTGGCGTCTGGCGATTCTGGGATGAGATAAAGCAGCATTATCCACACTTTGAGTTTCAGCACTCCCACGGGCTTGGGGTGCTGGCCGTGGGCGAGCAGGTTCCTGCCGGTGTGGAGTCGCTTACGGGGGCGTCGGCGGGCGAGGCCGACCGCATTCGCGTGTATTTTGCGGAATTGGGTCACACGCTCGCGCACATGCAATCTCTCGCTATCGAACTTGAGGCCAAGCGGAGACGTTGGGTGATCATGTGGGAGAAAGATGGGACGTCAAGGGCCCATGACGTACTTGCGGGGAATCTGCGCCGCTATGTGTCTGCTCCGGCGACAACACTCTTCGCTGGATTGCGGAAGCGGCTCGTCCGAAGCTGAGGCGACTGGCCAATCCCCAGCGAGCAACCGGCGTGTTTCACGCGGTGCGTTATTTAATCTCGCTATCACGGCAATAGTAGGAGTGTTTTTGTGTCTGTCGATAGACGCGAGATTCCTCCTCGGACAAGATCTCATGGCGATACCATGGAAGGTGCCGGGCCGTATAGCGTCCAGCTACGCGGAGGCCGCGAAGGTAGTCTTCAGGGTCGAAGAAGTGCTTGTCGTAAAGAGCAAACGTAGTATCGATTGAAGCCATGTAGACCCGATCACCGCCAGCGGTGTAGTCCAGCGGATCGACCCAGAACTTCCTCTCCCATTCCCAAACATGATAATCATGTTCACCGATGCGATACCGCCGCTCGTTCATGAGGTGTCGATCGGAGATGTCTAAGGCGAATCCCGCCTTCCCGATTCGGTGCCGCTCCATCAAATATGCTAATTCGCCTAAAAAGTCGCGTGGCAGCGCCGCGTTGAACTCAATGTCAGGGTCAGTAATGCAGAATCGTCTGGGAAGCAGCGCGTAGGTTGAAGGATCAAGAAACGAATGGCGAGGTCCGACATTCTCGGTCTGGCGAATGACAGTAGTCTCGGCTGCAATTCGGTCTAGCCAGTCCAGCATGTCCGGTAGTGTAGAGCCATTGTCTACGTACACGATGTTGTCCAAGCCACATTCGCGGAGTTGCAGGTGCATGCGAGATGCATACGTCGGGTTGTTGAAGCAGGGAACCAGGATAGGTATTTCGGCAGATCTCCACGCGCAGAGCGATCGCCAAACGTTAGAATCGGACCTACGCGCCGACCGAGGTGCGGCGGACTGTGTAGTGGCGGTCGCAGCCCAGAGATAGCGACTTAGGGGCAACTGGCCGTTCTGCAGAGCCTCGCGAACAACCGGCAAAACCGAGTCGTGAACGAACAGCACGTTAAATTGCTTCTCGCCATATTCGCGGTCGCGGGCTAATGGCACAAAACCCTGACGACGTAGCAACCCGATGACATTCCCACCGTCACTTTGATCGCGCCAGAACGGAAAGCCTTCGATTTCCAGGAATATGGCCGCGGTTTGTTGTAATACCTGACCTGCGCCCGCTAACACCCGGTCCGCAGCCCCCTCGACGTCGATCCAAAGAAATATATTTCGCCGGTCTCTGGCTGCATTCGATGCCGCCACAAACGAGTCGAGCGTGACTGCTTGGACATCGAATCGCTCGTACGTCGCGTCCTCATCTCTCAGGAGGAGCGAGGATTTTCCGGTTTGGATTGGCTCACTTACAGCCCTGGGGACTACTTTTCCGTCTACGTAGGCCCGCGATAAAGTGCGGGGAGTATAGATCGGTACGGTGCCGGAATGGTCCGTGACGGCAAGGTTATGCCAACCAATTCCAGTTGTGCCGTTGACTTCGGCGTACTCAGCATGAATACGAGGATTTGCCTCAAAACCGTGAACCTGCATTGATGGCCGCCGTGCTAGAGCGGCCCGGCCAGTGCTGCCTTCGTTTGCCCCGATATCGCAAAAGAGCGACGGATTGAGAAAATCAATCAGTTGCAAGAAATTGTCACGCAGAATGGTGTGACCCGCGGCACCCTCAGGCAACGCCACGATCGGACCAAGGAACGATTCCAAGTCCTGCGTGCTGGCATTCGTGCCCGGACCAACAACTTCCCTGCGGGAGTCAGATTTCGGGTTGGGTCGATCTGCGCTGGAGCCAGATCGACCGAGCAAGGCATGTACAATCGCCCTCCGAAACCACTTTACGCCATCACGCATCATCCGCTCCGTTTTTGAACTTGTCGTGCCAGGGGTGTTTTAGCTCAAATAGGCAGAAGCAGTTGTCGCCGTACACGAAGGGCCCCAAAAACCCGCAGAACGGTGCGGTTTCGACCTCCCGACTAATGCGCGGTAATTCCAAGTATAGCATCCGAGGAAACCTACTGAGGTATCGGGTTCGAGAATGTGCCGCATGCCAGTGCCTGCGTAAGCCACGGTGTTGCAGGATGTAATCGCATATCGAGCGACAGCGAAAGCAGCAGGGCCGCCGCAAGATAGCCCAGGATAATCGGCAACGATTTGCATCTGTTGTCGAACCAAGAGAAGGTCTACCTGCCAATTGTTGGTTGCATTCGAACAAAAGGCTTTGGAGTCATGAGTTCTTCCATCCCCAGTCAAATCAGAGGAAAGCGACTTATATTCACCGTCTGCACTGGGCGGTGCGGGACGCAACTTCTGGCTGATCGATTAGCACGACTCAACGGTGTCACAGCACTCCACGAACCGGACCCGAACTTCGTTGATTGTCTTGCTGATGCGGTTAGGGATTCTGGAGTTGCGACTCGTTTCCTGCTTGAAAGAAAGCTGCCTGCGATTGCCCGCCAGACGGGAAACATATATGTGGAAACCTCACACGTGTTCTGCAAAGGTTTTCTGCAGCCACTCATTAACTGCGGTGTCGTTCCCGACCTCATCCTGTTGTCACGGCCAAGTCGAGAGGTCGCACTTAGCCTGCGAAGAATCAACACCGTGCCAGGCAGGACGCCGTTGGGTCGGCAATGGCTACTCAGTCCGGATATGCCTGGAGTTCTGTCACTGCCGAATTGGGAATCAATGAGCGATTATCAGCTCTGCTATTGGTACTGCCTGGAGATCATTCGCCGGCAGAAGGAAGCGGCGGATCTTGTGGCTCGCACTGGAGGTCGCTTCTCGCATGTCTCGCTAGCAGATATTCGGACCTATGCCGGACTCAGTCGCATGATACGTGAGCTTGGGATGCCCGCACCTGGGCTGCGCGAACGGATTCGATGGCAACTCAGTGCACGCATTCGAATCAATGCCAAGAAATCCTTTTCCAAAGAGACGCCAGATGAATCAGTCTTGGATATGGAAGAGTCGGCTGTCCTGCGAAGCATTGGGCAGCAGACATAGCTATCGCTCTAGGTAACCGGCTCTTGTGGTAAACGGCTTTTGCGACTTTTGTAGAACGACTTCGAGACACGCCCGCCCTCTGTGCGCCGCGTTCGCTGCGTCGGCCAGTCCTAGGCGGTTACGACGGTAGCCTCCGCTGGCGATGTTTTCGATCCATGGTTCATTGTCGAGATACCAGGCAACCGTGCGGCTGATCGCCTCGTCGAAAGACAGGCTGGGCCGCCAGCCAAGCTCTTCCTCGATCTTGCTGAAATCGATGGCGTAGCGGCGGTCATGGCCTGGTCGGTCCTTCACGTAGCTGATGAGCGACGTGCAGGGAGCATGGGGTAATCCCGGTCGCAGCGTGTCGACGGCCTTGCAGATGGCCTGCACCACCTCCAGATTGCGTTTCTCGCTGTCGCCGCCGATGTTGTAGACCTCGCCGAGACGTCCACGGGCGAGCACCGCACGGATCGCGCGGCAGTGATCGCCCACGTAGAGCCAGTCGCGGACCTGTGCGCCGTCGCCATAGACCGGCAAGGGCTTGCCCTCCAGGCAGTTGAGGATCATCACCGGGATGAGTTTCTCGGGAAACTGATACGGGCCATAGTTGTTGGAGCAGTTGGTGGTGAGCGTCGGCAGGCCGTAGGTGTGGTGGTAGGCACGAACGAAGTGGTCGCTCGAGGCCTTCGAGGCCGAGTATGGGGAGTTGGGAGCATACGGAGTGGTCTCGGTGAACTTGCCGGTGGGGCCAAGCGAGCCATAGACCTCATCGGTGGAGACGTGCAGGAAGCGAAACTCCTGCTGTTCGGCCTCCGGGAGGGTCTTCCAGTGCCGTCGAGCTTCCTCGAGTAGGCGGAAGGTTCCCATCACATTGGTTTCCACGAAGGCGGCAGGGCCGTCGATCGACCGATCCACATGGCTTTCCGCGGCAAAATTAACGATCGCGCGTGGCCGATGGCTCGCCAGGAGCCGCGCCACCAGATCGCTGTCGCCAATGTCGCCCTGCACGAAAATGTGCCGCGGGTTCGCCGCCACGTCACGGAGTGACTCGAGGTTGCCCGCGTAGGTTAGTGCGTCGAGGTTGACAACGGCCGAGTGCTCTTCGGCAATCCATTGCCGAACGAACTCGCCGCCGATGAATCCGGCTCCGCCGGTGACCACGATGGGTTGCATGCCGTCCTTTCGCTCCAGCCCCGGCACAAGAAGACGGGGACCGACCGGAGAAATACGTTTTTCGTGGGCCTTACACCAGACCGAAAAGCAGCCATGGCGATGCGGCCAAAGATTGATCGGTTTGATATGGCGACGTTTACCGGGAAGGTGTAACACTCCCCGGGTGTCACGCTCATCTCCGGAAACCAAGGCCGATGGCAGCGCGGAAAAAACGCACGGCGTTGCTCGCCCTCGGCAAGCTTGTGGAACGAGGTTTGCGTCGGTTGAGGCATGGCATCCGGGACGCACGCGCCGCGGCCGTGATTCTCCGAGCAGCCAGTAGGTCCGGAGCTGCCACCCTTGCCCGTCTCGCTGCCGGCCTCAGCCCGCCCGACGTGATCATTTGCGGCGGTTTCGACGCGTCATCAGCCACCAAAGAATGCCTCCGCTGCCTCGACGCACTCTCCCATGGGCCGCTGCCTCCGCGGCGGGTGTGGATCGTCGCCCCGGCTGACACTCTGGCCGCGGTGCGCCGTTCTACTGGCTCGGGCGTTCGCTCGGCGACGAGTCGGCAGGCACCCGATCTCTGTTTCGTCGAGGGCCCGTCAGATGTCGGGCAGACACACCTGGCGAGCCTGCACACGGCCGTGGCCGCCGCTGCGTCCGGCCATGTGCTCCTCTGCGATGCCCAGGCGACCGTCTGCGAGGACGCACTCCTCTGGGTCGCAGCCGTGCTCGAATGGAACGGTGGCTGCGGTGCCAGCCGTGAGATTCTCGCTATCTACGGCGATGACGCAGCGGCCGACCCTTCCGACGGCCCGTGGGCCGCTCCGACGATTCATCATAAGCCTGACTTTTCCTGGACATCGCTGCTCGCCGGCAGCTATCTGGGCCCGATCGTGGCCTTCAAGCGGTCGCTGGCAGCGGCGGCGGTCGAACGACTGGTGGCCCGTGGCGTGGCGACGTCCTCCGCCGGCGAATCGCTCTACGCCCTCGCCCTCGAGTCCCTCCGGGGCTGTTCCAACGAAGACGTGGCGCATATCCAGCACCCTCTTGCGATCCTGTCGCGTGACCACGTCACTGCCGCAGGCGATGACACGGCTCGCATCGCCTCTGAAGCGCTCCAGTCCGTCGGCGTCTCGGCGGCCGTGTCGATGCATCCGCAGGAGGCATCGCTCCACCAATTCGAACTACACCCGCGGCGCTCGGCACACGTGTCGATCGTGATCCCGACGAAGAATGCCGGGGCGCTCGTGAAGTCGTGCGTGCAAGACCTGCGGGACAGTGCGGGCTATGACAACTATGACATCACGGTGATCGATCACGAATCGGACGAGCCGGAACTACTCGACTTTCTCGCTCGCGAGTCGGAGGCGGACCGGCTGAAGGTGTTCCCCTACCGTGGGCCGTTCAATTTCGCCGCCATGAACAATGCCGCCGTGCCGTCAACCCGGGGCTCCCTGCTCCTGTTCCTCAACAATGACGTCGACGGCTTCTCGCCACGGTGGCTGGAACAGCTGGTGGCAACCTTCGAACTCGACGACCGCATCGGGGCCGTCGGCGCCCTGCTCCACTATCCGGAAGGCGACATCCAACATGCCGGAGTCGTGCTCAACGCAAAACGGCTCTGCCAGCACGCCCATTACAACTGGCCGGCGGAGGCGCTTGGGTATCAGGGCCGCATCCGGCGGTTGCAGGAGTTTTCTGCGGTGACGGCCGCGCTGATGCTCGTCCGGAGGGATGCCTTCGAGGCGGTGGGCGGCTTCGACGAGCAATTTCCCGACGACTACAACGACATCGACCTTTGCCTCCGGCTGCGAAGGGCGGGGTTGGCGATCGTCTACCAGCCTCACGTGCAGGCCACGCACAAGGAGGGACGCACCCGCACTGCCAAGGAAACGGCCAAGGACGCGTTCATCGCCCGTTGGCAGCACGCTTTTTCCTGCGATCCGTTCTACCACCCGCACCTGGCCGTAACCGACTTCCGCCCCGACGGCCTGGGTCGACTCTGGCGTCAGCGAAAGACCGTGGCGCTTGCTGAGCTGCTGGCCGGCCGTGCGCTCGAAGCCCGCAATCAGCCGCTGGTCCCGCCGCCTTGCCGTGGCAGGGCCGCGTAAGCTGGGGTTGGCCACGACGGTTCCCACCTGGATGGCCGACTCCGCGTTCCTTTCGGACCGGCTGCCGGCGGGGACGTTCTCCTGCCGGCTGCTCTGGCGTCATTCCCCCGCCCGCTGCTATTCCCCCTCCCGGTCGCGGGACTTTCGGGCCCGTTCACCCAGCAAGGAAGACACACTCCACGCGAAACCCGTCGGTGGCCGATCACGCCATGGATGCACGCGACAACGGCCTGTATCTCGCGGGTATCGCAGCGGAATCGTCGGCCGAGTCGACGCCACTACGATCGGCCGCTGAGTCCCGGTGACAACCCTTGGAAAGCTGACAAGACGCTGTATGGACGGCACACCGCCATGCTCACGCGCGATGGTTTACGCTCACTGGGATCGCGATGGCATCGTGGATCCCTACGTGATCCACGCCCTGCGGGAATACCGCACCGTCGCCGATCGCATCGTGTTCGTCTCGACGCACTGCACGAGCGTGAGCCCTGCGCTGACGTCACTGGCGGACGAGGTCGTCATTCGTGAAAACGAGGGCTTCGACTTCGCGAGCTGGCGTGAGGGACTTCTGCGGCTCGACATTCCGGCCTACGACGAAATTCTCTTTGCCAATAGCAGCGTGTATGGCCCGCTTTGGCCGATCGAGGGCTGCCTGGCGGCCGCGGCTGCTAGGCAGAGCGATCTCTGGGGCATGACGGTGTCACTCGAGCCCGAGGTGCATCTGCAGTCGTACTTCATGGGAATGTCCCGTCGGCTGCTGGCCTCCGAATGCGGCAGGAGGCTCTGGGACGGCGTGCGGCTCGTACCCACCAAACGGGATGCGATCAATGCCTACGAGCTGCGTTGGATGCCCGAATGCGTCGCGAAGGGCTTCGCCGTCCATGCGCTGTTTGACGGCCGCCATCATCCGCAGGTGCCGGTGGCAGAGCAGCTGTCGAACATGGCCTGCTGGCCGCCCTGGCAAAAGCGGGTGCGGCGGTACCGTCGCAGTATTCGCCGCCCGACCTATAACCCGACGCATCTGCAGTGGAGGCAGGTGCTGGAAGCAGGCGTGCCGATGCTCAAGGTTGATCTCCTTCGCGATAACCCCGTCGGCATCGCCACCCACCGCATCCATGACTGGCTTCGAACCCACACGGCGTACCCCATGAACATCATCTGCAATCATCTGGAGCGGATGCGGTGCACGGCCGCCGCATGACATGACTTCTCTCCCCAGCCACCCGCAGGAAGTTCAGACAGGTACGCACTCATGAGCCGCCTTACCCGCTTTCTGAGTTCGGTCTGCACGCCCCGCGGGGATGGTCGCTTCCTTCCGCTGCAGCAACCCGGATTTCCCGTCGCCGTTTGCTGGTCGGCGAAGAGCGGGTGCACGACGGTTTTGAAGTGGTTCCTCGCTCAGAATGGCCTGCTCGACGAGGCCCTCGCGTACAGCAACTGGATCCACAGCTATAGACAGGAAAAACTGTTCACCTCGAAGGGCTACGTCCGCCAATGCGAGCAGCTGTTCAAGAGCAGTCACCAAAACACCTCCATCATCCGAGTGATCCGCGATCCGGCCTCCCGAGCTGTCAGTAGCTTCCTGCATTTCGTACGGTATATCGAAGGAGACGAGCATTCGCCGGCTGCCGCGTTTGTGACGCATTGGAAGTCAGCCGTTGGCCTCTCGGGTCAGCAGGGACTCAGCTTCCAGCAGTTTCTCTTGTATGTTTCGGCGCAGCAGCACAAAGGCGTGCCGCTCGACCCGCACTTTCGACCCCAGTACGACGCGAAGCAGGATTTAAAGGTCGACACCTATGTGCGGCTGGAAGACCTGTCGGCTGGACTGCGGGCGGTCGAGGACCGCTGCGGATTGCCCCATGTCCATGTAGGACAGCTGAGCATTTCTCCGCACCATAATCCGGCGACCGCTCAGCATGCCTGGCCAACGAATGCCGCTGCGTTTCCGGCCGACCACACCACCTTCGATGAGTGTGGCACGCCCCCGGCGCAGGCCTTCCTCGACCCGGAGACGCGGATGCTGATTCGGACGGCCTATTGGACCGACTACGAGGCCTACGGCCACCACTATGATGCAGCACCGGCGATAACGCGACGGATACCAGGCACGGACCGTGAGACGATGGCTCAGGACCTCCACAAAACATCGTGGCGGGCAGCCTGATCCTGTCTTGCGAACCGAGGCACCCGCTGGCTAAACCCACAATCGCGTGGCCGTCGAGCGGCAAGACACCTCAGTGAAAGGGGTTGGGTGTGCCGATATTCAGAAGGGGCGGCGTGACTCCGTGCATCACGGTTTGGCGGGTTTGGCGGTGCATCAGTCGACACACTCAAAGGGTTGCTAGCCATGAGTCGTCTATCCCATTTCATTCGTACGTTCGCTCCTCGTGACCATCGCCAGGTGCCTGCACCGACATCTGGGCGAAAAACGCCGCTCGTTCTCCACATCGGCCCGCACAAGACCGGCACGACGGCGATCCAGGCCTTCTGCGAGAGAAACCGCAAGCCATTGGCCAAGGCTGGGTTCTGGTATCCAACAGCCGGCATCGTGACCGCACAGCACCTCCAACTGCCGGCATGCTATCTCAGTCATCATCATTGCATCCCCGAACCCTTGCTCGGCGGCTGCCCGGAAGAGATTGTCGCCGACATCGCCGCTGAGGTACCGCGTGGGCTCACGCCCTTGATGAGCAGTGAGGTCTACTGGGAACTCTTGACCCTTCAGCCAGCAGCGTTCGAAGCCGTCGTGGCGTTACTCTGTCGTTCCTATCACGTGCACGTCGTCATGGTCGAACGGCCGGTTCGCGATCGATTGTGGAGTGCCGTCAAGTTCAATGCACGATTGGGCTACGCTTGCGAACCCATCGTGGATTTCGCTGGCGCGAACGAGGTGGATCGCCGGGCACGCCAAAAGCTGGCGGCAATCGGTTGCCCGGTGATCCGTGTTCCGTACGATCATGCCGACTGCATCTCACCCTTCCTGAAAGCGCTTTCGTCACCATTGATCTCGCGCCAGACGGTTCGGCCGCGTCGGCTCGACGCCCTCATTCAGAGATGCCAGACGACTGCCTCAAAATTAAGGAAAAACGGAGCGCCGTCGGAGTCTTGGTTTGTCGCCTTCACGCTGGAGTTTGCGCGTCGGTTATGGACGACCAGAGGCTCTTCCTCGCGCTGTGAAGAGCGTATCGCTTCATTTCTCAAGGAAGCGATGGCAATCGGCGACGAAACCGAGTTCGTCCGACGGCTGCCAGACGAAGACGTCGTCCTGCAACGGGTCGTCGAAGCGAAGGGCGATATGACCAGCCTCCTGAAACCGGTGGAGGGAGAGGCTTGGGAAACGATCTGCAGGCACCCTGCCCTGCAACGTGCAGCGATGCGTACCAACTGCATCGACGAATTGAGAGCAGTGACCGAGCCCGCTCGACAACGCCGGCGGGCCGCCTGACATTCGCGGGCACGAGGCGTTCTGTTGACAGCAGATGCCTCAGGCGATGGCGGAGCCTCCAGCCTGCGCAGCTTGCCAGTTTTTCACGACACGGCCGCGACTCTGCCGCTGGCGTTCAGTTTGCGGGCGCCGAATGCCGATAGATCCTCGTGTCGCGGGTATGTGGTCTGGCTGGTTGCAGTCGGTCTCCTCCATGGTCTTGGGATCGACTATCCATGTTCGCCAAGCAGCGTTTCTCCCAGCAGACCACCGGGCAGGCCCATGCCGACCGGCCCCGCGTTGTGCTCGATCTCGAAAAGCTTCGACATGCCAACTGCGGGCTTGGCCGGTTCTGCCGGCATCTGGCCGAGAGCATCCTGTCACTCGGCGATCAGACCTTCGATCCCGTGTTGTTCCTGCCGCAGGAGACTGTCCGGCATTTCCGAGCCGAGGGCGTCGAGCAGATCGAGGTCAGCCCCTGGCGGAAGGAGACGTTCGCCAGCCTCTACCGGCCCTTCCTCGCGCCCTTTCAGCGGCGGCAGCGGTACGACCTCTGGCACGTCACGAACCAGACCAGCAAGTATCTGCCGCTCGATCCCACCGTGCCTGTCGTGCTCACAATCCACGACCTGAACTTCCTCCACGACGACCTCCACAAGGATCGGCCCACCGCCGTGGCTCGCAAACTGGCCGCCGTGCAGCGGAAAGTGGATCGGGCAACGGCTATCGTCACCGTCTCGCAGTACGTCGCCGACGATGTCGCCGCCCATCTCCGCTTGGATGGAAAGCCTGTGCACGTCGTGCCGTCGGGTCTATCTGCACCGCCCGCTGCCTCCGTTACGCCGCCGGTATGGGCACCCCGCGGCCGCTTTCTCCTTTCCATTGGCAACTGCCTGCCCCACAAGAATTTTCATGCACTGTTCGGGCTGATCGAATCGCTGCCCGACCTCACGCTCGTGATCGCTGGCAAGCGGGAGACACCCTACGGGCAGCAGCTGGTCCGTGAAGTCGCCGCCCGGAATCTCGGCGGCCGTGTGATCATGACCGGGCAGGTGTCGGACGGCGACCGGCAGTGGCTCTATGAGCAGTGCGAGGCGTTCGTGTTTCCATCGCTGACAGAAGGATTCGGCTTTCCCGTGCTCGAGGCGATGCAGTGCGGTAAGCCAGTGTTCATGTCCCGTCGCACGAGCCTCCCTGAAGTGGGCGGGTCGCTGGGCTTCTACTGGGATTCCTTCGGGGCCGAGCACATGGCGGCGGTTTTTCGCGCTGGCATGGCGGCCGTGGCGGGAATGCCGGGCTTCGCCACCGCGGCCCGGGCCCACGCGGCCGAATTTTCCTGGGAAAACGCGGCCCGCGGGTATCTCGGGGTCTACCGCTCCGTGCTGGATCGGGCGGCGGCCTGAACGGCCTCTCCGTCGGCCAAGCTGATCTTTCGATCACCCCGGGGGACTTGCTATGACCCCCGGCATCATGCCTAGCCCCCTGCGCCTGCAGCCATCCTCCGCACGAAAAGCCCTCATCTGTGGGATGGGCGGCCAGGATGGCAGCTACCTCGCAGCCCATCTGCTCGAACTCGGCTACACGGTCGTCGGCACCAGCCGCGACGCCCAGACGAGCCGCTTTGACGGGCTCACACGGCTGGGCATCCGCGATCGCGTGACGGTGGAGTCGATGTCGCTCGTCGACTTTCGCTCCACGATGCAGGTGCTCGCCCGCACGCAGCCCGACGAGGTCTACAACCTCGCCGGCCAGACCTCCGTGGGCCTCTCGTTCAACCAGCCCGTGGAGACGTTCGAGAGCATCGTCATCGGCACGGTGAATCTGCTCGAGGCGATCCGGATGCTCGGCCGGCCGATCCGGCTCTACAACGCCGGCAGCTCCGAGATGTTTGGCAATACCGGCGACCAGCCGGCCGGCGAGACCACTGTGCTGCGGCCCTGCAGCCCCTATGGCATCGCCAAGGCGACCTCCTTCTGGCAGATCGCCCAGTATCGACAGGCCTACAAAATAGAAGCCTGCACCGGCATCCTCTTCAACCACGAAAGCCCGCTGCGGCCGGAGCGGTTCGTGACGCAGAAGATCGTGGCGGGCGCCTGCCGCGTGGCCGCGGGCGAACAGGATGTGCTCAGCCTCGGCGACCTCTCCATCCGCCGCGACTGGGGCTGGGCGCCGGAGTATGTCGTGGCCATGCACCGCATGCTGCAACTCGACACGCTCGAAGACTTCGTGATCGCCACCGG
Organism: Pirellulales bacterium; assembly: GCA_044236455.1. GTDB lineage: Bacteria > Planctomycetota > Planctomycetia > Pirellulales > UBA1268 > CAMCQY01. The sequence continues at coordinate 23,720 of JBIIGJ010000001.1, forward strand.
CCAGACGACGAGCCTCGAGGACTTCGTCCGCGAGGTGTTCGCCAGCCTCGGCCTCGACTGGCGGAAGCACGTCGTCCGCGATCCCGCGCTCACGCGGCCGAGCGAGATCCTCTCGGGACGCGCCGACACGTCGCACGCTACGGCCCGGCTGGGCTGGACCGCCTGCTCCCACATGAAGGACGTCGCCCGCATGATGGTCGAGGCGCGGCTCGCGTCACAGGCTCCGGCTGTCCGTCGCGCGGCGTGAGTCGAGCTGCCCGCGGTGCTGTCGCCAACACTGCAGCGTGATGGCGAGCAACAGCCCGCCGCACACGAGCGGGAAGGCCTGGCCGATCCGGCCGGCGGGCGGGCGGGCCTCCATGAGCGGCACGTCGGCCACGAGCACGTCCTGCACGTGCAGCGGCAGCCGCGCCGAGATCGTGCCCAGCGGAGAAACCACGCAGGTCTCGCCTGTCGCCGCGCACCGCACCAGACAGCGACGGTTTTCCACGGCCCGCATCTGTGCGAGCAGCCGATGCTGGAGCAGCGTCAGCGTCGCCCTGAACGACGAGCCGTTGATGAGCGAGATGAGCACGTTGGCACCATTGTCGACGAGCGACGCAGCCGCTGCGGGCACCATGTCTTCGTAGCAGAGCATCACGCCAAGCCGCGCGGTGTCGCCCAGCGGCAGCGTGTTGGCATCCGGCCCCACGTCGAGTTCGTCCATCGGGAAGTAGTGCCGAATCTCCGGCATCCAGTCGCAGCCCGGCACATATTCGCCGAACGGCATCAGGTGCCGCTTGTGGTAGCGGCCGACGATCCGCTCCGCGCCGTCCACGAGGATCGCGGACTGGTAGATGTCGTTGGGCCGTTCGGGATAGCCCCGGTAGATCTTGCCGCCGAAGAGGAGCGGACACGCAGGGTCGGCCAGCGGCCGCAGCCCCCGCTGCGGTTCACGCGACTGGGAAAACACCCGCTGCGGATCGGCGAAGGATGCGAGCGACTCCTCGTAGGATCCACCGCTGCATTCCGGCCAGCAGATCAGGTCGAAGCCGCCGGCATGCTGCGCACACGCCTCCTGGGAGACCCGCTGCAGTTCTTTCAGGGCACCTTCCTGACTGGGATCGACCTGCACGAGTGCCACGTTGAGTTTCGGGGCCGCGGCGATCCGCGCCGACCAGGCCTGCATCGCCCAGCAGCCATAGGCCAGGTTGGCTGCGCAGAGGACGATCGCGGCCAGACCGATGGCCGTCCACGGCCGTCCGCCGGTTCCCGAAAGCCGGCGTCGGATTATCTCGGCCACCAGAACGATCACCCCGGCATGGGCATAGAGCACGAAGGTGGAGGCTTCCGGGCCGAGCAGGTCCACCGACTGGATGAGCACGGGCCAGGCCAACTGGCTGTAGCCCAGCTTCCAAGGGAACACGCTCGTGACGAAGGCCTCCGACACGACCGCGACGAGCGCCGCGGGGAGCCAGGCATTGCGGGCGTCGGTGACCGTGCGGCTGACAAACCAAAACGGCAGCGAGAGCCGCATGGCGTCCCAAAGCACGATCGGCAGAGTGAAGGCCAGGCCGATCGCGTAGCTCGTCTCCACCGAATCCGCGAGCACCTCTGGCGACCAGTGAAACGCCGTCGCCAGTGCCGTGGCGGCCGCGGCCAGCGCGAGCGTCTCGCCCCGCCAGCCGCGCAGGTGCGGCAGCGCGAGCAGGCCCGCCGCCACGCCCAGCCACTCGCAGGGCACGAGATCCTGCCAGAGCCAGGGCAGTGCGATCACGATCGCGATCGCCGCCGCCACGAGGGCGTGTTGGGGAAGAGAACCGTTCATGCCTCGGTTCTAATCCCGATTGGAGGCCCGTACAAACAACCGCGACGCTTCGGACCCCATGCTCTTGGCCCGCAGAGCAGAAACGAGCAAGCCGGACATCGCGGCGGGGTGCCTCCCCCCGTGATGTCCGGCCTGTGGTCTCGTTTCGGACCTGGGTTCCGGACGCGCCGGAACAAGGTCTGGCAGAACCTCGACTAGAACAGCACGCCCGGAGGGGCAAAGGTCAGCGTGGTCGTGGTGCCGTCAGCTGCAGCCTGGAGATACACGACCTGCCTATTGGCGAAGGTGTAGTTCAGGGTCTGTGGCACATTCTGCGCCGTGTCCGCAGCCCAGGCCTGGCTGGCAACCTTCTTCAACCGAAACTGGGCCACGCCGTTCTGGGCAACCTGCTTGGCGCCAGCAGCACCAGTCGCCGATCCATTGGCTGCATTCACGAGTACCGGCCCGGGGCCGATGTTCTTGATGCGAACACTCTGGGTATTCGCCTTGGAACTGCCGTTGCTCCGACCACCCGCAAACGCGGCGTCGGCAGCACACGCCAAGGCAAGGATTGCCAAGGCAATGGAAAAGCTGCGAATCATGGAAACCTCTCTTCGAAGGAAAAAACTGGCAAATCACGGCCGTACGAAGTTCGTGCGGCCGACCACGGGTTGCCCCGTAATGTTGGTGGCGGGTTTGCCCCGCGTGGGTGGATGGGTGGATGGTCCTGGGGAATGATCGTGGAGGAATGGTTCTAGAGGCCGATGGTCTCCGTCTCGCCACCGCTCTTGGTGCAGATGGCAATCAGCACGGAGGCATCGGTTCGCTCGCTGATGAAGGTCACGCGGCCGTCACCAAACAGGCCGTAGATACCTCCAAAGTGCATGCTCCGAAACCCATCCGAATCTGAAATGTTGATCACCCGGGAGTTGAGAGGAAAGCAGTTGAAGCCGCTGGCCCAGCCACTGTCGCCCGCCCTGCGGGTGTCAGGGGCGCCGGCCTGCTCCCGATCGACCCCCTCGGTCACGATCAGGGTTCGCGACAAGCCGTCCGTGGCCGAGGCTGCCGTGGCAGGCTGGCGAGGCTGTTGGGCGGGCACCGTCCCGGGGTCGTACCTGGGGGGCATGTAGAGTTCCTCCCCAGTGGCGTACAGCACGCCGGAGGCGAGGTAGCGCAGATCGGTGCTGTTGACGACCGCGAGGGAATCGCCGTTTCGATTGATCCAGGCCCCGAGGACACCGCCGTAATCCTGTTTGCCGACGAACGTTTTCATGCCGCTCGGGCAGACGTATGTGGGAATCGTCACGTCGGCGATGGCGGCATTGCCGCCGCTGTCGTCCCACGGCTTCGAGTAGTCGAGACGGTTGGAAACCGTGGACTGCTCCAGGAACGGCAGGACATAGGAGGACCAAGCATGGTAGCGCTTGCTGGTTTGTTCGTTTCCGGGCGGAAACCGCTTCTTGGCCTGTTCATAGTTGGCCAGCGCCACACCCATCTGCCGGAGGTTGTTCGCGCACTGCGTCTGGCGGCCAGATTCGCGCATCCGCTGAATGGCCGGGAGCAGAAGTCCGATCAGCGTGCCGATGATGGCAAGCACCGCCAGCAACTCAATCAGCGTGAAGCCGACGCGGACGGTTGTTTGGCCGCGGATGGTGAAGCGGTGGTGCATAGGGAGGAACTGGGAATGGAGGAACTACAGGATTTGAAACGTGGTCGAGGCGCCACCGGCGAGCAGGTTGCCGGCGCGGTCCGCGATCCCCGCCGAGGCCAGGGTGAGCGTATACGTCCCTGGTTCCGCAAGCGTGAACTGCTCCTGAAACGTGAAGGTCTTCGCGTCGGATGAGGCGGAGAGCGTGACCTTCCCCAAAAGGGGATAGAGCCGCACGTCGGCGATCGACCGATTGGAGAAGCTGAGTCCAGACGCCGTTCGGCCCGCAAGTCGCAGGCTGGCCAACGAGACGCCTGAGACCGGCTCCGAGAATGTCAGCGTCGCGCGGCCATTGACCGCGTCGTAGCCGATGCTGGCCGTGGGCCGCGAGTCGTCGATCCGGAGAGACAGGCGGGTGGAGGGGCCGCTCGAAACGTTCGCGGCGGTGATCGCGTAGGCGGTGATCGCGTACTCCCCGGCGGTGAATGGCCGAGCGGCCGGGGTGGTCAGGCTCCACACCCCGAAGGCATTGGCCCGGACCGTGCCGAGCGGTTGTGTGCGTAGGGCGTCGGTGTAGACGACCACGGTGGAACGGGCCGGGGCTCTGCCGGTAAACGTAGGCCGCGACAACCTGGTGACCCCGTCTCCACGGACTCCCGTATCGCTGGCCGCAGTCAGCGCGACCGAAGGGGGCGGCACGTTTGCCGGCAACACCGTCAGCGCGATCCTCGGCTCCAGCGACTCAAGTCCAATCGACGCCGCAGGCTTCCGCACGCCGCGGGCGATGCCCGTCGTGCCTGCCGATCGCTGCCGCAACGGAGCGTCTGATTTCCGCGAGGGAAACAGGTGCTGTGCGAGAGAGAAGAACATAGGAAACCTTGGGGAAGAACAACGGGATGGTTGGGGGTGGGGCGGCGGCGGCCTCGACGGCCCAAGCTCCGGGGACCGTATTTTCGTTTGTCAAAAGGTCGAGTCAAGGAAAACAGCAGCAGGGAATCCTGGATTGCCAAACGGCAGGGAAAGAGGCTGTTTTCCTGCCGGCCGGCGAACCCCGCCCCGGTGGACACCCGCGGCAGCCCCGGCCGGGAGGGGGGCATCGCCACGCTCGACCGGCCTGTGCGGTGGGGATCGTGCGCGTATGATCGGGCCCGTCATCCGGTTCCGCGGCGGTCGTTTCTCGTAGGCCAGGGCGTGTTCCGCCCTCAAGAAGGATCGTGTCCATGAATGTTCTCGTCACTGGCGGCGCGGGGTTTATCGGGAGCCACATCGTCGATGAGCTGCAGCAGGCCGGTCATCGGGTGGAGGTGCTCGACGATCTCTCCAGCGGCTCCCGCGACAACCTGCCGGCCGGCGTGCCCCTGCATGTTGCCGACATCGTCGATCCGGAGGCGGTGGCCCGCGTGTTTGCGGCGGCGCGGCCCGAACTGGTCTGTCATCAGGCGGCGCAGATGTCGGTCAGTCGGTCGGTCCGCGAACCGCTCTTCGATGCCCAGGTCAACTGCATCGGCTTGATCAATGTCCTGCAAGCCGCTGCCAGACAAGGCTGTCGCCGTGTTGTGTTTGCGTCCAGCGGGGGCGTGCTCTACGGAGATGTCACGACCCCGGCTCCCGAGTCGACGCCCGCCAACCCGGTCAGTCCGTACGGGATCACCAAGTGGGTGGGTGAACGGTACCTGAAATTCTTTGCAGAAGAGCACCGCATGGCGACCGTGGCCCTGCGGTATTCCAACGTCTACGGACCCCGTCAAAACCCGCACGGCGAGGCGGGCGTGGTCGCCATTTTCTGCCGCAAACTGCTGGCGGGTGAGCCGGCGAGGATCAATGGCGACGGCCGCTATGTCCGCGACTATGTCTTTGGAGTCGATGTTGCCAGGGCCAACGTACTCGCGCTCACCGCCGACCTACCGCAGGTGGTGCCGGGAACTCTCACGAGCCTCAATGTCGGCACCGGCATCGGTGCCGACGTCAACGAACTCGAAGTGAAAATCCGGCAGGCAGTTGCCGCAGCCCTGGGGCGGCGGGGCAGGCCGACAACGCTGCCCGAGCCCGACCATGGCCCGGCCCGGCCCGGCGACCTGCGGTCGAATCTGGTCGATGCCACGCTCGCCGGACGGGTGCTCGGCTGGCGGCCGGCAGTGGCGCTCGAGGAAGGATTGGCACTGACGGCGGAATGGTTCGCCGCACACGAAAACGACTAGTGGGCGGGAGACCAGTCGTTCGTCAGGCCGTCCAGGGCGCCCGTCGCGATCCGGCGGGTGAGCGACGGCGACTCCAGGTAGGCCGGGAATCGGTGGCTCTTTCCGACGATCGGGGCAGCGTCGATCTGCAGGAATGCAATGTCCGGAGGCAGCCAGCGGGCCGGCATGCCCTCGTGTCCCAATGCCTCGGTCCGCAGATCGGGATCGATAAATTCGAAGAATTTGAGCGCCGAATCCCGCGTGTTGTTCAGCAGCGTCAGCCGGTCGATGCACGGGAGCACCTTCCGATATTCGCCGCACGGGGCCAGAGCGTCGTGGCGGACGGCCGATGCCACGAGCACCAGATGGAGCCGACCGGGGCGATCGATCCATGACTGCAGATCGGAACGTCCCGACCGCTGTGCCACAACGAGATTGTCGAGCGATTCAAGCGTGATCAGCCCGCCGTAACTGTAGGCTACGATCGCCACCGACCGCTCAGGCTCGACCTGACCCAAGAGCCATGCGAGGTAATGGCCGTCGGTCATGGCCCGCGCGTATTTGGCTCGGCTGTCCCGCAACAGCAATCCCTCCTGCGAACTCGGCCATGAAAAGATCACCGTGCGGACCGGAGAGCCGTCCGGACGGCACGCCGCACTCCGTCGGGCCAGCAGCAGTCCCTGCGACTTCGCCGAAGCCGGATCGTAGCGGTTGCCGTGGATGAAAATCATGAGCGGCCGCTGCGGGGCACCGAGCAGGCTCGGCAGATCCGACGGCTGCCAGCGAGCGCACTCCCCGGTGGAAACCAGCCGTTCCACGCCAAACGTGACGTTCGTGGGCACGAAACTGATGTCGGGCAGCCGTCGCGTACTGACGACCCAGACGTCGTCGGCACCGACCCCGCCATCTCCCGGACAGGGCTCGGCTACCGATTGTTCGCTCGGCGCGTCGGCCCGGGCCGACCGTGCCAGCGTCGGCGGGCAGGAGCACAATGCCGCGAGCGCCGCCAGAGTGAATAAAGGGTGGGACGCGGTGAAAAAACGCAAGGCAGACACCGAACGCATGGAAACCCAGCCTAAGCCGTGATGCGGCAATTGAAGTCATCGACGCTTTGCAAGATTAGCATGCGTTTCACGGCACCAGCGCGGTTGATGGCAAGGGGTGTGGCACAGTCGGCCGGCAGAGTCGCCGCCGCTGGCACAGTCGGCACGGATGGCTTTGAACAGTGTGGAAATTTTTTTGAGAAATGTGCCCGGCCGTCCGACACGGCACCGGATCATGAGCTAGGGTTTGAAGGCGTCGTCGCGGACGACGCATCGTGTTCGACCGCGGGTCGTGCCCGACTCGACGGTGGTGGAGATGCCAACCATGTGCCGTTCCCTGTGCCTTGTGATTGCCCTCGGTAGCCTGGCGGCCGCCCCGGGCTGCAGTAGTTGTTTCGGTAGCTCGAACAGCTGCCGCCGTCCCTCGTTCATGGAGTTTCGCTCGCCCTGCGCGGGCGGTGCAGCGCCTTGTGCGGCCCCGGCGGCCCAGCCCTGTGCCCCACCCTGCCAGCCCGCCTGCGGGGCTCCGATGCAGGAGCCGGCCTGTGGCCCGGCGTGTGGCCCGTGTGGTGCAGGTGGGGGCGGCGTGGTGTCACCCTCATCGACGCCGATCGTGGTCGAGCCGGGAACGTTCAGCTGACCGGCGGCCGGTGCGACCGTCCGCCCTTCCGGTGATGTGCCGTTCTTGCCGGCCAAGCGTCGGGCAAGCAGCACGCAGTGTGCCTGCTCCCGATTCGAGCGGCTCGTCACCGGTGGGGCGTTCGTCACGTCAATCCATGGCTTTCCGCCGTGGATGCGTGGGCACCGCTTTCCCGTCGCCACCGCCCCGGGCCTCCGTGAGGGCGGATCGCCGTTTGACGACACGCCCACGGCGGAAGCCGGCGGATTCGCGCGACCGCACACCCTCCCGCCTGCCATCTGGCGTGGTCCCGCCTCGAAACGTCCGGGCTTTTCCTGAGGCTCCTGGCGGCTCGTATACTCGCGGCTCCCGTTTCCCTCCCACGGAGCCGTCATGTTTGAGTCGCTGACCGCGTCGCTTTCCTCCGCACTGAACACCCTGCGGGGCCGCGGCAAGCTCACTGAAGCCAACATGCGAGAGGGCCTGTCCGGGGTCCGCACCGCCCTGCTGGAAGCGGACGTGGCCTACGACGTCGTCGAGACATTTCTATCGCGGGTCGTCGATGATGCGGTGGGGTCGAGGGTGCTCGAATCGCTCGACCCGGCCCAGCAGCTCGTGGGCATCGTGCATCAGGAACTGGTCAACCTCATGGGGCCGGTGGATCACTCGCTCCACCTGCAGCCGGGCAAGACCACCATCCTGATGCTCTGCGGCCTGCAGGGCTCGGGCAAGACGACCTCCTGCGGCAAGCTGGCGAAGCGGATCAAACAGCAGGGCCAGGGCGTGATGCTCGTGGCGGCCGACCTCCAGCGTCCGGCGGCTATCGAGCAGCTGGCGGTGCTTGGCGGGCAGATCGGCGTGCCGGTGCACGTGCCGGACGGGGTCACCGATCCGGTCGCCGTCTGCCGTGCCGGCGTGGCCCGCGCCCAGAAGGAGGGGATCTCCGTCGTCATTCTCGACACGGCCGGCCGGCTCTCGATCGACGAGGCGCTCATGCAGGAGCTCACGAAGATCGACCGCACCGTGGGGCCGGACCAGGTCTACCTCGTGGTCGACGCGATGACCGGACAAGACGCGGTGAAGAGTGCCAAGGCCTTCAATGAGGCGCTCGAGCTCGACGGCGTCATCATGACGAAACTCGATGGCGATGCCCGCGGCGGCGCCGCGCTGTCGGTGAAGACCGTGACAGGAGTGCCGATCAAGTTCATCGGCACCGGCGAACAGATCGAGGCCCTCGAGGATTTTCACGCCGAACGGATGGCGGGGCGGATCCTCGGCATGGGCGACGTCGTCACGCTGGTCGAGGAGGCACAGCGGAAGTTCGACCAGGACGAGATGAAGCGGCAGGAGGAACGACTCCGCGCGGGCGAGTTCACGCTCGACGACTTCAAAAAGGTGCTGCTGCAGACCCGCCGTCTGGGCCCGATGGGCAAGGTGCTCGGCATGATCCCGGGCATGGGCGGCATGCAGGAGATGCTGGCCGGCGCCGATCTCGACAAGGACGTCAACCGCCTTTTCGGCATCATCGATGCGATGACGCCGGCCGAGCGGCGCAACCCCTCACGCGTCGTCGACCAGTCGCGCCGCCGCCGGATCGCAGCCGGTGCCGGTGTCGAACCGCATGAGGTGGGCGACCTGGTCAAGCAATTCGACGGCATGAGTGCGATGATGAAGGGCATGGCGGGGCTCGGCATGCGGGACCGTCTCCGCGAGGTGCAGCGGTTGCAGGCGCAGCTGAGCAATCCCGCCGCGCGGCTCGGCCGGCCGAAGGGCGACACGGGCAAGCGGCTCACCGCCGATGAGCGGCGCAAGCAGAAGAAGCAGCGGGAGAAAGACGCCCGCCGCAAGAAGCGCGGGTGAGTAGCTTCACGCAAAACACGACATCCTGTCGTTTTTGCTTGGCCGGCCTCCGCCGGCTGGTGCTGCGCATGGCCTCCTTCCACGCTGATCAACGAGGGCGGGCTCTGTCTTCACGCGAAACACGGCATCCTGCCGTTTTCGCTTGGCAAACGCAGTTTGCTGGTGCTGCGCATGGCATCCTGCCATGCCGATCGACGAGGGCGGGCTCCCCGAACACCGAAGCGAGCATCAGGCGCCTCGGCGCACTGAGCCCACCATCATCCCTGACGCGGTCGCCGAGCCGCCGAGCGAGCGGAGCGTGTTCGGGGAGCCCGCCCGGCACGGCAGCGGCGATTTCCGTAAAAAAGCCGGAAAAACCGGGCTCTGGAAGGTGGGCTTGGGTTCCGGCGCCGGTCGGGTACGCTAAGGGGCTCGATCAATCCTTTCCGAGGAGACTGCGACCGTGGCTGTGGCGATTCGAATGAAGCGAATGGGCCGGAAGAACCGTGCCTTTTACAGGATTTGTGCGACTGACCGGCGGAGCCCGCGGGACGGCCGCGTGATCGAGGTGCTCGGCACCTACGATCCTTCCGTGCCCGATACCGATGCCCGCTGCCTGCTCAACAACGAGCGGGTCAACTACTGGCTCAGCGTTGGCGCCCAGCCCAGTGACGCGGTGCGGGTGCTCGTCAAGAAATATGGTGCGAATGGCACGCGGCTCAAGGAGATGGAGCAGGCCCGCGCCAAGCTCTCCTTGCCCAAGGTCGTGCCCGCGGCCGGCGAGCCTGTGTTCGTCCCCGAGCCCAAGGCGGAACCGGCCGCTGCAACTGCGGCCCCGGTGGAAGCCGCTCCGGAGTCGGTTGCTGCCGCACCCGTGGCCGAATCCTCCGTCCCTGCGGCCGATGCCGGTGGGGAGCCGCAGCCAGAGCAAGCCTGATCAAGCCTGCCAATGCCTCTGCCGATCCCATGCGCATCGACATCCTCACCCTGTTTCCCGAGATGTTTACGGGCTTCCTTGACGGAAGCCTGCTCGGTGAGGCGCGTCGTTCGCGGCTGATTGACGTCTGCCTGACGAACATCCGCGACTTCGCTGAGGGCGTGCATCGGCAGGTGGACGACAGGCCCTACGGCGGTGGACCGGGAATGCTGCTCATGCCCGGTCCGGTCGTGTCGTGCGTCGAGGCCGTGCAGCAGCAGGCCGATGCCCCCGGCCATCTCGTCATGCTGACGCCCGGCGGTCGGCGATTGGATCAGGCCGGTGTTGAGGAGCTTGCCCGCAAGCAGCGGATCGTGCTCGTGTGCGGCCGCTACGAGGGCTTCGACGACCGTGTCCGCGAAACACTCAAGCCCGATGAGATCTCCATCGGCGACTATGTGCTCTCCGGTGGCGAGGTGGCGGCGATGGTGATCGTCGACGCGGTCGCCCGCTTGCTGCCCGGCGTGCTGGGCGATGAAGAGAGTGCCCGACAGGATTCCTTCTCCGGCGCCGATCGCCTGGTGGAAGGCCCCCAATACACCCGGCCGCGGGAGTTTCGCGGCCTGCGCGTGCCCGACGTGTTGTTGTCGGGCGACCATGGCCGGATCGCAACGTGGCGGCACGAACAGGCCGTCGATGCGACCCGTCGCCGTGTCCCAGCCAATCTTTCCCGCCATCCTTCCCCAGAGCGTTCCTAAAGGAGCCGTCGTGAGCCAGCAAATCCTCGCCAAAGTCGAAGCCTCCAGCCTCAAGTCGGAGGTGCCCCAGTTCGCCATTGGCGACACCGTCGACGTGCATACCCGCATCCTCGAAGGTGAGAAGGAGCGGGTTCAGATCTTCAACGGCGTCGTCATCGCCAAGAGTGGATCCGGCAGCCGCGAGACGTTTACCGTCCGGCGAATCGTCGCGGGCGAAGGCGTCGAGCGGAAGTTTCCGATCCACTCACCGAAGATCGCCAAGGTCGAGGTGAAGCGGTCGGGCGTGTCGCGTCGGGCCAAGCTCTATTATCTCCGCGATCGCGTCGGCAAGTCGGTGCGTCTCCGCGAGAAGCGCGACGACGTCGCCGCCGCCGAGGCGACGGCGAAGAAGGCGGCCGGCAAAAAGGCGACGGCGAAGGCCTGAGTAGCTCATCGGTGCCCGGGTGGCAGCCATGACGTCGCGTGATCCAAGGCAGGCGTTGGGCCGACAGGGCGAGGCAGAGGCGGAAAAATTCCTCCGCGGTCTTGGCTACCGGATCGTGGGCCGCCGCGAGCGGGTGCTCCGTGGAGACATCGATCTGGTGGCCCTTGACGGTCGCACGGTGGTGTTCGTCGAGGTGCGATCGCGGACCGACACGGCCCACGGACATCCGGCGGAAACCGTCGGCCCGCAGAAGCAGCGGCGGATTGCCGAACTCGCCACGGCCTACATTCGCCGTCACCGCCTGGAAGATTGCCAGGTGCGGATCGACGTGGTGACCGTGACGTTCGGCACCGCGGGTTCCCGACCAGTCGTCGAGCATTTTCAAAACGCCTTTGACAGCCCCTGGTGATAGCCGCCCATGCCATGGTTGTATCTGATCATCGCGATCGTGGCCGAAGTGGTCGGCACGAGTTTTCTCCGCGCCTCGGAGGGCTTCACGAAGCTCGTGCCCAGCGTCATGGTCGTGATCGGCTACGGGTTGGCTTTTTTCTTTCTGTCGCTGACGCTCAAGGATATTCCTGTGGGGATCGCCTACGCCGTCTGGAGCGGCGCGGGGGTGACACTGATCGCCGCGATCGGCTGGCTCTTTCTCGGCCAGAAGCTCGACGCCGCGGCGATCCTCGGCATGGCGCTGATCATCGCCGGCGTCGTCGTGCTCAATCTGTTTTCGAAGGCGGGCGGTCACTGAGTCCGAAGTCCGAAGCGGCCGGGGCTGCCCATCACCCGTCGCCGGACGTTCGCTTCGGGCATGCGGCTTTCGCGCCGTCGCCGCCGTCCCGGCGTCGGTTCCGGCTTACGTTCGCCGGGCGAAGCCCGTCTCATGGGAACGCCTTCGCATCACTCGATGCTGACTGCGCTTCGGCATCCTGCCTGCGCCGACCAATCCGCTGAGACGGATCGGTGCCCGAGCAACGCCGGCTCTCGGGGCATGGGCAGCCCCTCGCGGAATCTTGGATCACAGTCCCAGCGGGCGGCCGAGCAGCTTCACGCTGGCGAATGCGAGCACGGCCGCCATCAGCAGCCGCAGGGTCCGTGCCGGCAGGCGGAACGCGCCGAAGTGCGAGCCGATCGCGCCGCCGAGCACGGCGGCCGCGATCACCGGCAGGCCGGCGGCCGGAAACGGTCGACCGGCGAGCAGGCCGCCGCCGAGGCCTGCGAGCGAATTAACGAGAATAAAGGGCGCCGTCACGGCGGCGATGGTCTTCACCGGTGCCGCGCCGAGCGCCAGCAGTGCCGGCGTCAGAAACACGCCGCCACCCACTCCCGTGAGCCCTGACAACAGGCCGATTCCGCCGCCAAGTGCCCCCATCATCACGGGCGTGAGCCACGGCCTCAGCGGCAAGATCGGCGATAGTTCCTGGTGATCGCGAGGCTGTCTGCGGGCATCGAGCAGCATCCGTGCCGCCGTCGCCAGCAGCACGCCGCCGAGCACCACCTCGAACGCGGCCGTGGGCAGCGAGATCGCGCCGCCAATAAACGCGCACGGCACGCTCGCCACGGCCAGGGGCCAGAAGAGCTGCGGCCTAAAATGGCCCGCACGGAAAAACTGGACGGTCGTGATCGTTGCCACGATCACGTTGAGCGACAGCGCCGTGGGCCGGACCGTCGCTGGTGGCATACCGAGAAGGGTCATGACCGCGATGTAGCCCGTCGCGCCGGCATGCCCCACGGAGGCATAGAGCAAGGCGACGAGCCCGATCGCCAGCGGCAGGATGGCGTGCATGTGGCTGTGCGCTCAGACGGACGTCACGGCGTGCTTCTTGAGGAGTTCGAAGGGCACGATGTCGAGCGACTTTTCGTGCGTCGCTTCCAGCACGACCGGCGGCGCCCGGCCTTCCCGCGCCGCCTCCAGCCAGCGCGAGGCACAGAGGCACCACCGATCCCCCTCGACGAGTCCCGCGAAGCCCCACTCCGGCCGCGGTGTCACCAGATCGTTCCCGGCCGCAACGGTGAAGACCAGGAAGTCTTTCGTCATCACGGCGCAGACCGTGTGTACGCCGACGTCGTCGGGCCCGGTGCGGCAGCAGCCGTCACGGAAGAAGCCTGTCAGCGGCTCGCTGGAACAGGGGGCCAGCGGCAGCCCCAGCACGTTGCGGTCGGGTTTCTTGCCGGGGTGGGCATCGGCGGGACGGTCGAACGCGATCATGCGGCTGGTTCCGGCGTGGCGGGGATGGAGTCAGGATGACGAAGGTGTCAGCCGGTATGATGCCCTGTTTCGCTCCGCCCCGCCAACCACGTGCCATGCTCAGCCTGCAATCCACCTCCGATGCCCGCTGGCTCGCCCAGGTCGACGCCCACCTCAACGACATCCTCATCGACCACGCCCACTGCGAAAAGAAGGCGGCGGGCGTGGCGATGAACCTGCTGTTTTCCTACGTCGACCATGTGCCGCTGGCCCGCGCCATGACGGAGATCGTCAACGAGGAGCTGGCACATTTTCAGATGGTGCTCGATCTTTTGGAGCGACGGGGCATTCGCTTTCGCAAGCTCTCGCCCTCGAGTTACGGCCAGCGGCTCCACGCAGTCGTCCGCAAGGAGGAGCCGGCCAGGGCCATCGACCGGCTGCTTGTGGCGGGTCTCATCGAAGCCCGCAGCTGCGAGCGGTTTGCGCTCTTGCGCGACCATGTCGCCGACCCGGAGCTGCGCGAATTTTACGGCAGCCTGTTCGAATCCGAGGCCCGGCATCACGCCACGTATGTCCGTCTGGCCTGTGACGTGGCCCCCGAGGATACGGTGCGCGAACGCCTGCAGTGGCTGGCGGCGGAGGAAGCCGCGATCATTGCCCAGGGTGATCCGGTCGCCCGCATGCACAGCTGAATGGGATCAGCACGCCGCAACGACACGACGAATAATGGCTCCACGGGCTCGCTTGCCATGACAACACCCGCAGCTCCCCACACGCCACGCCCGCAGGCCATCCGCTCGCTGCCGATCAACGAGCTGATCGCCGTGGGGGCGATTGTGGCCCTGGCCGCCTGGGCCTTGATCACCTGGTCGGGCCGCGGCGGAGAGCCGGTGTCGCTGGGGCCGATCGATCCCGGCCGCTGGTTTCCCGGCCGTGGTCTCACGCTGGCCGATGTGCCGCTGGTGTTGATGCTCGTGGCGGGGGGCGTGCCGTTGGTCTGGGATCTGCTTGCCAAGCTGTTCGCGGGCACGTTTGGCTCCGATCTGCTGGCCGGCCTGTCGATCATCACGAGCGTCCTGCTGGGGGAATACCTCGCCGGCGTGCTCGTCGTGCTGATGCTCTCTGGTGGCGAGGCGCTCGAATCACGTGCCATCAGCCGGGCCGGCGACGTGCTCAATGCCCTGGCCCGGCGCATGCCGACACTGGCCCATCGCAAGACGGCCGCCGGTCTGACCGACATCGTACTGGCGGAGGTTGCCGTGGGTGACCTGATCGTCGTGCTGCCACACGAGATCTGTCCGGTGGACGGCACGGTGGTGTCGGGCCGCGGGTCGATGGACGAGAGCTACCTCACCGGCGAGCCCTACCGCATGGCGAAGGTTCCTGGGTCGGCCGTGCTCTCGGGTGCGATCAACGGCCAGGCCGCGCTCGAGATTCGCACCGACCGCGTGGCCGGAGACAGCCGCTACGCCAAGATCATGGACGTGCTTCGCTCGAGCGAGCAGCAACGGCCGCAGCTGCGGCGGATGGCCGACATGCTCGGCGCGTTCTACACGCCGCTGGCCGTGGCGATCGCCGCCGCCGCCTGGTTTTTCAGCGGCAGCGCCACGCGGTTTCTCGCGGTGCTCGTGGTGGCCACCCCCTGCCCGCTGCTGATCGCGATCCCGGTGGCGATCATCGGCGCCGTGTCACTGGCGGCCAAGCGTGGCATCGTGATCCGCGATCCGGCCATCCTGGAACGGCTCGACACCTGTCGCACCGCCATCTTCGACAAGACGGGCACGCTCACCTACGGCGAGCCCAGCCTCACCGACGTCGTGCTCCTCGGCGCGTTGACCCGGGCCGATGTGCTGTCGCTGGCCGCCAGCCTCGAAACCTATTCGAAGCATCCACTCTCCGCGGCCGTGGTGCAGGCCGCCGCGGAGGAATCGCTCCGCCTGCTCGAGGTCGAGGCCTTGGCCGAAAAGCCCGGGCAGGGTCTCGTCGGCCAGGTGAAACATTTGAACGGCGCCGCGCGTGTGCACGACGTGGTGATCACCAGCCGTCAGAAGCTTCCGAACGTCGATGCTGCCGGAGTCGCGAAGCTGCCGCCGGTGGCTGGCGGTCTCGAATGCGTGGTCGTGGTGGACGGCAAGACCGAGGCCCTGCTCCGCTTCCGCGACTCGCCGCGGGCCGACGGCCGGCCGTTCGTCAGCCATTTGAAGCCCGCCCACGGACTGTCCCGCGTGATGCTCGTCTCCGGCGACCGCGAGAGCGAGGTGCGGTGGCTCGCCGACCTGGTCGGCATCACCGAGGTGCATGCCGGCATCCAGCCGGAGGGCAAGCTCAGGATCGTGGAGCAGGCGACGGCCGAGGCGCCGACCCTGTTTGTCGGCGACGGGATCAACGATGCGCCGGCGCTCGCGGCGGCGACCGTCGGCATCGCCATGGGTGCGGCCAGCGACGTGACCAGCGAGGCGGCCGGCGCCGTGGTGATGGATACAGCCCTCGAACGCATCGACGAACTGCTGCACATCGGCCGACGGCTGCGGTCGATCGCGCTGCAAAGCGCCGTGGGGGGCATGGCGGCCAGCGTGATTGGCATGGGCTTTGCCGCGGCGGGGTTCCTCTCGCCCGCGATGGGCGCGCTCCTCCAGGAGGCGATCGACGTGGTGGCGGTGCTCAACGCCCTCCGCGTCTCGTGGAACCCGGGAGCACTGACCGACTACCGCGACCGCGTCTGACCGCGGACAACGGCCGCGGCCGCCTGCGTGGCGAGCCCGCCACCGGCCCAGACCGCGGCCCCCGCGAGCGCCCCGGTGATCACGCCGCCCGGTCCGGCCGGCAGACCGGCCAGGGCGCAGGCTGCGGCGGACGTGGCGAGCCCCGCGGCCTCACCGGCCCGGCGGCTGTCGGCGGCGGGGCGTCCGGCATGATGGGCCGTCCACTCGGCGGCCAGGGCCGCAGCCTCTCCGGCAATGGCCGCGGGCACGAGCGTGCGCAGGCCCAGCCGCACGGTGGTTCCCAACGCGGTTCGGACGGCGATCCGTTCAGCCGCGCCGACCGTCGCGTTTGCGAGCAGTCTGCGGGCCGACACCGCGGCCGCCACCCGGGCCGCCGCGCCGCTGATCCTCGCCAGCACGATGTCGACCTGACGGCTCGTCCGCTCACCGGTCGCACACCAGGTGGCAAAGTGCTCGCAGTTGTCGACCACCGGGCAGTAGCCCGCTCGGCCGACATGGTCAAGCGCCCTCGCGACGACCTCGTCGGGCGGATAGGCGGCGGCCGGCTCCGTCGTCGTGAGTACCACGCCGCCGCCGGCAAACTCCGCCAGGCTCGTCCGCACCACGCGGCCACCCGCCAGGGGGCTCTGAAAGTCATCCGGCCGCGCATGCACGACCGTGCCGTCGCCCACATCGATCCCGTGGTGCATGTACGCCACGGTCGAGCCGGCCAGCCGTCGTTCCACCCGTAGTCGATCGCCAGCTGCCATCCGTCGCTCTCCTGCGGCCGCTGCCCGTCACTGCTTCGTCACCGGACGCTCCCCAAGTCTACGCACCCGGCGACGCCACGGTTCGGCGGCCCTTGTCAGCCCGGCATGCCCAGACGTGAAATGCTCGCAGTGTGAGAATTTGATGCGTTTCCAGCGGCGGCTTGTGCCCGTCCATGGGCCGCCGTAGTGTGCACGGCTTCATCCGGTCGATCCTGAAGCGGGCAACCTGCAGAAAGCGGCAGCCATGGAAGTCTTCAACACGCTTGGCACGGGACAACTCTTCCTGCTGCTCGTCGCGTTGGCGATCGCGTTTGGATTCGAGGTCATCAACGGCTTCCATGACACGGCCAACGCCGTGGCCACGGTCATCTACACCAAATCGATGAAGCCAACGCCCGCCGTCGTCTGGTCGGGGCTGTGGAACTTCATCGGCGTGCATGCCGGCGGGATCGGCGTGGCCTTCAGCATCGTGCACCTCCTGCCCGTCGACCTTCTGGTCAACATCAAGACGGGCCGCGGCCTGGCGATGGTGCTGTCGCTTTTGGGCGCGGCGATCATCTGGAATTTCGCCACCTGGTATCGCGGCCTGCCGGCCTCCAGTTCCCACTCGCTGATCGGCTCGATCATGGGTGTGGGCATGATGAATGCCCTCATGGAGCATGGCTCGATGGCCCGCGGCATCAACTGGCATAAGGCCACCGAGGTGGGGATCGCTCTTTTGCTTTCACCGGCCATCGGCTTCGGTCTGGCTGCTTTGCTCCTGCTGATCAGCAAGCAGCTGATCCCGGCCAAGGAGCTCTACGAGCCGCCCCGCGGTGACCGGCCACCGCCGTGGTGGATCCGGGCCCTGCTCATTGGCACCTGCACCGGCGTGAGCTTCGCGCACGGCTCCAACGATGGCCAGAAGGGGATGGGGCTGATCATGCTGGTGCTGATCGGCATCGTGCCGGCCGCCTACGCGCTCAACATGAACTCGTCGACGGCGGACCTGACAGCCACGGTGGCAGCGGCCCAAAAACTAGAGACCGAACTGTCCGATCCGCAGGTGGCAAACTTGATGGACGCGCTCAAGGACCGGCATCTCGCCGAATCCCGGGTCGAGCGACTCTCGCGGACCGACACCGTGTCTGCCGCCGAAGTGGTCGAGGCAACGCTCGTGGACGACGTGCTCGATCCCTACCCTGCCAACGATGTCGTGCTCGCCACGCTCGATCCGCTGCCGCTGGTGAAAAGCGTGCTGACGAGCCTCGAGGGCCGCACGAGCTTCAGCGATTTGCATCCCGACGAACGCTGGCAGCTGCGGACCAGCCTGGTCGAACTGGGAGCCTCGGTCCGCACGCTCTTGCGGCAGTTTGGTGACAACCTGGCCGAGGACCGCCGCCAGGTACTCAAGAGCCTGGCTGGGCAACTGGCCAAGCCGGTGGAATACGTGCCGGAGTGGGTGGTGATGGGTGTGGCGCTCTGCCTGGGCATCGGCACGATGTTCGGCTGGGAGCGGATCGTGAAGACGGTGGGCGAGAAGATCGGCAAGACGCATCTCACCTACGCGCAAGGGGGCGCGGCTGAACTGGTCGCTGCCACCACGATCGCGATGGCAGACCATCTCGGCATGCCGGTCAGCACGACGCACGTGCTCTCCAGCGGCGTGGCGGGCACGATGTGGGCGAACAAGTCGGGCATCCAGGCGGAGACGGTCCGCGAGATCGCGCTGGCCTGGATCCTCACGCTGCCTGTGGCGATGGCCCTCTCAGGCGGCCTCTACTGGCTGGCGACCTGGTTTGTGGGGTAGGTCACGCTGTGTGGCGCCGCCAGGGTGTCGCTATGCCGTATTGGTTCGCCGGCTGCGGCATGCTCGTCGCCGGCGGATTCTGCTACAGGATGCTCTTGGACGAATCGTGCATCGCTCGTGAGTCGCAGAATTCACCGGCTCCTGCGCGTGCCTCCGACCGGCTCCTCAAGCGCAACCCAAGGAATCTATCACAACGAGTCGGGGTCTCCGTGAGGGGCTGCCCATGTCCCGAGAGCCGGCGTTGCTGACAAGCGCAGGCAGGATGCCGGAGCGCAGTCAGCATCGAGTGAGCGAAGGGCAGGATGCCCGAAGCGAACGTCCGGCGACGGGGCATGGGCAGCCCCGAACCGCGCGAGGCGACATCAGCCTCTGCTGCGTTGGCGGAAATACTTGAGGCCCGGCACGAAGAAACAGATGCCGCTCACGACGCCGAAGATGATGTGCGACAGATCGCGGGCCATGCACATCACGAGCGCCGTGGCGAAGAGCACAGCTGCCTGAATGTAGAAGGCGCCGGAGAGAATCCCCGCCTTCGCGAAGAACACGAGCCCTGCCAGCAGGGCGAGCACGGGCGAGAGGGTGAGCACCGGCAGACCGAGCAGCGCCTCGACCCAGAAGAGCATCACGCTGGCGATCACGCTGCCGCCCCAGATGTGGGCGATCTGGCGTTCGACCGCGGTCACGGGCCCCGTGCGATGCCGCAGCGCCCAGAAGATCGGCGCCCAAAGTGCCAGGCCGCCGGCCCAGAGCACGAGATAGGGCCAGCGGGTGGTCACGCCCTGCCAGGCCAGCACATCGGTCGTCACGCAGAGCGCGAGAATGACGACGGAGTGCCACATCCAGAGGAGCCCCCAGTTCTCCAGGACCACCGCGTGGTGGGTTTCCCGGAACAGGCGGGCCACGATGTCGGCGAACCCACCGTGCCGGGCGGCCACCGGCTCGCCGGCCAGAAAGGCCCGCAGATCCGCGGCCAGTTCCGTCGCGGAGCTGTAGCGGAGTTCCTGCGGCTTCTGCAGCGACTTCAGCGCGATCATCTCCAGATCGCGGTCCACCTGTTGGTCGATCGACCGCGGCACGGGCGGATCCGATTCGAGCACCGCCAGGAGCGTGTCCATGGGGCTCGAGGCCTGGAACGGCGGTCGGCCGGTGAGCATCTGATACAGGATCGCGCCCAGACTCCAGACATCGCTCGTCGGCCCGACGTCGCCGCGGCTGCCGGCCGCCTGTTCTGGCGACATGTAGCAGGGTGTGCCGAGGATGGCGCCGGTGTGGGTTACCGACTCCTCCGCCTCCAGCCGCTTGGCCAAGCCGAAGTCGGAGACATGGGGCTCGCCACCGGAGTCGATGAGGATGTTCGAGGGCTTCAAGTCACGATGGAGCACGCCCCGCGCATGGGCCGCCTGCACGGCGTCGGCCACCTTCGCCAGCAGGGCCGCGGCCTCGCGGGCCGGAAGCGGCCCTTGCCGCAACTGTTTGGCGAGCGTCGTGCCCTCCACAAGCTGCATGCTGTAGAAGGGGTGTCCATCGCACTCGCCGACCTCGAAGATTGAGACGATTCCGGGATGGTCGAGCTGCGCGGCGGCTTCCGCCTCACTGCGAAATCGTGACAGATCAGACGGCGTCGCCAGATCCCGCCGCAGGAGCATCTTGATCGCCACCGTGCGGCCCAGGCTTTTCTGCAGGGCGCGGTAGACCACCCCCATGCCCCCGCGGCCGATCTCTTCGAGGAGTTCATAATCGCCGAATGCCGCCGGCAGAGGCGTGACACCGGGCAGCATGCCTGTGCCCGCCGTTGGCCACGAAGCGGTTGGCGACGTTCCACTCCCGATGCTGCGGTCGGCCTCGCGGTCACCGGGAGAAAAGATCGTCGAATGCTCGGCGACCGCGTCAGTCACCATGATCGCGGCGAACAGTTCGCGGAGCTGGCCGGCCAGGGCCGGGTGCGCGGCTGCGTGATGTTCCAGGAGCGCCTGGGCCGCCGGGCCCCGCAACTCGGAGAGTTCTTCAACTAAGGTCGCCAGCAGTTCCTCGTCACCGGGCGCCAGCAGCGTATCGATGGCGCGGGTACGGGATGCGGTGATGGGGGTCATGTCGAGGCCTCTCGGTCATGATAGGCCGCTGAGGCGAATGGGGAGGTTCATGAGCCGCCGGCCTTCCCAGTGACAGTCTGCCCGGCCTGCTCGATCGCCAGCGAATCGAAGCCGCCATCGAGCAGGACCCGGAGCCGGCGCATCGCCCGCAGATACCGCATTCCCGCCGCGGGCTTGGACAGGCCCAGCACAGCGGCCGCGTCCGCCGTGGAAAGATGTTCGAAGTGTCGCAGCAGCACGATCTTGCGATCGTCCTCGTCGAGCTGCTCCACCGCCTCGGCAAACCGGCGCTCGAGTTCGTGCCAGGTCGCAGCCGCGGCCGGGGTGAGTTCACGGTCGGCCAACTGGCCGATCAGGTCGGCCTGCGAATGATCCTGTCCCTCGGCCACCGTCAGCGATACCTCGCGGTCGAGGCTGCGATTGCCCGCGACGCGGTGCCGGCGGTGG
Organism: Pirellulales bacterium; assembly: GCA_044236455.1. GTDB lineage: Bacteria > Planctomycetota > Planctomycetia > Pirellulales > UBA1268 > CAMCQY01. The sequence continues at coordinate 44,913 of JBIIGJ010000001.1, forward strand.
GCGTCGATGAGGCGATCCCGGGCCATGTGTCGCAGCCAGAGCTGGAACGGCATGGTGGGGTTGGCCAGATAGTCCCCCAGCCGACGGTTGGCTTCGATCATCACGTCCTGCACGATGTCGCTGGCATCGACCCGTCGCTGCACGACCCGGTCCATCCGCTGGTCGATCATCCGCCGGATCGCCGCCCGATGCCGCTCGAGCAGGCCGTTGACCGCCTCGCCATCCCCTTGCCGCACCCGGTCGAGCAGCACCAGCGTCGGCTGCGGATCGGAGGCCGCCGGACCACTGGGGGAGCCTGTGGCCGCCGCTGCGGCGGGGCCGGCGACTGCGGCGACGGTATCGGACGTGCGGGTCGTACTGGCCATGCCAATCTCGTCCAACAAACGGTGAGCGTCTCTTGCATCGTCCATCGTACCAAGGTGTCGCCTCGACGTGTCGCGGAGACGGACGATGACGGTTGTTCCAGGCTTTTCGAGGCTGACCCGGCGGGTGGGAAAAAATCTGCAGCGCGGCAGGCCGCAATTTTTTGACCGCCTTCTGAACGTGATCCATAATCGCGAGCGGTCAACGGAGAGACCGCATGCCTGCCGCGTTTGTGTGCGGCCTTGCGAATGGATTGCCGTCAGTGAGCGTCGTTCCCCCCTCGACGTGTGGCCATGCCCGGGTTTTCCCGGTGCCGTTTCGGGCTTGCCTGCCCCGCCCCCGTCTGACGGCCTGGCTGACGACGCGGCTGGTGGCAATCGGACTGTCGCTCGCCGGCCTTGTCGCGGGCGGCACCGGCCTGGCGGCGGAGGCTGCGGTCCCGAAGGCTCCGGAGCTGGTGCGGGCACCCGAGTTGCCTGCGGGGCAGGATGAGCTGGCGTCCCGGTCCACCATGCTCGAGCGCGAGCAGCGGTGGGCCGACGTGGTGGCCCTCTGTGAGACGGCAGCCCGCAAAGGGACCCTCTCCCCCGACGTGCACCGGCGGTATGACCTGGCCAAGATCCATTGCGATCTGGCCCGCCGTCATTGTGAGCATGCGTTCCGCACGCAGCTTTCCAAGCTCGCCGAAACCGACGCCCGCCGGCTCTACGCGGAGGTGCTCGGACGCATCGGCTCCCACCACGTCGAGGCGCCGCAATTCGCCCGGCTCGTCTCCCGTGGCTGCCTGACGATGGATGTGGCGATCGATGACCCGACGTTCGTGTCGCGGTATGCCCCCCAGGCCACTCCCGAGCGCCGGGCACTGTACCGGGACCAGGTGGCGCGGATCACCGCCGGCCGGACCATCACCTCACCGGTCGAGGCGGAGACTTTGGCTGCCTGGGTGGCGCGGGCCGGCCACGCGACGCTCGGCATTCCTCCGGCCGTGACACTGATGGAGATGACCGCGGCCGCGGTGGGCGGCCTCGACGAATATTCCGCCTTCCTCACCAACGGCCAACTCGACGATCTCTACGCCCAGATCGAGGGCAATTTCGTGGGGCTCGGCGTGGAGCTGAAAAGTGCCGATGACGGGCTCCTGGTGGTGCACGTGATTCCCGCGAGTCCGGCTGAGCGGGCTGGGATCCGCGCCGGCGATCATCTGGTGGGCGTGGGTGGCCGGTCGATCGGCGGCATGAACGTGGACGAGGCAGCCCAGCTGCTGCAGGGCCCCGAGGGCTCGGTCGCCACACTCGCCATCCTCAGGTCGCCGGCTCCGGCCCGGGCCGTGACGGTCCGTCGGGAGCATGTCGAGGTTCCGAGCATCGAGAACGTGCGGATGCTCGATCCCGCGACCGGTGTCGGCTATCTGAAGATCTCCTCCTTCCAGAAGACCACCGCCGCCGACCTGGAAGCTGCCCTGCGTCGGCTCGACGCCGCCGGCATGCGGTCGATGGTGATCGATCTGCGGGGCAATCCGGGCGGCCTGTTGTCGGCGGCGGTCGATGTGTCCGACCTGTTCCTCGAGCGGGGCCTGGTCGTGGCCACCCGCGGCCGCAGCCCCGAGGAGGATTTCAACTACTCGGCCAGCCGTCCAGGCACGTGGCGGATGCCTCTGGTAGTGGTCATCGACGGGGAATCTGCCAGCTCGAGCGAGATTTTTGCGGGCGCCATGCGTGACCACGGCCGGGCGACGCTTGTCGGCACTCGCAGCTACGGGAAGGGCTCGATTCAGGGCATCTTCCCGCTGGAGGTGGGTGGCGTGGGCATGCGGCTGACGACCGCGAAGTTCTTCTCGCCGAAGGGGCTGCCCTACAGCCGAGTGGGGGTCGAGCCCGACCTGCAGGTGCAGTCGGTCGCGCGGCCTGCCGCGGGGGTGTTCGTGGCCCAGGCGAACGACCCGTTCATCGATGCGGCACTGGAGGTGGCCCGGCGCACGGTGGCTGCCCGCCCGGTGGCGAAGCCTGTGAGCCGGTCGACCGTCGCCCGCTAGCCGCGCCGATTCCTGACGCGGGCGAGGCTACTTGAACTGGCCCGGTCGCGCCGCTAGTCTGCGAAAGATTTCTGAAAATCTGCGGGCCGTTGAATTCTTCTTCTGGCGGCGGTCCGCTTGTTTTTCAACCACCAACCACCCCTGAACTGCGCGACCGGTGCGCAGTCCCGTAGAAGAAGGACTTTGCCATGACCAGTGCCCGTGCCAACGCCATCTCTGCCATCAACAGCTACAAATCGAACGGTCAGGCGTGGAACTTCCGCGAGACGCCGACGAGCGAGATCTTCGGGGCCAATGTCTTTGGCGACGCTGCGATGAAGGATCGGCTGCCGAAGAGCGTCTACAAGGCGTTGCAGGCCACCATCAAGCAGGGCAAGCCGCTTGATCCGGGCATCGCCGACGCCGTGGCGCTTGCTATGAAGGACTGGGCGATCGAGAAGGGGGCCACCCACTACGCCCACGTTTTCTATCCGCTCACGGGCATCACGGCCGAGAAGCATGACAGCTTCCTCTCCCCGACCGGCGACGGCCATGCAATGGCTGAGTTTTCGGGCAAGGAGCTGATTCAGGGCGAGCCCGATGCCTCGAGCTTCCCCTCCGGCGGCCTCCGAGCCACCTTCGAAGCCCGCGGCTACACCGCGTGGGATCCGACTAGCCCCGCCTACATCCTCGACAACCCCAACGGCACCACGCTCTGCATCCCGACCGCTTTCTGTTCGTGGACCGGCGAGGCGCTCGACAAGAAGACGCCGCTCTTGCGGTCCATGCAGGCCGTCGACAAGCAGGCCCGCCGGGTGCTCGCGGTGCTCGGCCACAAGGATGTCGGCCAGGTGACGGCGTCGGCCGGCCCCGAGCAGGAATACTTCCTCATCGATCGGAATTTCTTCTTCGCCCGTCCCGACCTGGTCGTGACCGGCCGGACGCTTTTCGGTGCCAAGCCGCCGAAGGGGCAGGAGTTCGAGGACCAGTATTTCGGGGCGATTCCCGAGCGAGTGCTGGCCTGCATGCTGGAAGGGGAGCGTGAGCTCTTCAAGCTCGGCGTGCCGGTGAAGACGCGGCACAACGAGGTGGCGCCGTCGCAGTACGAGATCGCGCCGCTCTATGAAAACGCCAACATCGCCACCGACCATCAGCAGATGATCATGCAGACGCTGACACGGGTGGCGCAGAAGTATGGCATGGCGTGCCTGCTGCACGAGAAGCCCTTCGCGGGCATCAATGGCTCGGGCAAGCACGTCAACTGGTCGATCGGCTGCAAGCTGGGCAACCTGCTCGAGCCGGGCGAGACGCCGCACGCCAACATGCAGTTCCTCGTGTTCTGCGCGGCGGTGATCCGGGCCGTCCACATGCATGGCGATCTGCTGCGTTCGGTCGTGGCCGCCAGCGGCAACGATCATCGTCTCGGCGCCAATGAGGCCCCGCCGGCGATCATCTCGATCTTCCTCGGCGAGCAGCTCGCCGACGTCTTCGAGCAGATCGAGAAGGGGAAGGCCACCAGCAGCAAGTCGAGCGGCACGCTGACCGTGGGCGTCGACACGCTGCCTCCGCTGCCGAAGCATGCCGGCGACCGCAACCGCACCAGCCCCTTCGCCTTCACGGGCAACAAGTTCGAGTTCCGGGCGGTGGGTGCCAGCCAGTCGATCGCCGGGCCGCTCGTGGCCCTCAACACGATCGTGGCGGAAAGCCTCGACTACATCGCCAACGAACTGGAGAAGGCGACGGGTGGCGACGCCTCGAAGGTCAACGGCGCGATCGAGAAGCTGTTGCAGAAGATCGTCGCTGAGCACAAGGCGGTGATCTTCAACGGCAACGGCTACTCGGCGGAGTGGCAGGAGGAGGCGAAGCGTCGCGGGCTCCCCAACTTGAAGGCGACGCCCGAGGCACTCGACGTGCTGGTGTCGCCGAAGAACATCGCCCTCTTCGAGAAGTACGGCGTGCTCTCGGAGCGGGAGATGCGAAGCCGCTACGAGATCTACATGGAGCGGTATTGCAAGGACATCAACGCCGAGGCGAATTCGGCCGTGCAGATCGCCAAGACGATGATTCTGCCTGCCGGCTATCGCTACCAGGGCGAACTGGTCGACACGGCCTCGAAGCTCAAGGCCCTTGGGCAGACGGTGCACATGGGCACGCTCGACAAGCTCACGAAGCTGGTCGGGACCTTCGAGCAGCGGATCGAGGCCTTGGAGAAGGCGCTGGCCCATAGCGGCCACGATCTGCACGCGGAAGTCAAGCACTTCCACGACGATGTGATCCCGGTCATGGTGTCGCTGCGGGAGACGGCGGATCAGATCGAGACGATCCTTCCGGATGATCTGTGGCCGCTGCCGACCTACCGTGAGATGCTGTTTATCAAGTGACGCATCAGGAACCGTCTCGGGCCGACCTACCGCTGGCGATCGCCGCTGAGTGCGAACGGCTTGGTCTGTCCATATCCCCGGATGCCGTGCCGAGGCTCGCCGCGTATGCGGCGAGCCTCTGGTCGTGGAACGAGCGGCTCAACCTCACGCGGCACACCGACGTGGAGAAATTCGTCTCCCGCGATGTGGCCGATGCGGTGGCGATCGCTCCGCATCTCGCGGCTGGCGAGCACCTGCTCGATGTCGGCACCGGCGGCGGCGTGCCCGGCGTGCTGCTGGCCATCCTGAGGCCCGATCTGAGGGTCGAACTCTGCGACAGCGTGGGCAAGCGGGCCCGGGCGGTGCGGGAGATCGTCGCCGACATCGGCCTGACGATCCCGGTGCACGAGGGGGCGGCGCAGCCGCTGGTGGCCGCGGCAGCAGAGGCTGGCGACAGGGGCGGCAGGCCGGGGAGGTTTGACGTGCTCGTGGTGCGGGCGGTGGCACCGCTCCTGAAACTGCTCGGTTGGTTCGAGCCGCTCTGCGAGGCCTATGGCCGGATGCTCGTGGTGAAGGGACCGCGGTGGGAGGAGGAGAAGGGCGAGGCCAGGCATCATGGCTTCGTGAAGAAGGTGGCCGTCCGGCGGATCGCCGCCTGGCCGATCCGCGGCAGCGACAACGAGAGCGTGCTCTTGGAAGTGAAACGCCGCGAGCAGGCGTAGACGTCTGACGCATCGTCGGCACGCGTTCGCGTGAAGCCAGCGCCCTACAGGTTCATCCCGAGGAAGCCGCCGCTGGCGTCGCTGGCGGCCTGCTCGCGGGCCAGACGTTCCTGGGCGCGGGCCAGGTCGCCGGCGGCGATGTAGCGGTCAAACTCCGTCTCCATGGCGTGCTTGACCGTGAGCGAGAGCCACTGCACCGCCGGCTGCGTGAGCCACTCGCAGGTTTCCTTGTCGAGCCGGATCGCGAGATCGCTGCCGACCGTCTTCGTGTCGGCCTCATCGGTGATCACCGTTCCCTCAACCGAGAAACGCACCCACCCCAGGTCGGGATCGTTTGTAAACTGAAACGTGCAGGAGCCGTTCGTGAGATAGTAGGTGTTGCGGGTGCCGTGCTGGCTGACAGCCCGTTGGACCCGCTCCAGCCGGCTGCGGTAGGCCGGCGAGGCGTCGGGCGGAATGGCAACCTGCCGCACGCTCCGCAAGGGAGTGCAGTCGAAACTGATCGCCACGATCGGACGGGATAGTTGATCGCTCATGATGAGAAGAGTCTATCGCGCATGGGCCGCCACGGCAGCCCTGCTGAGTGTCTTGGCGGCGGGCTGTGGGCCTCCAGCCACGCCGTCCGCACCGGCCGGCGTGAGCCAGACGCAGCGGGTGAGCCAGACGCAGCGGCTCATGGGAGTGCCGTGGACGATCACGGTTCATGCGGAAACGGCAGCGGTCGGCGACGCGGCGATTGCCGCTGGGTTTGCCGAGGTGGCACGACTCGAGCGGATTCTCTCCGACTACGATCCCGAGAGCGAACTCTCCCGGCTGTCGGCACAGGCACCAACGACGGTTCCCGAACCGGTGAGCGACGACCTGTGGCGCGTGCTGACGCGAGCCGTCGAGATTCGTGATGCCACAGGCGGTGCGTTTGACCCCACGGTCGGACCGCTGACGAGCCTGTGGCGTCAGGCCCGCCGTTCAGGCCGATTGCCGGTGCCGGACAAGCTGGCCATTGCCCGTGAGTCGGTCGGGCCGGAGACCCTGCGGCTGGTGCCCGACAACCGCGGGGTGGTGCTTGCGCGGCCCGCCATGCGGCTGGATCTGGGGGGTATTGGCATGGGCTATGCGGTCGATCGGGTGATCGAAGTGCTGCGGCGTCGCGGTATCGCGGCGGCGATGGTCGATGCCTCCGGCGATATCGCAGTCACGGCGGCCCCACCCGGCACCGCGGGCTGGAAGATCGCCGTGGCGCCGCTGCGGCCAACGGATGCTGGCGACGGCGACGCCTCGGGCGATCCAGGCGAGCACCTGCTCCTCTCCCATGCTGCGGTGACGACCTCCGGCGATGCCTTTCAGGCAGTGGAGATCGACGGCCGACGATACAGCCACATCGTCGACCCGCGGACCGGCCTCGGCGTGGCGGGGCCGGCAGCGGTCACGGTGGTGGCGCCGGATTGCACGACGGCCGACGCGCTGGCCACGGCCGCCAGTGTCCTGGGGCCGGAGCAGGCTGCCGCGGTCATCGCCGGCACGCCGGGCTGCGCCGCCAGGTTCATGTCGATGGCCGATGGTCAGCTGCAGTATTCCCGGACTCCCCGCTGGCCTTCCCAGGCTTCCCAGAGTGCCCCCTAAAGCCCCGAGTCCATCGTCGGGGTAGGTGCGGGTTGCGCAGGATGTGACGGTTCTCCCAAGTTTGCGGGCGAGGCGGCCGATATCTCTGGAGCCGTCGCTGCGCCTTGGCGTACGTGTTGCGGGCACGGAGTCGGGGGGCACCGTGCCGGGCAGGGCTGCAGCAAGAGCTGTGGCCACACCCCTTGGGCGCAGCGGCGGCGATTTGAACGACGACCGAGCCAGACACCACCGCCTTGCGGAAGCCCCCGTGCCGCGAACTGCCAGACAACTCTGGGTTGCCCTGACGAGCCTCTCGCTCCTCGCGGGAGGCTGTGCGCCCAAGCAGCCGTTCTACTTCTTTGAGGACGGCGACCTGTCGCACTACGTGGGCGCCGTCCAGAAGCTCGAATATCCCGACAGCTGCGAGCAGCCGCTCGACGAGTCGGCCGGCACGACTGAGCCGCTCACGCTCTCCAACGCCCGCATCGACCAGATCTGGGAACTGTCCCTGGAGGAAGCGATCCGTACGTCGCTGGAAAACGGCAAGGTGCTCCGCAACCTGGGCGGCCGGTTCCAGAGCTTCGGCGGGCCCCGCCCGCAGACCGGCGAACCGGCCGTTTCGCTTCTCACGGCCCCTTCGGCCACGCCCACGATCTACGACCCGGCGATTGCCGAGACCGATCCTTTCCGCGGTGTGGAAAGCGCGCTGTCGCTGTTCGACGCGCAGCTCTCCAGTTCGCTCACATGGGAGCGGCAGAACCGTCCGCAGAACGTAGGTGGCATCATCGGAACGTCGGTGTTCCAGCAGCAGTTCCTCGGCGACACCGGCAACTGGACGAGCGGCATCCAGAAGCGGACGGCGACTGGTGCCACCGTGGGCTTTGCCAATACGACGCTCTACGACAACAACAACTCGCCGATTCGCCAAGATGGAGTGCCCTCGACCTTCACGACGAACTACGACTTCACGCTGAGCCAGCCGCTGCTTCAGGGAGCCGGTGTGACCTACAACCGGATCGCCGGCCCCGACCCATTTGACAACATCTACGGCCGGCCCCTGTTTCGCGGCGTGTTGCTGGCCCGGATCAACGCCGACATCTCGCTGGCGGAGTTCGAGGCGGGTGTCCGCAATCTCGTCAGCGACACGGAGCAGTCGTACTGGGAGCTCTATTTCGCCTACCGCAACCTGGAGGCCCGCAAGGCCGGTCGCGATAGCTCGCTGGAGGCCTGGAGGAAGGTGCACGCCCTCTACGTGGAGCAGTCGCGCGGTGGTGAGGCCGACAAGGAGGCCCAGGCCCGCGAGCAGTATTTCTTCTTCCGCAGCGAGGTCGAGCAGGCGCTTACCGACGTCTACCGCTGCGAGAATCGAGTGCGATTCATGATGGGTATCAGTGCCAGCGATGGCCGGCTGATCCGCCCCTCCGACGAGCCGACCACCGCCAGAATTTCCTTCGATTGGCAGCAGTCGCTGGTCGAGACCCTGTCGCGGTCGGCTGAACTCCGCAGGCAGAAGTGGGTCATCAAGCAGAAAGAACTGGAGCTGACCGCGGCCAAGAACTTGATCCTGCCCCGGCTCGACCTCGTGGGCCGCTGGCGGTTCCTCGGCATGGGTCAAGAGCTGATCAACCAGAATTACGCGGCGTACAACGCCAACGGCCGGGATCCTCTCAACGGCACCGATGCCTACTCGACCCTCCTGAGTGGCCAGTTCCAAGAATGGCAGGCGGGCGGACAGTTCCTCATGCCGCTCGGCTTCCGCCGCGAACTGGCCACGGTCAGGAACCACCAGTTGCAGCTGGCCCGCGAGCGGGCCCGGCTGCAGGACGAGGAGCTGGAAGCCTCGCACGCGCTGGTCGAGGCGGTGCGGAACATCGACACGAATTTCGCGCTCTCCCAGACGAACTTCAACCGCCGCGTCGCCGCGGAACGGCAGGTGGAGGCGGTGCAGGCAGCCTATGACGCCGGCACCGTGACGCTCGACCAGCTGCTCGATGCCCAGCGGCGGCGGGCCGAGGCGGAGAGCTCCTACGCCCGCGCGATCGTCGACTACACCCGCTCCATCTCGCAGCTTCATTTCCGCAAGGGCTCGTTGCTCGAATACAACGGCGTCTTCCTTGCCGAGGGCCCGTGGCCCGGCAAGGCCTACTTCGATGCCCACCGCCGGGCGCGGCAGCGGGACGCCAGCCTCTACCTCGACTACGGCCATTCCCGTCCCGGCGTCTTCAGCCGTGGGACGATCACGCAGAACTTCGAGTCGATCGGGGCTGATTCCCCGGTGACGCAGCTCCCGCCACGGGATCCTGCCACGAAGGAAGACTACGACGATCAGAACGCCCCGCCGGCCTCGGGCACGACGCCGCGACAGGATGCACGTCCCGGTGTTCCCGAACTGCTGCCGTCACCACGGGGGTGAGACGACCGACCCGTATCCACCGGCTCACGCCGGGGGCTTTCATGGGATGTTCATACAAGCCCTGAGCGTGAGCGACGGGATTCCCCGTCGTTGATCCAGACTTCCACTACGGGTGTCAGCGGGCAGGCGGCAGGGCCGCGGCCTCCAGGGCCTGCTGCAACAGGGCGGGATTGTGCGTGCGGATCCGCGCCAGGGCCTGGGACGCCGCGGGGAGCGGGCAGGCGGTGAGATAGCCGGCCACGGCGCGGCGGATGATCGGATCATCCGCACCAAACGTGTCCCAGAGCCGGGCCACGGCCGCCAGCTCGTCCCAGGCCTGATAGCGGGCCAGATCAACGGTGGCATCGGCCGCCACGACCGGGCTGGCCAGCAAGGCGGCGGTGGCGCCGATGATCCTTCGGCGCGGGATCGTGTCGGCCAGACTTTCCGAGGCGAACCGCAGCGCGGCCAACAGATGCCGCTGATCGAGGGGCCGGGCATTGCGGCCGAACAACCCGCGGTCGTGCAGGAAATCTAGACCGCGTTCCCCCTCCGCCACGAGCAGACCCGCCAACAGGCCATCGAATCCGGCCCGAAAATCGTCGGCGGGAGCCGCGATGGCCTGCTGGAGGGCATCGAGACATGTCTGCGAGTCGGCGGGATCTTGTGTGGCGGCGGCGACGCCCAGCAGCAGACCGTAGAGCCCGCGCCGGCGGGCGTCGATCCCCGGCTCGCTCACCCAGGCCCGCAGCCGGGCGGGGTCGAGCGCATCGGCTGCCGCGCGGACGGTTGCGAACGGCGCCAGGCCAAACTCGGTGAAAGCGTCGGCGGCGATCGTGGCATTGGGGTGTTCCAGTCGGCCGGCGAACCAACGCAGCCGCTCAGCCGCCGGCCGGTCGATGGCCGGCGCGGCCGCCACGTATCCCAGCACTATTTCGTCGGCTGCGACCGCCGACCATGTGCGGCGCGTGGTCGCTCCGGCCGCTGCCTCCGTGCCGAAGAGCACGGCCGTACCCGCCACCGGGCCGACGACCCGGGCCGGCACGCGGGCTCCAGCAACGGCCGCATCGGCGTTGCCGCGGAGCAGCTGATCGAGGCGAAACTGCTGCGAGCGAAATCCCTGCGCGTCCGCGGAGTCCCCGCCTTCCGCCTCGCCGACGGCCACGACCGTCGCCTCGTCGCGCCGCTGCGAGAGCGACTGACCGACCGTCCCGCAGAACGGGCAGGCCTCCGCCGGTGTGGCGGCCCACGGCGTGAGCGCGAGGATGATCAGGCAGCCGGCGTACGCCGCGGCCTCGCGCGGAATGGTCATCACTCGGAATCCCATCCCCCGGCAGCCATTCTTGCGCGTTCCTTCTGCATCCGGGCCCGCCAGTAGGGAACCGTGCACAAGAGCAGCTTGCCCGTCCCCTCGTAGACGTAGGCGAGTTTCTGGCCCGACAGCCAGTAGCTGACGAAGGACTTGGCAGGTCGCTTGACCCGCATGGAAATCCCCTGCGTCCGCGCGATCACGAAGGGGCCGTCGGTGACCAGGCGGTCGTTTTCGAGTTCCACCTCGTGGACCGGGCCATCGACCGAGAGCACGACCTGTCCGTTGCCCTTGAGAGCCGTCTTGTACCAGAACAGGCCCTCACCGGCACGGAAGGCGGTGAGCATCCGCTCGCGGTGCACCGAGAGCTTGACCTTGCCGTCGCTCGCCCAGAAGCACCGCGTGTCGAGCACCCAGCGCTCCCCCGGCGCCACCTTCATCAGGTGGTAGCCGCCGAGGCTGGAATCGAGGTAGACGCTGCCGGTGCCGCTGTAGCGGGGCCGCAGCAGTGACTCGTCTGAAAAGAGTGATACCCACCAGGCCTTGAGCGTGGGCCAGGGCACGTCCATCGTGATCGCGCCGTGCATATGGTTGAGGGCGCCCCGCTCGGTCCGCACGTCGTCGCCTTCGAGGGCGACCTTCACCCACCGCATCCCCTCGGAATGTTCGACCTTAAATGTCGCCATCGATGGAGACCTCCGGGCCGCGGGTGATGCCCCCCTTTGTCCAGTCGCAACTCCACCCCGGGAAGGCGATCTGCGGATAGGGATCGGGTTCGATCGGGGCGTCCGACTGGTGCACGATGTCGAACTGCCGGTCGGTGCGAATTCGGCCGAGCCTGAAAAAGCGGGTGCAGTGCTGGGTCTTCGGATCCAGCCGCACGGTGCCCCCCGGCCCCTCGAACTCGAGCCCTTCGCGCATCGCCGCCCGCACGGCCTGAGTGTCGAGTGAACCGGCCCGTTCCACGGCCTCCCGCCAGAGATGCACCAGCCCCCACTGAGGCTCCAGCGGATCGCCCGTGACGCGGTCGTGGCCAAACTCGCGGCGGAAATCGGCCACCCAGCGGCGGTTTGTCTCGGTCGGCAGGCTCTGGAAATAACACGATGCCGCCAGATGCCCGGCGACGTTCTCGGGCAGCAGATTCCGAAGTTCGTCCTCGGCAATGCTCGTCGACACCACCGGCAGCTTCTCGGGATCGACTCTCGCGGCCGCCAACGCGTTGAACCAGCCGATGTTGCTGTCGCCGTTGATCGTGCTGAGCACGCACTCGGCCCCTGACGCGCGGATCAGGTTGACCACCGGCTCGAAATCCTTGTGCCCGAGCGGGAGATACATCTCGCCGGCCGGCCGCATGCCTTTCGTGGTCAGGTATTTCTTGGCCACGAAATTCGCCGTCCGTGGAAAGACGTAGTCGGAGCCCAACAGGAAGATCTTTTTCTTGCCCCCGCCCGCGGGGCTTGCCAGCCAATCGATGACCGGCAGAACCTGCTGGTTGGGCACCATGCCGCCGTACACCACGTGGGAGGACGACTCGTTGCCCTCGTACTGCACCGGGTAGAAGAGCAGGCGGTCGCGCTCTTCGAAGAGCGGCACGACTGCCTTGCGGCTCGAACTCGTCCAGCAGCCAAACACGGCCGCAGCGCCCCAGTCCAGCAGTTCGCCGGCCCGTTTCGGGTAGAGGTCGGTCCGCGACTTAGGGTCAGGCCCCCAGACCTCGATCTGCCGGCCGAGCAGTCCCCCGGTGGCGTTGATCTGTTCGAACGCAAACAGTTCCACGTCGCGGAGCGACGTTTCGCTGATGGCCATGGTGCCGGTCTGCGAGTGGAGCAGGCCGACCCGGATCGGCTTCCGGCCGGCCGGTACGCCCGTCGGCATGCAGCCGACGAACACAAAGGGGGCAAGACCGCGTGCGGCGGCCAGCGTGGCCGCGGCACCGGCGTGCCTGCCGAAATTCCTTCGGGAAATGCGGCGAGTGAGTCCCGTCACCTGTCGTTGCCCCATCGCCTACTCCTCGACCATGTGCTTGTAGAGCGCCTCGAACGGCTCGGGAGTGACGCTCACCTCGCCCCGAAACGGATGGTCCATAGCGGCGATCAGAAAAATCATCGTGCCGAGATAGGCCGCGAGCAAGCCGCCGAGCAGCAGGTGGGTGATGAACCTCATGTCGAAGAGCCAAACCATGGCGATGTTGATGACCGCTCCCAGGATGACGACGTACCACATCACCGGCGGGATCGCCGTGTTGACGGAAAACAGCCGCATGCGACGGTGCTCGAGGAAGGTGTTGAACTGCCGCAGCGCCTCGGCGTGCAGGATTTCCTGCGCCGGTGTCGCCGGCTGGAAGTCGAGGAGCTTCTCCTGGAAGGCTTGCACGCGGATCGAACCATCGACCGGCACGATCCCCTGCCGCTGCAGCGGCCAGGCATACTTGATCACATACCGCGTGTAGTCGCGGAGGATCCAGCGGAGATTCTGGCCATAGGGATCGGGGTAGCGGGAGACGTCTTCGTAGAGCGCCGACAGCGCCGCGGCCTCGTGGGTGACGTTCGCGCTTGTGTCGGAGGCATTCTGGTAGGCGGTGACCGCGATCAGGCCGAGGAGCAGGCCGTAGAACACGCAGAAGCACGAGAGCACGTAGCCCACGATGTCGTTGGCACCGCGGGTGTTCTTGACGAACTGCCGCAGGATGGGCCGTAGAAAGATCAGCCCCGCCCAGTAGAAGCCGACGAACACCGCGATCATCAGGATCGCGAAGGTTTCGGTCGGCAGATCGTAGACCCAGTAAAAGTTCTGCATGGTTCCGTGCCGGGGCGACGCCGCGGCGGCCGCCGCCAGCGTGGGACCGATGCTACCAACGGGATTTTGCCGCTGCACGTGTCACTCGACGGCCTCTCCGTCCAGGGCGTAGATCGCCAGGTGCCGGCCGTCCGGCCCCCGCAGTTCCTCCACCCGGAAGGTACCGGTCACGGCCACCGGCCGGATCGAAAAAGAGGCTGTTTTTCCGGGGATCATGCGGACCACAACGCAGTCGTGGAGCAGGGCGCCGGGCCCGAAACAGCACTCCATGTTGTCGCGGACGAGCACGAACTGGGTCAGGCCGGTCTGCTGGAAGCTCGGCAGGATGTAGCCGCGGATCCGCACGCGGCTGGTTTCGAGGGCGGTCACTCGCTTCGGCAGCAGGTCACGGGAGAACGGGTCCCCCTTCTTGAGGTCGAGTTTGATGTCATCAAACGAGATGTCGCGGAGGGCGGCCGGAGACGCCTTCGCGGCCGTGGCTGGTGGCGCCGGCTGGGGCTCGGCGGCAGGCGTGCCGGCAGGCGACGGCCGTACCTCGGCAGGAGTTCCGCACCCGACCAAGCAGCAGGCCATCACGACGAGGCAGAACCGTTGCTGGCGGTGCGCAGGCAAAACCGCGACGCTATCTCGCAAAGGCATCCTCGAGGTGGTAGAGCACGCCGCCATCCAGGCCGGGCGCGCCCATGGGGCGGATGACGAACCTGCCAGCGATCTTGATAAGCCGGGGCGAGAAATCGATTCCGGTGGGATAGCCTGGGTCCTTCAACTGCACGAGCACTCGATCGGTGATCTTGGGATTGCCACCGAAGCAGCAGTCGCCCTGGTCGCGCACGAGCAGGAATTGCGTGATGCCCCGTTGCTGCTTGCCCGGATACATGTATCCCTTCAGCAACACGTTGCGGCCGTCCATCGCGCGGGCGGTGTCGGGCACCGTGCCGGCCGGATCGCCAAGCAGTGGCTGGAGCATGCCGTAGTTGAGCCGTTCGTAGCCTGCCGGCAGTTCCGCGATGTAGGCCCGCGAGAGGGTCACGAGGCCGCCGACGAGCGACAGCGATGAGACCACGATCGCCCCGATCGCCAGCGGACGCCCGGTGAACTCGTCGGCCCGCTGGGAAATCGTGCGGTAGGCCAGGCCGCCGAGCACCATGCCCAGGATCGGCACGGCGGCCAGCGACCAGTCGAGAAATGCCAGAGGCGACAGGAGAGCCAACACTGCGGCGGCGATCGCGGTGCCGGCAACGGCGCGGTAGCGGCCTTCCACGTCCTGACCATCGGTGCGGTCGGGCGGTTCCTGTCCGGCGGTATCGAAGAGACCTGCTGGCATAGTGCGTGTGCTGTTAGCGTACGGACGGGCCCGCCGCGCCTGCCCGCAGCCTGCTCCGCGAGAAGAGTGCGATCAGCAGCACGATCACCGCCCAGATGGCCCACTTCACGACGGTGGAGGAGCGGGCTGCCGGTGTGGGGGAAGCGGCCGCGGGACGGGCCGTCGTCGGCCTCGAGGGGTCGATGCCGGGGGCATCGTCGGTGGCCTCTTCGTCCGCCAATACCGCCGGAATCCGGGCTGCGATGGCCGCCTCGTCTTCCACGGCTTCCGTTCCACCGCCGGCCGGCGTCGATGCTGCGTTGGGCGAGGTCGCGGTTCCGGGGCTGGAAGCCGTCGTCCGGGCCATCGTCGGGTCACCCGGATCGCCATCGGATGACCCGCTTGAGTCGCCCCCGGTCGTCGTGCCGCCGGGCTTGGCCCCAATCGCCCCTGCAAAGGCAGCCAGCGTGGCGGCGCGGCGGACCGCCTCCGGATCGATCTTTTCAAGTCTGGCGATGGCCTCGGCCGCCTGCGGCAGCGGGCAGGCCCGCAGGTAGTTCACGATCGGTTCACGGACGAAGATGTTGTCGGCCTCGGCCTTCTCGAAGAGTTCCACGAGCCGGTCGATCGCGGACCAGTCCTGCCAGCGGGCGAGATCCGCGATCACCAGATCGGCCAGCTTTGGCTCCTCCAACAGCAGCCGCAGCGACTTAAGCACGCGGTCCTTCGGCACGCTCTCCGACTCCTCGCCGAGAAACCGCAGCGCCATGACCGCGGCGTAGGTTTCGGTGAATGGGATATCGCGGCCGCGCCGGTTCAGGAACAGCTCGTCGACCAGGTCGAGCCCTTCAGGACCGCGCAGCGTCACATAGCAGGCGATCAGGGCATCCAGGCCGCTACGGACTTCCGCCTTCTCCGGTCCGAGGCCCCGGTTGGCAAGGATGCCGCCGATGCGGTCGGCGTCGGTTTTTGTGCCGCAGGCACCGAGCATGGTGGCATAGAGCCGCCGCCGGTTGGCCTGTACCTTGGGATTCTCGATCCACTCCAGCAGCTGCGTGGGATCCATCCGGTCGGCGAGGCCGCGGACGTCGGCATAAGGCGCAACGGCGAACTCGTCATACGCATCGCGGGCCAGCGTCTCATCGGGGTCTTCCAGGTGCCGTTGGAAGAACGCCAGGCGGTCGGGCCCTTTGTCCGGAAGCGAGGACAGCTTCTTGAGATAGTCGACAGCCCGCTCGCTCACCGGGATCGGGCTCGACCAGACGAGCTTCGGCGGCTCGATGCCCATCAGCAGGAAGAGCGTGCCCACCGGCTTCTCCTCCAGGAGAATCGTCTCGATGGGCGTGCCGTCCGCCCCGGCGTGCCCGGCCTCCGCGATGAGGTCGGCGCCCTTGAGCACCTCGACGACGGCGAACTTCCCCTTCGGCAACGGACCCTCGGCGCGGGGCGAGAGGGCTCCCGCCGGCGGAGGTTCCACGAGCCGGACGATCGCGGCCACCTGGCTCTGGGCGATCTCCTGCGCGAAGGTGAGCGACACGGCCGAACAGAACGGACAGGCCGATGCCGGTCGGGGCTGGCCGACGAGCAAGCCCAAGCCGAGCATGAGCAGGATCACACGGTCGACACACGAGGTTCTCATGGCCCCTAGTCTAGCCGGAAACGTCGCGGCCACGCACCGCCGGGCGGTGAATGGCACCGGCCGCGGGGTGGGAGCCGGGGCCAGTCCCATCGCTGGCGCTCCGCACGTGTCTGCGCACGAAAGCCCCCGGCGTAAGCCGGGGGACAAGCTCCGCACGCACGGTGTCACGACGACAGCCACTTGGCGACGTCGGTGCGGTAGGCGGCCAGGGCGGGAAGAAGGGCCGCCAGGATGGCCAGCACCACCAGGAACGGCACAAGGAGCAGTTCCGCCCCCGGCGCCGCCGAGAAGATGCTCGCCGAGACGCCGGCGTTGGTCGTGATCAGCGGGGCGATGGCCCCCACGAGCAGGTGCCCGAGCAACCACCCGGCCAGCCCGCCGCCGACGGCCAGCAGCACCGCCTCGATGAGCACGACCGCCAACACGTGCGACCTTCTGGCGCCCAGCGCCCGCATGATCGCGACGTCGCGGCTGCGCTCCAGCGACGAGCCCACCATGCTCACCAGGATGCCGATGGCGGAGACGAGCACCACCAGTGCCGTGATCAACAGCAGCAGCAGTTCCAGCGGCCGCACGAAAAGGTCGAGCAGTTGACGGATCTCGGCGATCGGCAGGGCGGCCTGTCCGTCACGGCCCTCGTTGATCGCGGTCCGCAGACCCATGGCCGTCAATTCCGGAGGCAATCCCGGCAAGGAGGCCGTGTCGAGCAACAGCGCAGTCACCTCCCGCTGCGCGAAGGGAAGCGGTGTGGGCGTGTTGCCTCCGTCCGATGGCGGTTCCTCTTTCCGCTCGTCGCTCTCCGCTCCCTCCACCGGCTTCGCGTGGCCGTCCTGCAGATAAAAGCCTTCCATGTTGACGAACACGCCGCGGTCGACGGGCGTGTCGGTCCGCGCGAGGATGCCGGTCACCATGAAGGGGTCGTGCACCTTGCCGTCGTCGGCGCCGTGCGTGGGCGCGAACGGATCGCCCACCTTGAGCCCGAGTGTGGCGGCCACCGTCGCTCCCAGCACGCCGCCGAAAAACTCGTCGTTACGAAAGTTCCGCCCGGCTGCGAACGCAAACGGCCGCCCGTCGCCGACCGTGAGCCGGTCGAAATAGGCCGTGTTCGTGCCGATCACGCGAAACCCGCGGAAGTAGTCCCCCATGCAGATTGGCACGGCGGTCTTCGTGCTGGCGGCGAACGTGCCGTCCACGCCATCGGGCCGCTCGGCCGCGGGCAGAAACTGCTGGTAGAAGTCCCAGGAAATGTTCTCGATCGGCTTGCTGATCAGGTAGACGCTGTTGAGCACCAGCTGCAGCGGGCTCCCCTTCGCGCCGACGATCATGTTGTAGCCCAGGCCGGAGCCCGACTCAAAAGCCTGCTTCACGATGCCGCCGGTCACGAGTGTGGCCACCACCAGCGCGACGCCGAGTGCCAGCGACAAAGCGGTGAGCAGGCTGGTGAGCAGCCGTTGGCGGATGTTCCGCCAGGCGATGCCGAGGAGGGTCATGGGTGATGCACCGTGGCTGCGCGGTTGAAGTCTTCGAGCCGCACGCGGCGCGGGAACTGCCCGGCCACGTCCGCGGCGTGCGTCACGATCAGGAGTGCGACGCCCTGCTCTGCACAGGTGTTTCGCAAGAGGTCGATCACCTGCTGTTGATGGGCGGGATCGATGCTCGCCGTTGGCTCATCGGCGAGCACCGCCCGGGGCCTGTTGGCGAGGGCCCGGGCCACGGCCACCCGCTGTTGCTGGCCCACGCTCAGCTCAGCCGGCTTGTGAGCGAGCCTGTGCCCGAGCCCCACCGCGTCGAGCAGTCGCACGGCCCGGTCGCGGTCGGGGCGGCCCGATCCGAACGACATGGCCACGAGCACGTTCTCGAGCGCCGTGAAACCGGGCAGCAGATTGAACTGCTGGAAGACGAGGCCGAGTTTGTCGGCCCGCATGCGGTCGCGGCGGGCCTCGTCGAGCCGGGCGATGTCGATGCCGTCGACGATCACGCGGCCGGCATCGGGCCGCATGATCCCGGAGATGACGTTGAGCAGCGTCGACTTCCCGGAGCCGCTGCGGCCCTCCAGGGCGCAGTGCTCGGCGTCGGCGAGTTGGAACGCGGCGATGTCGAGGATCGGCACCTGCTCGCCGCCCGGCATCGTGAACGACTTGCGGACGTCGTGGAGTTCGAGAACGGGTGTAGCCATGGACACAATCGTAGCCGTTGGGGGCGGTCGGTGGTCAAAAACCGATGTTTTCGCGGGCGGATTGAGCGGCTGCCGCAGGGCGGTGTATATTCCTCCGCCCCTTGTGTCGGTCGTCCGCCCGCAGCGTTGTGGGGCGGCAGATTTTCGACGACGTCCCGCCTCAGTCACGCCTCAGGAGATTCGCCGTGTCCATTCGCGTCGGCATCAACGGTTTCGGCCGCATCGGTCGCCTCACCTACCGGGCCATCTACGAGAAATATGGCCTCAATGGCGATGTCCAGGTGGTGGCCCTGAACGATCTCACCGACGCCAAGACCAATGCCCATCTCCTTGAGTTCGACTCCAACTACGGCCCCTTCAAGGGTCATGTCGGCTACGAGGGGAACGATCTGGTCGTCGACGGTCACAAGATCAAGGTGTTTGCCGAGAAGGATCCCGGCGCAATCGACTGGAGTTCGCAGGACGTGCAGATCGTCGTGGAGAGCACGGGCTTCTTCACCGACGCCACGAAGGCCGTCGCCCACAAGCGGGGCAGCGTCAAGAAGGTGGTCATCTCGGCCCCGGCCAAGAATGAAGACCTGACGATCGTGCTGGGCGTCAACGACAAGGCGTACGACCCCAAGAAGCACCACGTGATCTCGAATGCCTCCTGCACGACCAACGGCCTGGCCCCCGTGGCCAAGGTGCTGCATGAGACCTTCGGCATCGACCGCGGCCTGCTGACCACGGTGCACGCCTACACCAATTCGCAGAAGACGGTCGATACGGCCGCCAAGGATCTCCGCGATGCACGGGCCGCGGCCCTCAACATCGTGCCCTCGAGCACCGGAGCCGCGAAGGCCGTTGGCCTCGTGATTCCCGAACTGCAGGGCAAGTTCACCGGCATGGCGTTCCGCGTGCCGGTCTCCACGGTGAGTGTCGTCGACTTCACGGCGATCCTCGGCAAGGAGGCCTCGCCCGCCGACATCAACGCCGCGGTGAAGAAGGCGGCCGAGGGGCCGCTCAAGGGGATCCTGCGGTACACCGACAAGGAACTCGTCTCCACCGATCTGAAGGGCGACCCCCACAGCTCGATCTTCTCGGCCGTCGACACGATCGGCCTGGGTAACTTCGTGAAGGTGGTCAGCTGGTACGACAACGAGTGGGGCTACTCCAACCGCGTTGCCGACCTGCTGAACTTCCTCGAGGACAAGGGGCTCTAAACAAGGGGCTCTCGCTGACTGTGGAAAAAGCCTCCCCCAGACTTTTTCCATCAGGATGAACGAGTCCACTTGAAGCCCGTCGCTTCCGTCGCGGCTGCCTTTTCGCACGTTTTCGCAGAATGCTGCTGGCCGGCCGGTGATTTCCGGAAGGCTGTGCGAGCGCTTGACAAGCGGCAGCAGACCCCCCAAATGGGTGTATAGTGGGGGTATGTGTGGAATCGTCGGAGTGGCCTGCGCGGATGCTGGACGGGTTATGCCTGCCGTACGGGGCATGGTCCGTGCGATCGTGCATCGTGGGCCTGACGACGAGGGCATCGAAACGCTTGTGCTGCACACAGGAGATAGCGGGGCCCGTCGTGACGCGGCATTTGGGTTCCGCAGGCTTTCCGTGCTCGACCTGACGGCCGCTGCCCACCAGCCGATGGCTGATCCCGCGACTGGCGACTGCCTGATCTTCAATGGTGAGATCTACAACTTCCGCGACCTGCGGACGCGGCTGGCGTCTGCTGGCGTGGCATGCCGCAGTTCGGGTGACACGGAGGTGCTACTGAAGTCGCTTTCGCTCTGGGGCGAACGGGCGCTCGAGGACGTCGACGGCATGTTCGCGTTGGCGTTTTATCAGTCCAGTACCCGACGCATTCTCCTGGCCCGGGACCACCTGGGCATCAAGCCGCTCTATGTGGCGGCCCTGCCGGGGGCCGTGGTCTTTGGGAGCGAGGTACGGAGCGTCCTCGCTTCTGGGATCGTGTCGGACGAACTCGATCCGGCGGGCATTGCGACCTTCCTGGCCTACGGCGCGCCCCAGGATCCGCTGACCATCCACCGCCACATCCGTTCGTTTCCCGCGGGGGCGTGCGCGTGGGTCAGCCTCGATCCCACGGGAAATCCGGTCATCGGGCCGGCCAGGCGGTATTGGCGGTTTCCGGCTGTCGCGGCGGAGGGTGATCGCGACGCGGTCGCATCGCTTCGCGGCCTGCTCGAGGCAGCCGTGCGGTCGCAGTGCGTGGCCGACGTGCCGGTGGGTGTGTTCCTGTCGAGCGGCATCGATAGCGCCGTGATCGCGGCGCTGGCCAAGCAGCATGCGGCCACGTTTCGGACGTTGACCGTGGGATTCGACGGTGTTGCAGCCCGTGATGAAAATGAGTTGGCGGCCGCCACGGCGAGCAGTTTGGGCGTCGAGCACGAGCGGATCATCCTAGGTCTCGACCGGATTGGCGCGTCGTGGGATCGCTGGATCGCGGCTGCGGATCGGCCCAGCATCGACGGACTCAACACGTTCGTGGTGAGCGGGGCGGCGCGGCAGTCAGGAGTGACGGTCGCCCTGTCGGGCATCGGCGCCGACGAGATGTTTGGCGGCTATTCGCTGTTCCGGTCGGTCCCGGAGATGTATCGGTGGCTGCGGCCGGTCGCGGGGGTGCCCGAGGGCGTGCGGCGGACCGTTGCCAGCGTGGCGTTTGCACCCCTGCGACAGGGCCGTCGTGATCGGGCGGTCGAAATCGTGGCCGGCAGCAGGTCGCTGCTTGATGTCCTGCTCGGCGTGCGGCGGATTTTCACGACGTCAGGTCTTGAGAAGCTCGGCGTTCGCGGCCGTGATCTCGGGTTGACGTCGCAGTATCTGCCACCGGCAGCCCGCGACACCTTGGCCGACGGTCATGGGCTCGACGCGTTTCATGTCATCTCGCGCGCGGAGGCCGTGCTCTACTTGGGCAACACGATCCTCAAAGATGTCGATGCCAACAGCATGGCGCACGGACTGGAGGTGCGGGTGCCCTTCCTGGCCCGCGGGCTGGTGGACTACGCGCAGTCGCTACCGTCGCGAGTGATCGCCCCGGCTGGCAAGCCGCTCAAGCACCTGCTTCGGGAGGCGGTTCGCGACCTGCTTCCGGAAGAGGTGTTCGCTCGGCCGAAGAGGGGTTTTTCGCTGCCGATCAGCGAATGGATGGCGGGCTGCCTGCGGGACCGGTGCGAGGCGGCCGTGGCCGAGGCGGCCCGGTGTCCGGTGCTCGATGCCGCTGGCGTTCGGGGCGTCTGGGATCGCTACATGCGGGCCGAGGTTCGCACGCACGCGGAACGCCCGCTGTCGATCGTGGCGTTGGGCAGCTACCTCCAGGGCCTGCGCGGCGGGTGCTAAAGGCTTGGCGTCCCGTACTACGCGGTGAGACGGCAGGCGGCTCGTTACGGCGCTTCGCTGGCCTGTCGCTGCGGCTTCGTCGCGACCGTGCAATCGGTTTCAAACGACGCGGCTTCGAAGGTCGTGAGCCGGACCTGCACACGCACGTGATCCCCCTGGGGCGGTGGACCCGCCCAGCGGAGCACGAAATGCAGGCCGCGGTTCCGCGACGTGCGCCGGAAATGCGTCACCGCCTCCTGAGCGGGGATGTCCCAGCGGGCCACCGTCGCCGCGTCGGGAGCGGCACTGACGTCGAGGACGGCGATCGACACGTCTCCGGCCGCCGTCACCAGCCGCTCGTCGTCGTCCCGCGGCTCGATGACGATGGCCAGGCCGTCACTCACCCCGTCGCCATTACCGTCGAAGCACTCGGTTCGAGACGGATTGACGACCAGGTGCGTGATCCGGCCGGCATCAGCCAGGCTCTCCTCGTGGGAGAGCTGCCGGGCTGTTGGCGCGTCGGCGGCGGTTGCAGGACCGATGGGTCGGGCCTGGGGATCGATGGCTACCTGGGCCGGGGATGTGGCAGACGCCGGCGCAACCGCCGACGTGCCCGGCACCGCGGCGCCGGGAAATCGTGGTTCGGCCGGGAGCGGCGGCATGCCTTCAAGCGTCGGGGGGGCGACCGTGCCGGGCGGAGGCAGGGTGGCCGGAGCTGGTGCCGTCGGCCCGCCTGCTGGTGGTCGGCTGCCGGGAATGTCGATGGTCGGTGGCACGAGCAGCGGCTGCGCTGGCCCGGTGCGCGGGGGTGGCGTCGGCTGACCGCCCGGCGGGGAGAGACCTCGACGCGGCGTGGACGCATCGGCCTCCGTGAAGCCCAACTGGCGCCGCAGGCTCGTGTTTTCGCCGGCAGTCCGGTCGAGCCGGGCGCACTTTTCCTGCAGTTCGTCCTGGAGCTGGTAGATCTGATCCTCCTGCATTCGCAGCTCGCGCTCCAGGAGCTGCTGGCTGAGATCAGTCTTGCAGCCGCTCACACAGAGCAGCGTGGCCGTCACGACGAGGCAGTGCGCGAGCCGCGCCGGGGCAATGCCAACGTCGGTGTGTCGAATACGCGCCGTCAGGGACGGAGCGGCCAGGTCAATGGATCGTGTCATGACGCGCCTCCTTGCGCCTCACGGCGGCCCCGCGTGGGCCGCCACCATCCGATCACCGTTGCTTCAGGTGCCCGTTTCATGCGGACGTCGCCCCGGGCGAGGCGTGCGCCGGATCGTCCGTCAGCTGGCCGTCTTCTCGGTCGGCATGCGGTCGATCACCTCATCGATCAGCTTGTATTCGAGCGCCTCATGCGCCGACATGAACCGGTCGCGATCCGTGTCCTGCTCGATCTTCTCCAGGGGGTGGCCCGTGTGCTTGAGCAGAATGGCATTGAGCTTGTGCTTGACGTTCTTGAATTCCTTCGCATGGATCATGATTTCCTCGGCCGTTCCCTCCATGCCCGCCAGGGGCTGGTGGATCATGATCCGGGCATTTGGCAGCGCCCGCCGCTTTCCCTTGGCGCCGGCGGTGAGCAGCACCGCGCCCATCGAGGCACATTGCCCTATGCAGTAGGTCGCGACGTCGCAGGTCACGAACTGCATGGTGTCGTAGATGGCGAGGCCGGCCGTGACGCTGCCGCCGGGAGAGTTGATGTAGAGGTGGATGTCCGACTTGGGATCATCGGACTGCAGGAAAAGCAGCTGGGCAACGATGGCGTTGGCCACCTCGTCGTTGACCTGCGAGCCCAGAAAGACGATGCGGTCCTTGAGCAGGCGGCTGTAGATATCCATCGCCCGCTCTTCGCGGCCGCTCTTTTCGATGACGAACGGGATCAGGGGCATGGGCTGCTTCTCGGCGGTGGCGGGGATGGTGGGTCGTGCGAAACGTTGGAGCCTGGATCACGACGGATGGGATCGAGTCTAGTCCTTGCCTTCTTCTTCCGCGGAAACGGGCGGCTTGGTGAGCACCTCGTCGACCAGGCCGTACTCCTTGGACTCGGTGGCAGTGAGATACCGGTCGCGATCGGTGTCTTTGGCGATGCGCTCGATGGGCTGGCCCGTGTGATGCGCCAGGATGTCGTTGAGGATCGCCCGGGTCTTGATGATCTCGTCCGCCTGGATTTCGATGTCGCTCACCTGGCCGCCGACCTGGCCGTAGGGCTGGTGGATCATCACCTTGGCGTGAGGCAGGGCAAACCGCTTCCCCTTCGCACCGCCGGCGAGCAGCACGGCGCCGCCGCTGGCGGCGAGCCCCACGCAGTAAGTCGCAACGGGGCAGGAGAGAATCTGCATCGTGTCGTAGATGGCCATGGTGGCCGTGACGCTGCCGCCGGGCGAGTTGATGTAGAAGTGGATGTCCTTGCGACGGTTTTCGCTCTGCAGATAGAGCAGCTTCATCACCAGTTCGTTGGCGTTGCCGTCGTAGATCTCCCCTTGCAGCAAGATGATCCTGTTTTCCAGCAGGAGGTCGCCCAGCGTCATCTGCCGCTGCCGTTGGTAGTCGCGGGAGGCGCTCGAGGCGGATGAAGCGCTTGCGGAACGTGGAACGAAGGGACGCTCGTGCATGTCAGGTCTCGGTGGGACTGTGGAATCGGCGTGGTTTGAAACACGATGCCGGATCGACACGGTGCTGAATGCCACAAGTTCGGATGCAGGAATTGTGCCTGCCACTCACGCCCGCCGCGGGCTGCCAGCCTCCGGCTGCGTGGCCGTCGGAATTTCCTCCTCGCCAACCACGACACCGCAGACGGCATGGTCCACGGCCTCGGCGTCACGTTTCTGGAATTCGAACGGCGTATCGGTGAATTTCGCGTGCGACGTGATCAGGTCGATCGTCTTGCGTTCGATGATCTGGTTGCGGAGCACGTCCATGAGACCGCGCTTTTCGAGGTTCGCACGGACGCGCCGCGGCGACTCACCCGACTGGGCTGCGATGGCCCGGATCTCCTCGTCGTAGTCGCCCGCGGTGTCGGCAATCGACTGGTCCTCGGCGATGCGTTCGAGAATGAAGTGCTCCTTGAGGGCTGAGGCCGTGCTGCCCATGACCGACTGCCGCAGCTCATTGACGTGACGACGGATGGAGTCGTCGTCGAAACCGCTCCGCCGCAGTTCGAGGATGGCCCGCTCCAGCTCCCGCAGGCTCTGGCGGCGGAGCAGGTCCGGGGGAAGATCCCAGCTGGCCGAGGCCGTCAGTGCACTCGATACCTGCTGCCGAACCTGCCGCCGACGGTGCCACTCCAGCTGGTTTTCCAGCTGCTTCCGCACCGCCTCCCGCAGGGCGTCCGCCGACTCGAACGAGCCGAGTTCGTCGAGCAGATCGGGCGTCATTTCCGGCAGTTCGAGCTGCTTGACATCGACGACCGTGAGTTCGAGCGTCACCTCTTTCCCGCGGAGCGACTCGACGGCCGCCTCGTCCGACACCTTGAGCGTGGCGGTGACCGGAGTGCCGATGCGGGCCTTGGACACGAGTGCGTCGAAGCCGGTCAGTTCGGCGTCGGCAAAGGACAGCCGGGGGCGAACGACCAGCTCCAGATCCGTGGCCTCCGACAGCACCTTGTCGCCGTCGAGAAACCGCAGGTTGGCCACGATCAGGTCGCCAAGCTTCGCGGGACCTGCGTGGGGCACGAACCGGGCCCGCTCGCGGAGCAGGTTGGTGAGAGACTCCTCCACGTCGGCATCAGAGATCGTGCGGGAGGGCCGCCGGATCGACAGCCCCTTCCATTCGGGCAGGTCGAATTCCGGACGCACCTCGATCTTGAACTCGAACGTCATCGGCCCGTCCGCCGGCACCATGACGGCGTTCACATCGAGTTCAGGCTCGCTGATGGGAGAGAGTTTCTGCTGGTCCGATACCTGGGTCATGGCGTCGGCGAGGAGTTTGCTGCGGATCTGATCGGAAAGCTCCGACTTGAAGCGGCTGCTCACGAGACGTCGCGGGGCACGTCCCGGCCGGAAGCCGGGCAGCAGAGCGGCGGGCATCATCTCGCCGATCGCCTCGTCGCGGTAACGGTCGATGTCTTCCCGCGGGATCGAGACACGCACCCGTCGCTCACAGGCCGAGACTTTGTCGATGGCGACGTCGAGTTTCAGGGTCTGAGCCGCCGCGTCGTCGCCGCCGGCAGCAGGGGAAGCCAGAGCGGTCGCGGACTGATCACTGGAAGAGGACATGACTGTTTCCGACGGGAGCAGGGAAGCTTCAAAATGGGGCGAACGAAAGCCGCTGACAGAAGGTTCGAGATGCAGGCAACTCAAACCCGATGCGCGAGCCGGCCGCGAGGGACCGCAGCAGAAACCATCTCGGCCGCCTCCGCGTGGAGTTCGGCTCGATGGGGTGCTGCCGGGCCTGTGGCCAGAAACGATAGAATCAGAGAATCAGAGAGCGGGTGATGAGATTCGAACTCACGACAACCACGTTGGCAACGTGGTGCTCTACCAACTGAGCTACACCCGCGGGGCTGTTCCTCGACAGCGATGTGACGCCCTGAAAAGGGGCGGACAAGCACTGCCCGGGAACGCGGGATTATAAGGGGCCCGGGGGTGGCCGCAAGGTCAGCCTCTGGGAAAACGGGGTTTTCTGCGAAGGCTGGGGGGACAGGTTTGGAAACTGCCGGCGGCTGAGTACGATTGCGTTCCATAAGCTGGAGTCATGCGGTTTTTTATTCCCCGCCGTCACTGCACCGCTTTTGCGACCTCCGTTGTACGCCATGGTCGTTCGCTTCCACGTTGTGTCCCCCGTCGCGAAGCAGCGAACGTTTACCGTTCGACTGCCGATCATGCTGGGCCGCGGTGAAGAGGCAAAGTTTCGCATCCAGCACGATCTCGTCAGCCGCCGGCACTGTGAGTTTTTCGAGCGGCAGGGGCAGGTGTATGTCCGGGATCTGGGGTCGACCAACGGCACGTTCCTGAATGATGAACAGGTGCCTGCGAGCACGAAAACAGCCGTATCACCGGGAGCGGTCGTGCGAGTGGGCGGGCTCTCCTTCGCGGTCGATTACCAGCCGTCGTCGGTGCTGGACTCAAGCGCGACTGTCGAGGGCCAGGGGCACCATGGCGGCCCTGCGACCGGTGAGAGCCGCGTGGGGAGCGGCGTGGGGAGCGGCGACGGCGGCCTGGATGAGTTGCCGGATTTCAAGGTCGAGCATGCGGACGAAGGGGTGCCCCACGCTGGCGAGGCGGCGGCTGCCGTCGGTGATGCCGAGGAGCCACCTGCGGCCGAGGTGGCAGCGGCCGAGGTGGCATTGCCCGAGGTGGCATTGCCCGAGATAGAGGCTGCCGCCGCAAACCCCGACCAGCCAGAAGGCTTTGCCTTTCTCGCCGGCGGCGAGGCAGCGGCATCGCAACCCGAAGTGCCGCAGTGGCCTTCCGCGGACACGGCCGCCGAAGAGGATGTTCCGGACGACGATCAGCTCAATGCGTTTTTCAAGGGCCTCAAGTAACGGCGTGAGCCCAGCAAGGCAGTCGCAGCGGGGTTTCCCCCCTTTGGCGTTCCCCGCTCGTGGATCACACTGGCAGTGCGGGCACCGCCACGATTCATTCTTCCTTCCATTCAAGCCGGCCAACCCCCAGTCCTCGCCCTACAAAACGCCATGTCTTCCCTCTCCCGCCGTGTGACCATCCTTGATCTCGCGGCCGCCAAGCGCGACCACCGTCCCTTCACGATGGTCACCGCATATGACTGGCCGACCGGTCAACTGGCCGATGCCGCTGGCGTGGACTGCGTGCTCGTGGGGGACAGCGTGGCGATGGTCGTGGCCGGCCGTTCATCCACCATTCCCGCCACGCTCGACCAGATGATCTACCACGGCGAGATCGTCTCCCGGGCGGTAGTGCGGGCCCTGGTGGTCGTGGATCTGCCGTTCCCGCTGCAGCACTTGGGCGTGCGGACGGCGGTCGAATCCTGCGCCAGGATTCTCAAGGAGACCGGCTGTCAGGCCGTGAAGCTCGAGGGCACCGCCGGTCAGGCGGAGGTGATTGCGGGGATTGCAGAGGCAGGGATTCCAGTCATGGGCCATGTCGGCCTTCGTCCCCAGGCCGTCCACCAGCTCGGCGGCTATCGCATGCAGCGGGATATTGACCGGCTGAGGGCCGACGCCGAGGCCGCGGCGGACGCTGGCGCGTGTGCGGTCGTTTTGGAGTGCGTGCCGCAGGAGGTGGCCGCGACGATCACGCAGTCGATCGCCGTGCCCACCATCGGCATCGGGGCGGGCCCCCACTGCGACGGCCAGGTGCTGGTGATGCACGACCTGATCGGTCTTTCGTCCGGTCGGGTGCCCCGGTTTGTGAGAGCCTATGCCGACGTGAAAGCGTCGATCGGCGACGCGGTCGCCCGCTGGCGGCACGACGTCGAAAACCGCACCTTCCCGGGATCAGCTGAAACGCTCGGCTGATGGGTCGCCGCCGGTGTTCGGCATCGTACCCGTAGCCTGCTCTGCTACGGCAGCACGACCTCGTCAGAGATGACCACCGGCCGGCTGCTGGTCACCGCGGCGGGGGTGGGCAGGCCTGCGCTTGGGCCGGGCGATCCACCCGGGCCGACCGGCAGACTGCCTGGGCCGACACGCATGTCCGATGGCATAACGGTGCCGGAGGGCATGCCACCCTCCACGATGCCGCCCTGGCATTGATCGCAATTCCCACCCGGCATGGCTGCCCCGACGGCATGCTCGCCGCCTCCGCAGGGAGCCCCCTGGCACGGCGCCGCCTGACCGCAGGGACGCATGGCGGCAGGGGCTGCTGCTGGCATGGCTCCCGGCGGCACGAATCCTGGTGGCAGATGTCCGAAGAACTTTTCGTACTTCCAGACCTCCATGGCGATGTATCGCTCATTGAGCGACTTGCAGACGGAACATCCGCTCGTCGTCATCACCATCGCCGCAAGCAGGCATCGTGCCAAGGCACGGCACCATGAATTCGCACGCATCGAGGACTCTCCTTGCCGGGGGCATCGGCTCGAGGCGGGGCATTGCCTCGAAGCCAAGCAAAACTACCCCATGCCAGAGGCGCGGCAAGGAAAACTGGACGGCGTCTGGCCTCGTCTTTCCCTGGTGCCGTGAAGCTGTACGGATCGTGCCTATCGCGCGGTGGTCTGCACGCGTTTGGAGTGAAGAGTGAAGACGGTGCGGCAGGATGCCGTGCTCTCGCCGGCGGGCGCAGGCCCGCCAAGCCGGGGCGGCCTGGGTGGCCGAGCCCGGCGCAAACACAGCCCAATCAGCCCTTGCGATGGCGGATACGGGCCCGCATACGGCGTTTTTTCTGTCCCAGCTTGCGGCGGCCCTTGCCTGTTTTCTTGACTCCCATGCTTTCCTCCGGGTGATGATCGATCCAGAATGCTTCGGAAGGTTGTAAGATGGGCGTCCTTGTGATTGCAAGCACCAACCCGCATCCCGCGAGGCAGCGGTCCGGCTTCTGGCCGTACCGAGCGTGGCTGCCGCCTGCCCGCGGTCTGGCCACATGATCGTTTTTTTCCCCACCTACGCGCGACGTCTTCCCGGCGAAAGGCGGTGGCGGGCCACCGTTGCCGGCATGATCTCACGGCCGTTGCCCCCGAAGAGCCACCGCCGCATCCTGGCTATCGGCGTGCTCAAGCGGTTGCTGGAACTCGACGAGGCACAACTGCAGTCGGAGGTGTTTCAGCGGCGGGCAGACGCCTTCCTGTTTCAGCGGGTGGCGGGTGAGCGGGTGAGGATCATGCTGGGCGATCGGCAGATCGACGCGGGGCAGTCCGACCGGGTCGGTCATTTCCAGCGATCGATCGAACTGGATGAGGCGGATATCGATGCCCTCGCCATGCGGACCGGCTCCACCACGACTGGCGGCGACTGCCGGTGGCTCTCCTACGAGGCAGCGATCGCTGCCGACGACAATCGCAGCGACGGCCTGCCGGGGCCGGCCGTGTCGGCACCGGGCCGGATCCAGGTGATTGATGACGAGGGAATGTCGGTGATCTCCGACATCGACGACACCGTGAAAGTGACCAATGTCGCCAGCCGGCGGGAACTCCTCGCCAACACCCTGTTGCGCGAGTTTTACGCCGTGCCGGGCATGGCGGAGGTCTACCAAGGCTGGCAGGAGGCGGGGACCGCCTTTCATTACGTGTCGGCGAGTCCGTGGCAACTGGCCAACTGCCTGAGTGGATTCCTCCGCGACGCCGGGCTCCCCTCGGGCTCGATGCACCTCAAACTGTTCCGACTCAAGGACTCCACGCCGCTGCGTCGGCTGCCTTCCCGCAAGCGATCGAAGCGGCGGACCATCGAAGAGATCATGGCGGATTTTCCTCGGCGGAAGTTTCTACTCGTGGGCGATTCGGGAGAACGCGACCCGGAGGTCTACGCCGAAGTTGCCCGCCGGCATCCCGACCGCGTGGCTGGCGTCGCCATCCGGCAGGTGGAGGGCAAGACGTCGCGGGAGAAGGTTCGGTCGCGGCTCGATCGGCTGGCCCGGCGGGTGCCCGGTGGCCGCTGGCACGTGTTCACCGAGCCGGCGGAACTGGCCGCAATCGTTCCCATCGGGTAGCCGGCCGTGGAGACAGCCACCCACGGCCTTTTTCCACGCAATGTCGGCAAAAAGCCTGCGGTTCAGCCTTGGTCGGCGCCGGGCGTTCTGCTAGCGTCCCGGCCCCCTTGCGCCGGAAAAGGTGTGTGGGAACCCCGGGGTGAAACGCCCATGCAGACCCAAGCCTTGTCAGCCAGAGCCCTGAACAAGAGGCCGCGGATATCCCTGCTCGTGTCGCTGGCGATTGCCTGTGGCGGGGCATGGGCGTCTGCCGCCGACGACGGTGGATTTCGCGTGGAGAGCGAGGTCTTTGCCAACGGCGGTGAAGAGCCGGTGACGCGGAGCCTGACGCTGTTTCGCGATGGGGTCGCCTGGGACTTTCTCGAGCCTCCGGCGGTCAAACGCGGTGAGACGGCCGCCGGCGAGATTGTGCTCCACGATCCGGCCCGTGAACGGGTCGTGCTCATCGATCCGGTGCGAAACCTCAAGACGCAAATCGACGCGATCAGGCTGGAGCGGTTGAGCGTGTCGCTCGCGGCGTGGGCGAGAAAATCGGATGACCGTCTGGTGCGGTGGGCCGGCGGCCCCGACTTTGGCGAGGGGATGACGGAAGCGGACGATCGGATCGAACTGGTGGGCCCTCGTGTCCGCTACGCGATCGAGTTTGCCGCACCGCCGACGGAGGAGACGGCGGGCATCTATCGGCGGTTTGCCGACACGGCGATCCTGCTGAAGGCACTCGTGCGTCCCGGTGGTCTGCCGCCGTTTCCACGGCTGGCCATCAACCGTCGCGTGGCGGCAGCGGGCGGCATTCCCACGGTGGTGTCGCTCGAGATCGACTCCCGCGCAGCCATGGTGACCGGCCGGTCCGACAGCCTGCGATGCGTGCACAAGTTTCATCCACGATTGCTCGCGGGCGATCTGTCCCGCCTCGAGGAGGCGGAGAGCCGCGTGGCCGTGGCCACTCCAGTGGAACTCGCCGAGTTTGTGGCGGTGCCGCCGCAGGCCGACGAGTAAGCCGCGCCGGTTCTTGAATCAGCTTTTGCCGGCTGCGGAACCGCTTCACCGCGACCAGGCCGCACCACAGTCTGGCGCCGCACAATGCGTCCAGTCGGTGCTCTGGAGCGCACGGCCAAGAAAGTCTGCCTGACCGGACGATGTTTCCTCTGTCGCAAGGTTCGCCAGTTCGTCTCTGCTTCGGCAGTCGCTACGGTCAGTCAGGAGGCCGTGCCGCAGCGGATCGCGGGCAGAACCAAGGTTGACATTTGTATAGCATATCCAGTAGATTCATTCCCACACATCCATTTGGAACGGAGGCCCTCGATGTTGGTGCTGTCCCGCAAGCAGAACGAACGCATTCGGGTTGGGGATTCGGTGGTGGTCACGGTCGTCCGAGTCAGCGGCGACAAAGTACGGATCGGGATCGAGGCGCCGCCGCATGTGCGGGTGCTGAGGGAGGAACTGGATGACGACGTGGTCGGAGAGGTGACGTTGGAAGCTTCGGCGGAACTGCCGATCCCCCGTTTATTGGGCCTGACGGGCTAGCACTGTTTTCAAAACCGCGGCGCAACTTTTAAAACCGCGGTCCAGCGGTTCAAATCTGCGGAGCAGGGTGTCCGGTGCCTCTGCCCGCAGGGTGTGGAAACGCGGTTCAGCATGTGTGGCCTACTGTCGTGAAGCAATCATCGTGGCGGCAACTGCGCAGAACCGTCCTGGGCTGTCTCGGCGGCTTGGTGCTGGTCCTGGTGGTGGTGGCGGTGCTGTTGAAATACGAGCCGGGCTTCTATGGGCAACTCTTGATTCCCGTTGGCGATCCTGCCGGCGGGACCACAAGAGATGGCGAGGCCCAGGTACGGGATGTCGAGGCCCTGGCACGGCGGGCGGTGACGAAGGCCTCGGCGTGGCACGCCGCGATCTCCCGGACCGGAAGCTGGGAAACGGCGGTGACCGCCGACGAACTGAACGCCTGGCTGGCCGTTGACCTGCCACGCAACCACTCCCGCTGGTTACCGCGAGGCGTCTCCAAGCCACGGCTGCTGTTCCGGCCGAGGCATGTCGTGCTGGGCACGCGGGTGGGCTATGGACCGCTGACGGCTGTGGCCTGGCTCGACTTCGAAGTCTCGCTGCGGGACGTCAATCATCTGGCGATCGTGTTGGAACAGGCGAGGCTGGGGGCGATTCCCCTGCCGCGGGCACCGATCCTGCGGGAGTTGTCTCGCCGGATCAGCAAGCTGGGGATGGTGACCGATCTGCGGAGGCTCGACGGTCGGATGGTGCTCATGGTCTATATACCGTCGACGCACGATGCCGGAGCCACGAGCTACTGGCTGGAGTCGCTGGCGCTTGGCGACGGTGAATTGCTCATGGCGGGCGAAACACGCTCGTCCGTTGAGATCCTCAAGCGTCCGGAACCACCTTCGTCGTAACAGACCATGGACAACCTGATGCCTCGCCGGCGGTTTTCGTGCCTCAGCGGTCGATGATCCCACGCCCCGATCACCACGAGGAGAATCCCCTATGGCACCACCGACAACTTCCTCCCGCGCGGGAGCCAGCATCACCTTTCTCGGCGCGGCGGGCATGGTGTCGGGTTCGCGGCACCTGCTGGAGGTCGGCGGCTCGCGGGTGCTGTTCGATTGCGGCCTGTTTCAAGGGGAGAGGCACCTGCGGGAGAAGAACTGGGAACGCTTTCCCGTGCCGGCCGACTCGATCGACGCGGTCGTGCTCACGCACGGTCACATCGACCATTCGGGCTGGCTGCCGCGGCTGTCGCGGGAGGGCTTCAAGGGGCCCATCCTCACCTCCCCGGCCACGGCCGACCTGCTTGGCCTCCTCCTCTACGATTCTGCCAAGTGCCAGGATGAAGATGCGGTCTACGCCAACCGCAAGGGCTTTTCGAAGCACCGTCCGGCTCTGCCGCTCTATGATGAACGCGATGTCGATCGGGCGCTGAGGCTGGTCAAGGCGGTGTCCCGCGACACGTGGTTTGAGCCGGCACCGGGCATCCGGTGTCGCTTTCACGATGCCGGCCACATGCTTGGCAGTTCGTTCGTCGAAGTGGAGGTGGCCACGGCGGGCGGCCTGCGGAGGCTGGTCTTCTCCGGAGACGTCGGCCGCTATAACGCGCCGCTCTACCACGATCCCGTGCCTGCTCCCGCCTGCGATTTCCTCGTCTGCGAAAGCACCTACGGCGACCGCGACCATCCTGCCAGCCGACCGCTCGACGAACTGGAGGCGGTGACGAAGGAGTCGTTGGCCCGCGGGGGCATGATGCTCGTGGCGTCGTTTGCGATCGGTCGCTGTCAGCAGCTTGTCTATCTGCTCCGCACGCTGATGGCCGCCGGTCGGCTGCCCGAGGTGCCCGTCTGGATCGATTCGCCGATGGCGGTCGATGCGACGGAGGTATTTCGCCGGTACGTGGCCGAACACGATTTCAGCGAGGCGAGGATGGCCGGCGTGTCTGAAGCACTCGCCTCGCCGTTCGTGAGAATGGCGAAGACGGCTGCCGAGTCGAAGGCGATCAACGCCCACGACGGGCCGGGGATCGTGATCGCCTCCAGCGGCATGATGAACGGGGGCCGCATCCTCCACCATCTTGCCCAGCGTCTGCCCGACCCCAAGACGACGGTCCTGGTGGCAGGCTTCCAGGCGATCGGCACACGGGGCCGGTCGCTCATCGACGGGGCCAAATACCTCCGCATCCACGGTCGCGACATTCCGGTCAAGGCAGCCGTGCGGCGGGTGGACGCCCTCTCGGGCCACGCCGACCGTCACGAGATCGGCCGCTGGCTCTCCGGCATGCCCGCGCCCCGCAAAACCTTCCTCGTGCATGGCGAACCGCCGGCCGCCCGCGGCATGGCCGATTTCCTGCGGGAATCTCGTGGCTGGGACGTGGAGATCCCCACTGTGGGAACCATCGCGTCGCTGGATTCCTGAACCGTTTCAACGACAATCGACCACACACCGACCGACGGCAGGGAGATCGCCATGGCCAAGACGCCCAAGACACAGACGCCCAAGATGCAATCACCCGCCGCAGGAGCAGTCGCCCCTGGGGCCGTCACGGTTGGCTCCGTCACCTCACGGCCGAAGGCCTGCAGCATCCTGCCCGACACCACGCTCGGTGACGACGTGGCCCTGGTCGCCGAAAACATGGAGGCGATCCTCTCCTCTCCCAGCTACAGCCTGGCGCAGGATGACCGCAAGCTGCTCGACAGGTCCGAAATGCGCGGTGTGCGGATGCTGCTCGAACTCGGCAAGCCGGAACTGGCTTTTCAGGCCGATAGCATCACCTCCACGGTGATCGTGTTCGGCGGGACGCAGATCGTGGAACGGCCCGCGGCGGAGCGGCGGCTGTCGGAGGCCCGCCGCGCCATGGCGAGGGCGCAGACTGTGGCCGGCGTCCCGGCGTCGGGCTTGGCTTCGGCCGCCGTCCCGGCGTCGGCCATGGAGAGCTTCGCCCGTGAGCTCAAGCGGGCCGAACAGCTCCTCGGCTACTGCCACTACTACGATGCGGCCCGCGAGTTTGCCCGGCTCGTGTCGATCGACAACCAGTGCGACGACAAGCGTGACTACGTGATCATCACCGGCGGTGGGCCGGGCATCATGGAAGCCGCCAATCGAGGGGCGTTTGACGTCGGGTGCAAGTCGATCGGCCTCAACATCAAGCTGCCCAGCGAGCAGCAGCCCAATCCGTTCATCACGCCGGAACTCTGCTTTCAATTCAAGTATTTTGCCCTGCGCAAGTTTCATTTCATCCTGCGGGCCGCCGCCGTCGTGCTCTTCCCGGGCGGCTTTGGCACGCTCGACGAGATGTTCGAGACGCTCACGCTGCGGCAGACCCACCGCATGCAGCCGGTGCCGATCATCCTGTTCGGCCGCGACTACTGGTCGCAGGTGATCAACTTCCAGTTCCTCGCCGACAGTGGCGTGATCTCGGACGAGCATCTCAAGCTCTTCACCTACGCCGAAACCCCTGAGGAGGCCTGGCAGCAGATCCTCGACTTCCACCAGACGATGAAGACGCAGGACTAGGCGAAGAAGAACCCAACCTGAAGATCAGGGCTGACCGGCCGCCGCCCCGCTCCGCTTCCGGGAGACGTACCATGCACGAACCACTTGCCTTCATCCCCGGAGCCGTGGCACAGACGGGCCGCGTGGCGCTGGTCACCGGCGGTGAGCGAGGCGTGGGAGCAGCGGTTGTGCGGGCATTGGCCTCGCGCGGCTATGCCGTGGCGATCCACGCCCACGGCGCGCTGCAGGAGGCCCGCGCTCTGGCGGACCAGCTCGCCGCGGCCGGCGTGCCGAGTCTGGCCGTCACGGCAAACCTCCGCGACGAGGGGCCAGTGCGGGCCATGGTGCAACGCGTGGCCGACCACTTCGGCCGCATCGATGCGCTCGTCTCCTGCGCCGCGATCCGGCACGGCGGTCCTCTGGAGGAGGTAACAGCCGACGACCTGCGGACCCACTTCGACATCAACTGCGTCGGCACGTTCGTGGCGGCGCAGGAGGCGGGGGCGTTTATGGTTCGGCAGCCCGAGGGCGGCGGCATTGTCACGATGGCCGACTCGGCGCTCGCACGCCCGACAGCTGGCTTGGCCGCCTTCTTCTCGAGCCAGGGGGCGATCCCTGCCATGACGCGGAGCCTGGCTGTCGACTATGCCGCCCGCAACCCGCGCGTGCGGGTCAACTGTGTGCTGGCCGGCACGCCGGTGCATCGCGAGGGCACTCCCGAGCACGTGGCCCACGCAGTGCTGTTTCTCCTCGAGAACGATCTCATCACCGGCGTCTGTCTGCCGGTCGACGGCGGCTGCACGACCCTGTGATTCACGGCAGGCGGATCGTGAACGTGCTGCCCACGCCCGGCTCGCTCTCCACCGCCACCGTGCCACCATGGGCCTGCACGATGTGCTTGACGATCGACAGGCCCAGCCCGGTGCCGCCGAGTTTCCGGCTGCGCGCCTTGTCGACGCGGTAAAACCGTTCAAAGAGCCGCGGCAGGTGCTCGGCTTCGATGCCGCAGCCCTCGTCGCGGACGGTGATCTGAACCGTCGACTCGTCGGCCGTCGCCCTCGCATCGACGGAGACCCCGATCCAGACCGTGCGGCCCGGATCGCTGTATTTGATGGCGTTGTCGACCAGGTTGATCAGAGCCTGCTCCAAAAGCGGCGCATTGACCTCCGCCTCGATGCTCTCGTCGCAGGTGACGTCGAGCCGGATGTTGCGATCTTCGGCCCGAGGCAGGCAGTCGACGGTCACGGCGGAGAGCAGATTGGCGAACGACACGGTTTCCCGTGGCAGGTTGCCCGTGCCTTCACTCTGCTCGATGCGTGAGAGGGCGAGCAGATCCTCGATGATCGACGCCAGCCTGTCAGCCTGCCTGGCGATGATGTCAAGAAACCGTCGTGTGTCGGCCGGATCGTCCCCCGCCCCGTCGAGGAGCGTCTCCACGAATCCCTTGATCGACGCGATTGGGGTCTTCAGTTCGTGCGACACGTTGGCCACGAAGTCGCGTCGGACGTTCTCCAGCCGCTGCATGGCGGTGACGTCGTTCAGAACGATCACCGCGCCGCCGTCACCCGAGAGATCCCGCAGTGCCGTGCCCCGCAGGCGGATCGTGCGGTCGCGGGCGCCGCGGAGCAGCAGATCGTCTTCGACGGGCTCGCGGCAGTCGATTGCCCGCAGGGCGAATCGCCGCAGGTCGGGGTTGCGGATCACCTCCTGCAGGGCACGACGAATGGCGCGGTCAGGATCAACGCCGAGCAGCTCCGCCGCGGCTCGGTTGATGCCCACCACCCGCTGCCGGGCGTCGATGGCCAGCACGCCTTCGATCATGCTGCCGAGCACAGCCTCCTGTTGGGTGCCCTGTCTGCCGATCGTGAGCCCGCGTTCCACGAGCTGCTCCCGCAGTGATGCAATCGCCTCGGCGAGACGGGCGAGCTCGGCCGATTCCGCCGTCGGAATGGGAACGCTTGTATCGCCGGCGGCCAGCCGGGCCGCGGCCAGCGACAGATCGGCCACCGGTCGTGCGAGGCGGCTGGCGACCGCACGGCCCGCGGCCAGGGCCGCGACCGCCCATGCCAGGAAGCCCAGCAGCAGCCACCGCTGTGAGCGCGCCAGGCCGGCGTCGGAGTCGACCGTGTCCGCCGTGACGCGAATGATGCCCGCGGGCTGGCCGGCAGGCCCCACCGGCGCGGCCACCACGAGGATGCGCTTGCCGGCGGCGGCATCGTAGCGGCTGGTGCGGGCAATCCGTCCGGCGCGGGCCTCCTCGATGAGCGCGTCGGCGGCGGGAGACCGCTCCCCGACGACGCCGCCCTGCGCGGAGGTCGCCAGCACGGTTCCATCTGGGGCAAGGAGATCCGCGCGTGCCCGCGTGCCGCCGACCATCCGCCGGGTGGCGTCGGTAAATGTGGCGGGATCGAGCGTGCTTGATCGATCGGGGTAAATGGCGGCCAGCCCCGTCGCCACATCGGCGACCCGCTGCAGCTGAGAGTCGTCGGCCAGTCGGGCCAGTTGCACGCTCGCCAGCCAGAAACAGCCGAGGAAGCTCGCTGCGATTAACGCGCAGAAGCCCGCAAACACGTGCCAGACGAAACGCGAGCGGGCCATGGGAGAAAGACTGCGACGGACTGCGATGGGTGCTGGAGAGAGACGCTCGTCACGCCCGGAACCGGTATCCCACGCCACGGACGGTTTCGATGTAGGAGCCGAAACGACCGAGTTTCTTGCGCAGGCCGGCGACCTGGACGTCCACCGAGCGCTCCGTCACAGGATAATCCTCTCCCTTCACCGCGTCGACAATCTGCGTTCGCGTGTAGGCCCAGCCGGGACGCTTGGACAGGAATTGCAGCAGGGCGAACTCAGTGTAGGTCAGCTCGACCGGCTCGCCGGCCAGCGTCACCTCGTGCCGGCCGGGATGGATCGACAGCTCGTGGACGTCGATCGTCGTCTCCAGTTCGGCCTTTGCGTCAGCCTCCTTGCGCCGCAGCAGCGCCTTGACGCGGGCCGACAGCACCCGCGGACTGAACGGCTTGGCGATGTAATCGTCGGCGCCGCGGTCCAGGCCCGCCACCATGTCGCCCTCCTCCCCCTTGGCCGACAGCATGATGACCGGAATGTCGCGGGTCTTGGGATCACTCTTGAGCCGGCGGCAGACCTCGAGGCCGTCCACCGCGGGCAGCATCCAGTCGAGCACGATCAGGTCGGGTGGCTGTTTCCGCGCGGCTTTGAGCGCTTCCTCGCCGGTGCCCACGCACTGCACGCGGTAACCGTCCTTGGAGAGCTTGTAACTCACCAATTCCAGCAGATCCTCCTCGTCGTCAACCACGAGGATCTGGTGACCGGCCATCGGTTCGTCCTCTTTTGTGTTCGGGGGAAGTCGCTGCACGGCAGCACCGCCCCATGTCGTAGTCGAGAGCCATTAGGGTTTCGTGAGTCGCCTCTTTTGGCTCCATTGTCGGCGTGCTGTTACGAGAGCAGCATTTCGACATCCTCGGCCGTCAGGCTTGAGACCATGCTTTCGTCGGCGCGGACGATCGACTCGGCCAGTTCCCGCTTGCGGTCCTGCAGCGCAACGATCTTCTCCTCGACCGTGTCCCGCGCGATCAGCCGGTAGGCGAAGACGCGGCGGGTCTGGCCGATGCGATGGGCGCGGTCCACGGCCTGAGCCTCGACCGCCGGATTCCACCACGGGTCGAGGATGTAAATGTAGTCGGCTGCGGTCAGGTTGAGACCCTGGCCGCCGGCCTTGAGGCTCACCAGGAACAGCCGGCATTCGGCATCTTCCTGGAAGCGTTGCACGCGGGCCTGACGGTCGGTCGTCTTGCCGTCGAGGTATTCGTAGGTGATCGAGCGATCTTCGAGCCGGCGTCGGACGATCGACAGAAAACTCGTGAACTGGCTGAACACGAGCACCTTGTGTCCCTCGTCGATCACCTCGGAGAGCTGCTCGAGGAGCGTGTCGAGCTTGGCCGCCGGGTCGTCGATCCGCGCCGGATCGACGAGGCCGGGGTGGCAGGCCGTCTGCCGCAGCCGCAGGAGCGCCTCGAGCACCGCGATCCGGGACCGTCCGATGCCCATGCGGCCGATCCTCCCCGACAACTCCAGGCGGTAGTGCTCCCGCAGTTCGTCGTAAGCCTTCCGCTGTTCCTCTCCCAGTTCGCAGAAGAGAGTCTGCTCGGTTTTCTCCGGAAGATCGGACAGCACCTGCGTCTTGGTCCGCCGCAGCAGATAGGGGCGGACGGCACGGGCGACCACGTCGGAGCTCGTACGGCCGCCGGCGAGAAAACGCTTGAGCCGGGTGGCGCTGCCGAGCTGGCCCGGATTGAGGAACTCGAAGATGCTCCAGAGTTCGCCGATATGGTTTTCCACCGGTGTGCCCGTGAGCGCCAGACGATGACGGGCCCGCAGGAGACGGCAGGCCTTTGCCGCCTGGCTGGCGGCATTCTTGATCGACTGCGCTTCGTCGAGCACCACGTAGTCGAACTCGATCTCGCGGTGGTTGACGATGTCGCGGCGGAGCGTGCCGTAGGTCGTCAGGACGATGTCATGGTCGGCAAGGGACGCCGCTTCGTCGACACGCGCGTTGCCGGTGTAGTTGAGCACGCGCAGCGACGGCGCGAACTTGCGGGCCTCCTCAATCCAGTTGAACACGAGGCTCTTCGGCACGATGACCAGTGACGGCCGATGAGCGATGCCTCCGGCGGTGAGCAGGGCCTGCCGCCGCACGAACATCGCCAGCACCTGGATCGTCTTGCCAAGCCCCATGTCGTCAGCGAGGCATCCGCCCAGCCCCATCCGCTCGAGGAACGAGAGCCAGCCGAGCCCCTCCCGCTGGTAGTGCCGCAGGGTTCCCTGGAACCCCTCCGGCTCATCCTCGGCCTCGGGGCGTTCGCCGCGAGAAAGTTCGTCGCGAATTCGTTCGAAGGCCTCGTCGACGTGCGACTGCGGCTGCCCTGCCAGAAGCGCGTCGAGCAGTGCCATCTGGATGCGCCCATACCGCAGGCGGCCGTCATGCTTCTGCGCGAGCACCGCCATCGGTTCGATCTGCGCTGCCAGCGAATCGGGCAGGATGCCGAGCGAGCCGTCCGACAGTTCCACGGAGCGGCTTCCCTTTGCGAGGGCCTCGAGCAATGCGGGCAGGTCGGCCGTGACACCGCCGAAGTCGATCGCCGCCGAGAGCTCGAACCAGTCGATGCCGCTGGTCACGTTCCAGGCCACGCTGCCGGCCGGCCGGTAACGCCGGCCGGAGACCTCGACCGTCCAGCCCGCCGCGGCGAGTTGCGACACGGAGGCGTCGAGTCGGGCGCGGGCAATCTCCACGTGGTGGCCGACATCGGCGGCGTCGGCATCGGTGGAACGCGGCGCCGTGCCGCCGTACCGAGGCAGCATTGCGATCGCATCGCGCTCCGCCGTCCGGTCACGCCGAATGAGGATCCGACGCGCAGGGTCGGTCGCGCCCCCCGCAGGCTCGTCGGCGGCGACGAGAATGCCGGCGTAATCGAACCAAATCCGACCGGCCAGCTGCACCCGCGGCGTGGACCTGCGGCGCGATGGCCGGGCAGTCCTGCCGCCGTCGTCGTCCAGTTCCACCGCGTTGTCATCGGCATCGAGGCTGACGGTGGGCGAGTCGTCGAGGACGAGCTTGGGACGGGGCGGCCCCGATTCAATCCGCCAGCCGGTCCAGCCGGGCAGTTCCAGGCGCGGCAGGTCGGCCACCATCGCCAGCCGGTCGATGAGACCGTCGACCTGCACACCTGAGAACTCGATCGGACCGCGACGTTCGAACTGGTCCATCCAGCCGCCCGTCCCGGTGAGCGCCAGTCGCGCCAGCCGATCTTCGAACACGATCAGCCCCGACCGCAGGATCGCCCGGGGCGTCTTCAGATCCTTCCGCTCACTGCCGCGGACGAGCATGCCGCGGAGAGTCGCCCGACTGGGACGCGGCAGCGGCTTGTCTTCGGCGGCCATGTCGGCCACGGTCTCGGCGCGGGTGCTCGAGACATCGTCGGGCTCGAGCACCAGCGCGAATTCCCAGGGCCGACCACCGTCCCAGACCAAGGGCACGACGAGGTCGGGATTTCGCCGCGGCTCGGGCTGCAGCACGAGCCGTCCGGTCTCGCAGAGCATGGCCAGATGCGTCGCTGCCGACTGCGCGCTGACGACCACGCGGGCGATCGTTCGCCGCTCGAGCGGTTCGACCAAGCCGGCTTCGCCCGCGGACGCGGCTCCCACAAGCTGCGCCAGGATGGAGCGTTCCTGCGAATCGAGCTGGTCGATCTCTACCTGTCCGGGACCGATCACGATGGGCCGCGGACGCCCGGTGGCGTTTCCCGCCACGTCGAGCTGCATTCTCC
This sequence comes from Pirellulales bacterium, assembly GCA_044236455.1. Taxonomy (GTDB): domain Bacteria; phylum Planctomycetota; class Planctomycetia; order Pirellulales; family UBA1268; genus CAMCQY01. The sequence goes on from JBIIGJ010000001.1 coordinate 86,777, forward strand.
CGGGCAGGAGCACGGCTGCCCGGGCGTCGGCCGAGGCCGCGAGATCGAGCAGAAAGACGACTGCGCCCCCCGCCTTGCGGTTGTCGCTGATCGTGACCATGCGGTCGCGCACGGCCGGTTCAACGAGCCGTCGACGTTCATCCAGTTCGGTCGCCCAGGCGGGCAGCCGCGCCGATCCCCGGGGGCCGGCGGTGATGACGGGGGCTGCCGTGGGGGACGACATTCTCCGCGCGGATGGCTGCTGGGATGTTCCATCCTCCGGGTCGGCCACATCGTCGGCGCTGGTATCGTCGGTGTCTTCGTGGTCGTCCGCTGGCACGATGTCGAGCGCCAGCGGGGTGTGGTCGTGCAGGTTCGAGAACAGGCCGCGGCGATCGACCTCGAGCAAGACGGCGGCCAGGAGCGCACACGGCTTGCCGGTCCGTCCCGCGGGGCTCGTGGAGTGGCTTTCCAGCGACATGCCCCCCTTGCGACGCGCCGAAAGTTCCAGCCGCACCTCGTGCGTCTCGCCGTCGTCGCCGGCGATGCTCGCATGCACCTGTCCGACCCGCGGGCACCAGACCCGCTGCAGCGTGAGCGACCGTGCCTTCGTGACATCGGCGGGTTCGAACAGATTGAATAGCCGTTTTTCCAGACTCGTCATGCAGCAAGCACCAGGTGAAGGGGCGGTTGCGCACGACTGATCGGCGATGGGGCCGTTTTGCGCGCAACACGCTGTTGTACCCCACCGGGGTCGGCCCTGGCGAGGGGCGACTCTGCCGACCGCTGGAAGTCGTGTTTCGCGCGCCTAACTGCCCTTCACCGTCGCGACGAGCTCCAGCACGTTTTCCACCGGTGTCTGGGGGAGGATGCCGTGCCCGAGGTTGAAGATATGGCCGGGGCGTCCGGCAGCCTGCGCCAGCACATGCTGCGTCTGCCGGCGGACGGTGTCGCGGTCGGCCAAGAGCACCACGGGGTCAAGGTTGCCCTGCACCGCGCGGGTCTCGCCAACCAACCGCCAGGCGTCGGCCAGTTCGATCCGCCAGTCGATGCCGATCACGGAGCCCCCCGCCTCGGCCAGGAGCGGGAGGAGTGCGGGATTGCCGGTGGCAAAGTGGATCACCGGCGCCCGCTTCGCCGCCTCGGCGAGCGCCAAGCGGCTGTGAGGCAGTACGTAGCGGCGGTAATCCTCCGGGGATAGGCAGCCGACCCAGCTGTCGAAGAGCTGCACCAGCTGGGCGCCGGCGTCGAGCTGTGCCACGAGATAGCGGCTCACGGCGCGGGCGATCCTGCCCATCAGGTCGTGCCAGGCCGCCTCGTGGCGGTACATCAGCGACTTGGTGTGGAGCCAGGCCTTGCTCGTGCCTCCCTCGATGCAGTAGCCGGCCAGCGTGAAGGGCGCGCCGGCGAAGCCGATCACCGGAATGGAGTCATCGAGCCCCGCGCGGGTGGCCCGCACGACGTCCATCACGTAGCCGAGCTGGTCGAGATCCTCCAGCTCACGGAGCCGTTGCACGTCGGTCGGTTCGCGGAGCGGATTGTGGATCACGGGGCCCTCCCCCGCCGCAAACTCCAGATCCATGCCCATCGGCTCGAGGATCGGCAGGAGATCGCTGAAGATGATCGCCGCATCGACGCCGAGCCGGTCGACCGTGGCGATCATCACCTCCGCCGCCAGCCGCGGATTCTTCACCAGCCCCATGAAGTCCACCTGCTCACGCACCCGGCGGTATTCGGGCAGGTAGCGGCCCGCCTGCCGCATCAGCCACACGGGGGTGCGCTCCACCGGCTCGCGGCGGCAGGCCCGCATGAGGAGGGCCTGCCTGCGGCGTTCGGCGGGTGACAGGCCGCCGTCGGTGGCCGAAACCAGCACGGGGTGAACGGGCCGGGGTGGGGTTGGGTGAGACATTGGCAGCGGAACCAACTGGTCGAACGGGCAGAAGGCGATCCGCAGACTACAATAATCGGGAATTCACCGCAGGGATCAGCATGATCGAATTCGTGTCGGGCATTTCTGTCGTCTGCTTCGCGGCGAGCTACGCGGTGGCGCTGGCCTGCGAGGCCTCGCGGCTGCTCTTCCGTTCGGGTGTACGGGGGGCGGCCATGATCGCCTTCGCCGTGGCCGGGCTGCTGGCCCACACGCTGTTTCTCGCCTGGCGGGCAGCCCATGAGCCGGCGGTGCCCCTGTCCAGCGCCTTCGACTGGTATCTGCTGGCGGCCTGGGTGCTGGCCGGCGGCTACCTCTGGCTCACCATCGCCAACCCGCGCACCCCCGTGGGGCTGTTCATGCTGCCGGTCGTGCTCGGGCTCATCGGCGCCGCGCAGGTCTCCAGCCGCGCCCCGTTTCCGCAGAGTCCCGCCACGCAGATCTGGGGCGCGATCCACGGCTGCTTCAATCTGGCGGCGAGCGTGGCCGTGGCCATCGGCGCCCTGGCAGGAGCCTTGTGGCTGATTCAGGCAGGCAGACTGGCCCGCAAGCAGCCGCCGCTTCGCAGTTTCCGTCTGCCGAGCCTGGAACGCCTCGCCCACACCACCGCCCGCACCCTCGCGATCGCCGCCTGGACGGCGGCCGCCGGCTTCCTCTCAGGCATCGTGCTCAACGCCGTTAACCGGCAGCGTGGTCTGCTGGAGACGGTGCCCTGGACCGATCCCGTCGTGCTGCGGATGGCGGCTGTCGTGGCGTGGCTGGTGACCGCGGCCGTGGTGACGCGATTGACGAGCCGCCGCGCCGACGGCCCGAGAACCGCCTCCTGGCTGTCGCTGGTCAGCTTTGGCGTGCTCACGGTATCGATCCTCTTGGGGATCTTCGGAAAGACGCGGCATGGTGCGCCGCCGGTGCAGCCTGTCGTCTCGCCTGCCGCCGTGGAGGCCACGCCATGACGCTGGCCTTCGTGGGAGGAACCCATCGCACCGTGCCCTTGGCGCTGCGGGAGCGGCTGGCCTTCTCCGCCGAACAGGCGGCCGAGGCGCTCAGCCGGTTTCGCGAACGGTTTCCGGGCCGGGAGGGCGTGCTGCTCTCCACGTGCAACCGGGTGGAGTTCTATGCCGCCGGCGAGCAGGCGGACGTGCCGCCACCGCCCCCCGACCAGTTGGTGTCGTTCCTCGCTGAATGCCGCGGCATCGAGGCCAGCCTGCTCACACCCGTGCTCGCCGGCGACCGTGACGAGGCCGTGGTCCGACACCTCTTCAGCGTGGCGGCCGGTCTCGACAGCATGGTGCTGGGCGAACCGCAGATCGTGGCCCAGGTGAAGCAGGCGTGGGCGCTTGCCCAGGAAAGCCGTACCTCCGGGCCGCTCACCGGCGAGATGTTCCAGGCTGCCCTGCGGACAGCGAAGCGGGTTGCCACCGAGACCGCCATCGGCCGCGAGCGGCTCTCGATTCCGAGCGTGGCCGTCGCCGACTTCGCCAGCGGCGTCTTCGAACGGTTCGACGACAAACGGGTGCTGCTCATCGGCGCCGGCAAGATGGCGGCGGAGACGCTCCGGTATCTCCGTCAGGCCGGCGCCCGCGATGTCGTCATCGTCAACCGCACTCCCGGGCGGGCCGGCGAACTGGCGGCCCGGCTCGGTGCACGGGCCGGCCGGTTCGAGGAACTCTCGGCCGAACTCTCCGCGGCCGACCTCGTGGTGAGCACGACGGGGGCGACGGAGCCGGTCGTGTCGCCGGAACTGTTCACCGCCGCGGAATCGCGGCGCGGAGGTCGGCCACTGGTCGTGCTCGACCTCGCCGTGCCGCGGGACTTCGATCCGCGGATTGGCGAGCGGCCGGGCGTGTGGCTCTACTCGGTCGACGATCTCGCCGCGGCCTGCGATGCCAACCGGAAAAGCCGGCAGCGGGAGATGCCGGCGGCGCTCTCGATCATCGACGAGGAAACGCAGCGGTTCATGGGCGACCTGCACCACCGCTCGACAGCGCCCGTGATCGAGCGGCTCCGCGCGGGCTGGAGCGAGACCGGCGAGGCCGAGCTCGACCGGCTGTTCCGCCGGCTGCCGGCGCTCGATGAAGCCGCCCGGGCCGAGATCCGGCAGGCCTTCGACCGCTATGCCGCCAAGCTGCTCCATCCACCGCTGGCGTCGTTGCGGAGCGAGAGCCACGCGGGCCCACCGCACGGCCTGCTCGACGCCCTGAAGCGGCTGTTCGACCTGAAGGATTGAACGAGTCGGAACGCTCCGCCATGATCGTGGCCGGTCAGGTTCACGAGGCCGTCACTTCCCGGAGCGAGATCATGCAGCAACACCCAAGCGGCACCATCGACATGGGTAGCGCGACACCGGCAGTCGCGGCCCCGGGAGTGCTCGTCATCCTGGGCGCATCGGGTGACCTGACGAAGCGGCTGCTCATGCCGGCGCTCTACAACCTCGCCTGCGATGGACTCTTGCCCGAGGAGTTCGCCATCGTGGGCATGGCCCGCCGGGAGATGACCACGGCCGCATTTCGGGAGCAGCAGCGGCAGGAAATCAACAAGTTCAACACACGGCGGTCCTTCGATGCCGAACGCTGGCAGTGGCTCGAGTCGAAGCTGCACTACACCGCGGGTGAATTCGATGACGCAGCCGCTTACGGCCGGCTGCGGGCCCTGGTGGAGGAGGTCGGCAGGGGCACCGCCGCCGCCAGCAATACGCTGCTCTATCTGGCGATTTCGCCCGAGTTCTTCGCGGTGGTCAATCAGCAGCTCGCTGCTGCCGGCTTTACGCGGCTGCCGGGGGAAAAGCGGATCATCGTCGAAAAGCCGTTCGGCAAGGATCTCGCCTCGGCCCACAGCCTGAACCAGTCGCTGCTCTCCCTCTGGAGCGAGGACGAGATCTATCGCATCGATCACTACCTGGGCAAGGAAACGGTGCAGAACCTGCTGGCGTTCCGGCTGGCCAACGGCATCTTCGCGCCGCTCTGGAACGCCGCGCACATCGACCACATCCAGATCACGGCCACCGAGACCGTCGGCGTGGAGACCCGCGGCGAGTATTACGACAAGACGGGCGTCGTCCGTGACATGCTGCAGAACCACCTGCTGCAGATGCTGGCCTATGTCTGCATGGAGCCACCGGAATCGCTCGACCCTGACATCGTCCGGGATGCGAAGTCCCGGCTGCTCCAGTCCGTGCGGCTGTTTGGTCCCGGGGATGTCGCCCGCGACTGTGTCCGCGGCCAGTATGGCCGGGGCGTGAAGGCGGATGGCACGCCGGCGGTCGGCTACCGGGAGGAGCCCAACGTCGACCCGCAGTCGAACACGCCGACCTTTGCGGCCATCAAGCTCCATCTCGACAACGACCGCTGGGCCGGCACGCCGGTCTATCTGCGGAGCGGAAAGTCGCTCTGGAAGCGTGGCACCGAGATCGTCGTGCAATTCAAGGGTGAGGCCGCGGCGAATCTGCTGATCTTTCACATCCAGCCCCACCAGGGCGTCGAGATCCGCATGCTGGCCAAGCGGCCGGGCCCGGCGTTTCAACTCCAGCGTGCCGGGATGCGGTTCGACTACGCCGAAACGTTCGAGGCGTCCCGGGGCACGGGCTATGAAGTGCTGCTGTACAGCGCGCTCAACGGCGATCCGACGCTGTTCTCGCGGACCGACTTCGTGGAGGCATCCTGGCGGATCATGCAGCCCGTGCTGGACGTCTGGAACGAAACGCGGGCCACCGACTTTCCCAACTACCAAGCGGGCACGTGGGGACCGCGATCCGCCAACGCCCTGCTCGAGCGGGACGGCCGCCGGTGGCACGAATGCCTGAGCCGCGAAGTGCTCTCCCGCAGCCAGTTCTTCGTCGACGCGCCCGCCGTGCTCCTCAACACGCTCACGCTGGCGTTCCGACCGCTCGCGGTCGAGGCCGGCGCGACGATCGTTGAACGCGGGGAACAGAGGTCCGATCTCTACGTCGTCTGCCGCGGAGAACTGGAGGCGGTGGGGCCGGGCGGTGAACGGCTGGGAGTCGTCAAGGAAGGGGAATGCTTCGGCGAGATGGCGCTGTTGTTGAACCAGCCGCGGAGCGCCACGGTTCGGGCAGTCTCGCCCTGCGATCTCCTCGTGCTCGACGCCGATGATTTCCGGCGGATCGTCGGTGACTTCCCACAGGCGGAGGCCGAGTTGCGACGGATCGCGGCCAGCCGCTGCTAGCACTTCGGCAGCGGCTGCCTCCAGGTCGATGCCTCGGTGACCGGGCTCGGCGACCTAGGGAACGCTCGTCCCGTCGCTTCCGCTCTGGGCTTTTATTGGGACGTGGGGCAACCGTGGATGACCGGGCGTGCCTCTCCATAAAAGCCCCCGGCGTAAGCCGGGGGGATGAAGCCGGGGGACATGCTTCACGCGACGGGGAGATCCCGTCGCTCATGCTCAGGGCTTGTATGTGGACCGGCGGACGGCACGATTCCTGACGTCGCCCTACCGCGTGGCCGGCGGCTTTGGCAGGCAGGAGGCGAGGGCGAGCAGTGCGTAGCTGGTGACGAGGTTGGGATCGCCCTCCATCCATCGTGCATTCGCGTTTACCCACGAGCCGTTGGGCTGCTGCTTGGCGAGGATCGCCTCGGCCAGTTCGCTCCGCCAGGAGTGCTTCACGCCGGCGGCGTCGGCGAACGTCTCCTCGCCCAGACTGTCGAGCGCTTTGGCCGCCGTCTGCAGATAGTAATAGAGGCCGGCATCGCCCATGCCCGGGTTCTCGGCGAACGTGTAGTGCTTCGCCAGCCATTCCACCGCCGCTTTCACGCGGGGATCGTCCTTGGTGAGACCGGCGAAGATCATGCTCTTGAGCCCGGCGTAGGTCATGGAGCCGTAGCTCCGCAAGCCGCCCTCGGGAGTCGTGCCGGCGAAACTCTCGCCCCCTGCCGCCGGCGTGTAGTAGAAACCGCCGTCGGGATTCTTGGCGGGAAACGAGAGCGTGTTGTGCGGGCCTTCGAGATTCTGGGTCCGCGACACGAACACCAGCGCCCGCTGGATGGCCGCATCGTCGGCTCCCGTGCCCACGCTCCGCAGGGCTTCGATCAGAAACGACGTGTTGGAGAGATCGGGCCGGTTCTTGCGGCCGTATCCCGCGCCGCCGTAGGCCGGGTCATCCTTCCCCTTCCCCTCATCATCGTCCCACTGCAAACCCTTCACGAACGTCTCCGCCGCCTTGATCTGCTCGGTGTAGCGACCGTCCCGGTTGCAGGCGGCCAGCGCCACCATCGCGATCGAGGTCTCGTAGTTGGCCACGTGCGAGTCGGGGGGGTGGATGCCGCCCGTGGCTTGTTTGAACCGCAACAGGGAGTCGATGCCCTTCTGTACGGCGGGCGCGTCGGCGGGCGTGCCGGTCTTTACCAGCGCCGTCACCGCCAACGCCGTGATGGCCGGACCGGCCTGCGCCGAGAAACTGCCGTCAGCAGCCTGTCCCTGTTCGATCAGGTAGGCGGAAGCCCGGCCTATAGCTGCGCGAATGGCCTCCTCGTCGGCCCCACGTGCGGCCGGCAGGAGGATTCCCAGAGCGCCGAGCCATGAGCCCAGGCATGTCAACCATGTGTGTCTCGCGTTCATGATGCTTCTCCGCAGGGATGTGAACGTTCGCAGAAGCATATGGCTCGAGGCAGCCCAACGGAAAGCCGACGGAAAGCCAGCGGAAAGCGGCCGATGGAAAGCCGGTCAGACCGGCGCGGTGGGCAACGCCCGCGGGTAGGCCGGGACCGCGCGGGGAGGCGGATCTCGCCCCTCTTCGAGGCTCCACTGCTCCCGCTCCTCGTCGCTGGCGTAATACGTCAGCCAGATCGACGCGTCTTCGGCGTCGGTGGTACTGCAATCCCAGTGGAAATAGTTGTCGGGCAGGTCGACCCGTTTCACCGTCGCCGGCAGGATGTCGCGGCGGATGAGGGCGTAGAGTTCGCGATCGGGGAGATGATCGGTGAAATCGAGCACCACCCGCTGGGAGTAGAGCTTCTCGATCGTCTCCCAGAGGCGTTCTCGCACCTGCTCGTCGTCGAGCGTGCAGGCCGGTTGCAGGGCCAGCACCGGCTCGAACCAGCGGGCGATCGGGACCAGCGGCGCCCGTTCCCAGGCGAGCATCGATTCCAGAAACCGGTTTTCGACGGCGGTGGGCAGCGCGCGGAAGTCGATCTCCCAGATCGACTCGTCCATGTACGGCTCGATTTCGTTGCGCAGTTCGCAGTTGCGGAGCAGGCAGTCGACTTCTTCCGGTTCGGGGTGGTGAGCGAGAGGCATGCCGTGCGAATTCCCTGGAGGGCCGCGGGGCGGGCCACCGGCACACGCCGGCTCTGACCCGTTCCAGCCACCGACGATACCAACGCCTCTGGCCGGTTCAACAAATCGCCACCGGTTTTTTGGCCGTTTTTTGGGCCGGGGGACGCTACGACCGCTACGACGCCACTACCTTTTGCAGTTCCGCGAAATAGGGCATCCTGCCATGCCATCGCTCGATACGGTTTTTGGGCACGGTGGCGCAGCGGTCCGCACGAAGCCCCCGCGGGAAGCCTGGGGACTCCGGGTCTGCAACGGATGCCTTGGCCGGTCAGGACGTCTTGTCCGTTTTTTCGCCGCCGCAATCCAGGGCCGCGATCTTCGCGACCCGCCGGGCATGGCGGCCTCCCTCGAACGGCGTCTCCAGCCAGGTCCGGATCAGCTTGTCCTGCACCTCGGGGCCGATCATCTCCGCCGACAGGCAGAGCACGTTGAGATCATTGTGGCGACGGCTCATTTCGGCCGTGACTTCGTCGTGGCAGGTTGCCGCGCGGACCCCCGGCACCTTGTTGGCCGCGATCGCCATGCCCACGCCGGTGCAGCACAGGAGGATGCCACGGTCGGCCCTGCCATCGCTCACCCGCCTCGCGACATCCGCGGCGATGTCGGGATAGTCGACGGCCTCGTCGCTGTTGCAACCGCAGTCGACGACCTCGTTGCCCATGCGCTCGAGAAGCCCCATGAGCCGTATCTTCGCCGCCACACCGCGATGGTCGCTGCCGATGGAAATCCGCATGAAAAGCTCCCTGACAAAATCAGTCCCTGATCAACACCAATGCCATGATCAACACCAGCATCGTCTGCGTGGTCTGCATGGCCTGCCCGGCTCGCGGCTCACATGCCGCCGAAAAGCTGCGACCAGAGTGTATCCAGTCTGCTGACCAAATGCTCGCGGATTTGCTCGGCACATTTCCGGTAGGTTGCCAGCGTGCCGCCAATGGGGTCGATCACGTCGTGGCGGTCGGGGGAAAGCATCGCCACGCGGCCGCCTGCCTCGGGAAATTGGGCGAGAATATTTGCCCGGTGGGAGGCCGTCATGGTCCAGATCACGTCGGCCTGCCGGGCGAGGTTTTCGGTGAGCGGCTGGCTTTCGTGGCCGGAAAGATCGGCCCCCCGCTCCCGCATCGCCTCCAGGGCGCCGGTGCTCGCCTTGCCTCCCCCCCAGGCTGCGATCCCGGCGCTGGCCACCACCAGGCCGTGCCGTTCGATCTCGTCGGGTCGGCATCCCAACCGCTCCGCCACCAGTTCCCGGAAGAGCGTCTCGGCCATCGGGCTGCGGCAGGTGTTGCCCGTGCAGACAAAGAGCACCATCAGACTGGAAAGTCGTCGCAGCGTCTCCTCCGAAACGATGCCGGGATGCACGATTCGGAAGCCGGATTCAGCCACCTCGACCGTCGAGGCCGGTTGTGCATACCGGGAGCGGCCGTCGTCGAGCACCAAGCTCACCGCCGCCTCGGCGGCCTCGCACCGCTCGACGACCTCCGCCGCGGTGACCGGCGGCAAGCCGGCCGCTCCTACGGGCTCCACCAGCACGACCGGGCCTGCCAGCATCCGCATGCAGTCTGCGAGCATCGGGTGGCCGGGCACCCGCAGCCGCAGTCGGCCGGCCCCGACGATCGCTTGCCGTACCCTGGCGGGCAGCCGATGCACGAGGCTGTCGGCATGATCGTCGGCCACGATGATCGTCACCGGTCCGGGCCAGCACCGCCGGGTGAGTCGCTGGCCCAACGGGCTCAGCCGTGGAGCCCAGTCCAGGGCCTCGTCGGCGCTTTTGAGCGCCAGGGTCAGCCGCGGTTCCGCCGGCCGCTCCGGCGCCAGAGCGAGGAGTCGTTCGACAGCCGCCTCGTGCCGGGCACTGGCGGCGATGACATAGTCGGTTTCCGTGGGAAAGGCGACCGCCCTCCCTTCGGCCAATGCCTGAACGGCCCGATGCACCACATCGCGGGCGTCTTCAGTGCGGCGCAGATCAATAACCATGGGCGGCATGGGCAGCGGGCCGACGTCGGTGAATGCCATGCACCCGGCGAGCCGCGCTCGCGGGAGAAACGCGGAAAAAGGGCAGGAAACATTGAAAAATACCGGAGTTTGCCCGGCCCAGTCAAGCATCGGCCTTTGGGTAGGAAGGGCGAACCATGGGAAATCCATGAGGCAAGAGCCGCAGGAGAGGCAGACCGGAACGAAGCGGGACCAAACATCCGGACACTTTTCGCCTTGTGACGCAGTCCGTGGCTCCGGTATTCCTCCCCGGCCCGCTGCCGCCCTTCCCCTCATCGGCACCATTGATGCTCCCGCGCATGCTTCGCAACGCCGTGTTTTCCAGTCGAAGGCTAGATCTGTTGGCATCGTCTGCCGGCCGGCCCGTCTCCGTCGGCTTCCCGCTGCCGTTGGTGCGGCTGTCGGCATGGATGGTGTTGGCGGGGCTCTGGATGGCGGTGGCCCATGGCCAGGTGCCCCAGTCGCCCGGCGGCGTCATTCCCCTGCCGCCAACCGCAACGCCGGCCGCCGGCGCGGTCGACGAGGCCAACCGGATCGTCGAGGTGCGGATCGAAGGCAACCATGCCACCGACGTTTCGAAGCTGCCCAAGCTCGTCACCCGTGCCGGCCAGATCTTCGACGCCCAGGCGATCGAGGAGGATGTTCGCACGCTCCATCGCTGCCGCAAGTTCGTCGACATCCACCCGAAGTACGTCCGCGTCAAGGAGGGCGTGGTCGTGATCTTCCAGGTGGTGGAGCGGCCGATGCTCCGGTACGTCAAATACGTCGGCAACCAGCGCGTCCCGAGCCGCACCATCCGCAAGAAGGCGGAAATCGAAGTCGGCGACTCGATGGATGCCTACGTGGTCGAGGAGGCCCGGCGACGTATCGAGTCGTATTACCACGAGAAGGGCTACGAAGCCGCGAAGGTGACCACGATCGAGGGCAGCAAGCCGGGCGACAAGGGTGCGGTCTTTCTGATCGACGAAGGGGGGAGCCGCAAGGCGCTGTGGACAGGCTTCGTCGGCAACACCATCGCGACCGACGCCCGCCTGCTCACGCAGATCAAGTCGAAGCCCGGCATCATGTGGCTGATCGGCGGCGACCTCGACCGCACCAAGATCGACGCCGACGTCGAGACGCTCACCGCCTACTACCGCAGCCTTGGCTTCTTCCAGGCCAAGGTGGGCCGCGAGTTGCAGGTGGTGAACGGGGGCAAGCGTGAGTGGACGATGCTCACGTTCGTGATCAACGAGGGGCCGCGTTACAACATTCGCAACGTGTCGTTCGTCGGCAACAGCAAGTTCAAGAGCGAGTTCATTTCGCGGGAGCTCAAGCTCACCAGCGGCCAGCCGTTCAACCAGTCGAAGATGGATGCGGACCTCGGCATGATCCGCGATATCTACGGCGGCCGTGGTTTTGTCTTCGCCGACATCCGGGCCGATCCGCGGTTTCTGGAAGAACCCGGCCAGCTGGACCTCGTCTACAACATCGAGGAGGGACAGCGGTACCGCGTGGGCAAGATCAACGTCCGCATCCGCGGCGAGCATCCGCACACCCGCCACAGCACGGTGCTCAACCGGCTCTCGCTCCAGCCCGGCGACATTCTCGACATTCGCAAGCTGCGTGACGACGAGCGGCGGCTCACTTCGAGCAGTCTGTTTTCTGCCGATCGGGCCAAGGGCGAGGGGCCGCGGATCGTGTTCAGCAAGCCTGAAGGGGAAGGCAAGCAGATCGCGCGGGATCCCAAGCGACCAGGTTTCCGCGGACAGAGCCCCGATGCCGATGACGAGGCCGACGCGGTACTCGATCTCGTGCTCGAAGGCGAATGGAATCAGGAGGAAGCGGTCGCCTCAACGCCGGTGTGGCGGGGCCAGAGCCCGCAGCCCGTGATGCAACAGGCTCCCCAGGCTTGGGGCGGTGTGCCGATGGCGCCAAACGTGGCGGCCGCCCCGGGGGCTCCCGTCTACGTCGCCCAGGCACCGGCCGCGCCGGCGTTTCCGGCGTCGCCCGCCCAGCAGGTCCAGCCGGGCATGATGCAGCCGGCATTCGCGCCGGCTGTCGCCCCGACCACATCGCCGATGATGGGGCCACCGGCCGGACAGCCTGCCATGATGCAGACGGTGCAATTTCAGCCGGGCATGGCCCAGCCGGGCATGATGCAACCTGGGATGATGCAGCCGGGCATGGCCCAGCCGGGCATGGCCCAGCCGGGCATGATGCAACCGGGCCTGATGCCGCCGGGCATGGCCCAGCCGGGCATGGTGCCCAACTTTGCCGCGGAGCCCGTGCAGGTGTTTCCGGGCCAGGAGCCTTACGTCGTCGTCGACGTAGATGCCGAGGAAACGCAGACCGGCCGACTCATGATCGGTGCGGGCGTCAATTCCAATGCTGGGCTCGTTGGCAACATCGTCATCGACGAACAAAACTTCGACATCACCCGCCTGCCGAGGAGTTGGGACGACATCCGCAACGGCACGGCCTTTCGCGGGGCCGGCCAGCGTTTCCGTCTCGAGGCCGCCCCAGGCACGCAGTTGCAACGTTACACGGCCACGTTCCAGGAGCCGTATCTCTTCGACACCCGGATCGGCCTGTCCACCAGCGCCTCCTACTACACCCGGTATTTCTACGACTGGGCGGAAGGTCGCGTGGGCGGCCGCGTGGGCCTGGGCTACCAGTTCAAGTTCGCCCCCGACCTGTCGGTAAACACCGCGTTCCGCGGCGAGAGCGTCGACGTGTACAACCCGCGGCTCCTCACGCCGGCCATCCAGAACATGCTCGGCACGAACTCCGTCTACGGCTTCAGCGGTGGGCTCGTCCACGACACTCGCGACAGTCCGTTCCTGCCGACGCAGGGCCATCTGGCGACGTTCGAGTTCGAACAGGTGATCGGCACCTTCGTCTATCCGCGTGGCATCCTCGAGGGCAGGCAATACTTTCTGCTCAACGAGCGGCCCGACGGCTCGGGGCGGCACGTGCTCTCGATCGGCTCCGTGCTGGGCATGTCGGGGCCCGACACGCCCGCTTACGACAACTTCTTCGCGGGCGGCTACAACACCATCCGCGGCTTCACCTTCCGTGGGGCCAGCCCGCGGCAGACGGTTACGGGCGCCTCGCCTGTCAACGCGAATCAGAATGCCGCCATCATCGGCGGTCCGTTCCAGTGGCTCAACACCGTCGAGTACATGTTCCCGATCACCGCCAGCGACGCGCTCCGCGGCGTCATCTTCACCGACTTTGGCACCGTCGAATCGAACGTGTCGATCAGCAACATGCGGGTGGCCCCCGGTTTCGGCATGCGGATCACGCTGCCGGCGATGGGGCCGGCGCCGATCGCGCTCGACTTCGCCTTCCCGGTCGTCTACGCCCCCTACGACACCAAGCAGCTGTTCAGCTTCTTCGTAGGATTCGCCCGGTAGGCCTGCGGTGGCCGGCGGCGACGCCTCTGCCAGTTGAAACGTGCGGCCACGGTGTGCCTCAATCCGCCGCCGCCTTTCCCGCGAGAAAGCCACTGGCCCAGGCCCACTGGAAGTTGAAGCCGCCGATGCGGCCGTCGACATCGAGCACCTCTCCCGCGAAATGGAGTCCCGGACAGATCCGGCTCTCCATGGTGTCGAGACGGACCTCCGCGAGCGGCACGCCGCCGGCCGTGGCTTCTGCGAATGTAAAGCCGCGATCCCCTGTGACCTCCAGAGGTGTGCTGGTGAGCAGGCTCACCAGCCGCTTCCTCGCCTCGCGGGGCAGGTCGCCGGTGGCCGGGGCGCCGGCGAGTTCGCAGAGCCGCCGCACGAGCCGGTCGGGGAGATGTTCTCGCAGGAGCGGGAGCGTGCCGCGGCCCCGTGCGTCGAGCATCATCGTCTCGACGTCATCGGCGGGCATGCCGGGCAGCCAGTTGATCGAGAGCTTCACCGGCGGCGTGCCCGCGGCTACGGCCTCGTGCCGGGCGACGAGCCAGTGGCGGCTGATGTCGAGCACCGCGGGGCCGGAAAGGCCGAAGTGGGTGCAGAGCGTGCTGCCGGCGCACGCCGTGAGCCGCTTGCCTGTGGCCGAGGAGAGGATGAGTTCGGTGGGCAGCGTGAGCCCCGACAGCTCCGTGATCCATTGGCCGGCCGGTAACAGGAGTGGAGCGAGTGCCGGCACGATCGGCGACGTGAGCGAATGCCCAAGCGACGTGGCCAACGCATGGCCGGCTCCGTCGGACCCTGATTTGGGCAGCGATTTACCGCCTGTGCAGAGGATCACGCGGGCTGCGCGGAGCGGCCCGGCGGATGTTGCGATGAGAAAGCCGTCGGCGTCGCGGGCGATCGATTCCACCCGCGCGGGATGCACGAGCACCGCACCGCCACGGGTCGCCTCGCGGACCAGCGCGTCGAGCACGGTCCTCGCCGAGTCGGTGACGGGGAAGAGCTTGCCCGTGTCTTCACGTTTGAGTTCCACACCGGCCGCCTTGAAGAAGGCCACCGTGTCGTCCACCGTGAACCGCGCGAGCACCTTGCGGATTGCCGGCGGCGTGCTGCCGGCGAAATCGGTGTCGGCCACCCTCCAGTGAGTCACGTTGCAGCGGCCGCCACCGGCCACGAGGATCTTTGCGCCCAGTTTGCGGGCACCGTCCGCGGCCACGATCGACAGCATCCGGCCACGGTCCCGGGCCGTGCGTCCCGCCCAGGCCGCCGCGAACAGCCCGGCGGCCCCGCACCCCACGATCGCGATGTCGGCGGCCCGCGCGAAGGCAGCCGGCGCCGCCACCTGAGCGGCGTCGGCCGTGGCCGGGCCGCCGGCGGGTGAACTGTCCGGAAGAGTTTGTTTTTCGGGAGTCATGCGTGTTGGCGGTGTCTGTCTGGACCCGGAGAGCAAGTGCATCCACAATAATTGACCTGACACCGGGGAATCCTTCATGTCCATCGTCCGAATCCGGGCTCTTCTTGCGGCGGCCGTGGTGTCGGCCGCGCCACTCGCGCCCGCCACCGCCGCAGATTGGCCGCAGTGGGGGGGCGGGCAGTACCGCAACCTCGTCTCCCGCGAGGCGGATTTGCCGGCGTCGTTCCATCCCGGGAGGAAGAAACGCGACCGGCTCGGATTCGATCCCGCCACGACGAAGAACGTCCGCTGGATGGTCCGCCTCGGCAGCGAAAACTATTCCTGTCCCGTGGTGGCCGATGGCCGCGTTTACATCGGCACCAACGACGAGGATCTCGACGACGAGCGGTTCGCTCCGACCCGCGGTGGTGTGCTGATGTGCCTCGACGAGAAGACCGGCAGCCTGATCTGGAGGCTGGTGGTGCCGCGGCTGGAGATCGACCGCTCGAAGGTGAGCGAGGATTTCGACGACATGAATCTCGGCGTCTGCTCCACGGCGACCGTGGACGGCGACTGCGTCTACATTGTCACCAACCGCTGCGAGGTGGTCTGCCTCGATGTGGATGGCATGGCCAACGGCAACGACGGTGAGTTCACTGCCGAGGCGAGTTTCTCGGTGCCCGAGGGAGCGGCGCCGGTCGAGCCGGGCGATCGCGACGCCGATATCCTCTGGCGATTCGACATGATCCGTGACTTGCCGGTGTTTCCGCACGACGCCGCCAACTGCTCCGTGCTCGTGGTGGGTGACCATCTCTATGTCTGCACGGCCAACGGCGTCTACGACGGCAAGGTGGTGCTGCCGACGGCGGCGTCGCTCATCGTGCTCGACAAGCGGTCGGGCAAACTGCTCGCCCGCGATGACGGCAGCATCAGTGCGAATGTGTTCCATGGGCAATGGTCGTCGCCCACGCTGGCTGACGTGAAGGGTCGCAAGCAGGTCGTTTTCGGCGGTGGCGACGGACTCTGTCATGGCTTCGAGCCGCTGCCGGCCAAGGTGGCGGCCGGTGAGAAGCCGGCAATGCTTCGGGAGACCTGGTCGTTCGACTGCAATCCGCCGGGATACCGCCAGCGGGGCGGCGAGAAGATCGACTACTGGGCGCTGGTTCGCGGCGGTCCGCGGACGCTCGACGCCGACGGCATGCTCGTCAGCCCCAACGAGGTGATTGGATCACCGGTGGTCGTGGGCAGCCGGGTCTATGTCGGGATCGGCCAGGATCCGGTGCATGGTCCGGGCCGCGGCGCGCTCTCGTGCATCGCGATCGACGGGCTGGGCGACATCACGAAGAGCGGCCGGGTCTGGCAATACACCGGCATCGGGCGGGCGCTCTCGACGGTGGCCGTCGTCGACGGGCTTGTCTATGCGGCGGAGTATGCCGGCAAGGTGCACTGCCTCGACGCGGCCACCGGCCGGTTGCACTGGGTGCACGACACCCGCGAGGAGATCTGGTCGAGCACGCTCGTGGCCGACGGCAAGGTCTGGATCGGCACGCGGAAGTCGCTCATCGTGCTGGCGGCCGGGCTCGAGAAGAAGGTGCTGGCGGACATCAAGCTGGGCACGCCGGTGTGGTCGATCCCGTGCGCGGCCAACAAGACGCTCTTCGTGGCCTCGCAGAAAAACCTCTGGGCGGTCGAGGACCAGGGCGAGTTGCCGTGAAGCTGAGCATCGTCATCCCCGTCTACAACGAACGGACGCTGATCCCGCAGCTGTTCGATCGCGTCATGGCCGCGCGGTTGCCCGAGGGGCTGACGAGAGAAGTCGTCGTCGTGGACGATTGCTCGACCGACGGCACGCGGGAATGGCTTGGCGAGTATGCCGCATCGCAGCCAATGGTCTCGCTCTGCCTGCACGAACGAAACGCTGGCAAAGGCGCCGCGCTGAGAACAGGCTTCGGCGCCGCCACCGGAGACATCGTGCTCGTGCAGGATGCCGACCTCGAGTATGACCCGGCGGAGTATCCCCAACTTCTCGCGCCCCTGCTCGATGGCAGGGCCGACGTCGTGTTTGGCACGCGGTTCCTCGGTCAGACACACCGCGTACTCTACTACTGGCATTCGGTTGGCAACTGGCTGCTCACGACCTTGAGCAACATGCTCTCCAACGTGAACCTTTCCGACATGGAGTGCTGTTACAAGGCGTTTCGGACCGACGTGCTGCGGCGGATCACGCTCGTCGAGAACCGGTTCGGATTCGAACCGGAGATCACGGCGAAGGTGGCCCGCCTGGGATGCCGCATCTACGAGGTGGCGGTGAGCTATTCCGGCCGGACCTACGCCGAAGGGAAGAAGATCGGCTGGCGGGACGGCTTTTCGGCGCTGCGGTGCATTGTGAGATACAACCTGCTGCCGTGAGCGGGCTGTGGGCACCGGCGTCAGCGATCACTCGTGGCACCATCTCCATCCGCAGCCGTGCCGGCGCGGATTGCCATGAGCTCCCTTGTCCACGGATGGTCGTCCCCCAGCGTGGACCGCACGTGTTCAAAGTGTTCGGCTGTCAGGGATTCGGCCTCGGCTGTCTTGCCCTGCATGTGGAGGATCAGCACGAGGTATGCCGCGGTTCGCACCGGTACCAACTCGCCCTTGGCGATCTCGTCGGACTGTGTTTCCACGGCATGCCGCAGGTAGCGTTCCGCGGTGCGAGCGTCTCCGCGTCCGAGGCGGCGTTTGGCGAGGTGCTCGTAGACATCGAGGTCGTGATTCATTTCAAAAACGACATCCGCGTATTGCATCGCTGCGTCGAACCCTTCCAGCGAGTCGCAGGCCAGAGCGAGGTTCCAATAGGGCCTTGTGCCGGTCCGGCCCTTCTCGATCACGTCGAGCCAGACCCCGCCGGGCATCGTGTAGATGCGGTTGCGTTCCTGCGTGAGGATGACGAGGACCAGCACCGCGGCCAGCGCGCAAGCGGCCCCGCCGCGCAGGAGCACGACCCGGGCAACTCCCGGTGGCGACCACCGGCGGATCAGCGTGTGGCCGCCCAGCACCACGGCGGCTGCAACGGCCGCCAGTGCCAGATACATCCGATACTCCTCCGCAACCGCACCCAGTGGCAGGAAGCTCGATGACGGTGCAAGGGCGAGCAGAAACGCGACGCCAGGCCACGCCCACGCTCGCCGTCGCACGAGTCCGTAGACCACGGTAGCGCCGAGCGCGAGCAAGTACACGAGCGACGGCACGATCTGGGGCCAGGTGTCGAGAATCGGCCAGTCGAGGTCGAAGCAGAGGCCGGTCGGCCAGAACGAGAGCCTCAGGTAATGGAGGATCACCCGCGGTTGCGTGAGAAAGTAGGCCAGGGGCGACCCGGCGAACACGCCGGTGGGACCGTAGCGACGGGATTGGGCGACCATCTGTGCGCCGAGCACGAGCCAGGTTGCGCACAGGGCGGTATAGAAGCGGAGACGGCGGCCCGCCGGGGGCGACGGCTCGCCGCAGAGCAGCCAGTCGTAGCTGGCGATCAACAGCGGCAGCACGACGGCGGTCTCCTTGGAAAACATCGCGGCCGCCGAGGCCACCACGCTGGCGGTCAGCCAGCGCGTGTTCCACTGCCGCGCAACCGCGCCGGCAAACGCCGCCAGCGAGACGAGGCAGAGCATCGCCGTCATCGACTCCATTCGCTGGTAGATATAGGTGACGGCCTGAGTGTGCAGGGGGTGCGCCGCCCACAACGCGGCGATGAGTGCTGCGAGCACATCGGCATCCGGGCCGAAGGTATTTCCGAGCCGGGGCGATACGAACGTCGTCCGTGCCAGGAAAAAAAGTGCCAGCGAGGCCACGACGTGGATGGCGAGATTCGTCAGGTGGTAGCCGAAGGCCCGCTTCCCCCAGATCGCATGGTCGATCGCGAAGGTCAGGTAGGGGAGCGGACGGGAAGGCAGTTCGTGGCCGACGAGCATCACCCGCCAGGGAGGCCAGGGCGCCTCCATCAACGGGTTGTCGAGGATCTCGCAAAAGTCGTCCATGAGAAACTCGCCGTCGAGCGAGTTGAGAAAGGCGGCCAGTGTGCAGCCGACGACGAAGAGGGGAGCGAGCCATTGGATGGATCGGGACGTGAAGATGGCCATGCCAGGTTCCTGCGCAGCCTGCGATCAGATCGTGCCGGGGAGGCAGCGGCTGGTTTCCGATTCCCGGGATCCCCGACCAACGCATTATGGCCGGCGATGCCGATGGCATCCACGGACGTGCGTCCGGAGGAAATTCCAGGAGCGGTCCGCCCTTTTACCGAGGCACGATCGCTGGCCTCGGTCCGTTCTGCATGCTATCTTTCCAGGGATTGATTTTTTCCCGCCGATCGACCAAAAGGTCCGCGGTCCGTCAGACGCACGTCTGCGGATCGGCGACGCGGGTGACCCCTTCCGGAAAAAGTTCCATGGGTTGCTCGACACAGTTGCGTGCCGGTTTGCCTGTCCGCATTGCGGCGGCGATGCTGGCAGCCTGCTCGGCCGCGGTGGCCTCGGAACCGGTTTCTGAACCGGCCGAGCAGCCGCTCGACTTCAATCGCGACATCCGGCCGATCCTCTCCGAGAACTGTTTCTATTGCCACGGCCAGGACGGCAACAAGCGGGAGGCCGACCTGCGGCTCGATGACCGCGAGGCGGCGATTCATGCCGGTGCGATCGTGCCGGGTGATCCCGGTGCGAGTGTCGTGCTCGAACGGATCCATTCGACCGACGCCGACGTCGTCATGCCGCCGCCGAATTCGAACCGGCGGCTCTCCGAGGATCAGAAGAAACTCCTCGACCGCTGGATCAAGGAAGGGGCCGCGTATGCGCCTCACTGGGCGTTCATGCCGCCGGTGCGGCCGCAGCCGTCTGAGCCGAAGCACGCAGCTTGGGCGCTGAACGACATCGATCGATTCGTGCTGGCGAAGCTTGAGGCCGCCGGCCTCAAGCCGTCGCCCGAGGCCGATCGGGCCACGCTCATCCGCCGGCTTCATGCCGACTTGGTTGGCCTGCCGCCGACGCCGGAGGAGGTCGACGCCTTCGTCGCCGACCCCGATCCGCAGGCCTATGAAAAACTGGTCGACCGCCTGCTCGCCAGCCCGCACTATGGCGAACGAATGGCGCTCTCCTGGCTCGATGCCGCCCGTTACGCCGACTCCAACGGCTTCCAGCAGGACGGTGACACCTGGCAATGGATCTGGCGGGACTGGGTGGTGAAGGCCCTCAATGCCGACATGCCGTTCGACCGGTTTTCCACCGAGCAGTTGGCGGGCGACCTGCTGCCGCCTGCCGCCACCGAACAGGCGACTCTCGATCAGAAGATCGCCAGCGGCTTCAACCGTAACCATCTTCTGAACGGCGAGGGGGGCGCGATCGCCGAGGAGCAGCGGTTCAACAATCTTTTCGACCGGGTCGACACGACGAGCACGACGTGGCTGGGCCTGACGATGGCCTGCGCCCAGTGCCACGACCATAAATACGATCCGATGACGCAAGCTGACTACTACGCTCTGCTCGACGCGTTCAACCGCGTGTCGGAGACCGGCACGCCCACGCGGTTCTCGACCCGCATCCGCGTGGCGCCGCCGGTCATCGAACTCCCCACGGAGGAAAACAAGGCCAGGCTCGCGGAGCTTGAGGCCGCGATGAAGGCGCTCGAGGGCGACGCCAAGCCGGTGGTCGACGCGGCCTATGCGGCCTGGAAGGCCGGCCTCTTTGCCGACGGCGAGCCGGCCGATGGCAACGATCTCCCGCGCAGCCTGACGCCGCTCTTGCGAAAGCCCGAGGCGGACCGCAGCGACGATGAAAAGAAGTCGATCGAGAACCAGCTGCGCGGATACTTTGACGGCAAGGTGAAGGCGGGCATTGTCAAGGATCTGCCGCAGGTCGTGAAGTACGACGCCGCGAAGAAGGCGTTCGACGACTACAAAGGCGACCAGCTGCCCCGCGTGATGGTGATGGCCGACGACAAGCCGCGGGAGACAAAGATCCTCGACCGCGGCGACTATCTCTCGCCCAAGGGGGAGAAGCTCACGTTCGCGCCGCCAGCGTTCCTGCCGCCGCTGCCAGCCGGCGGCCCGGCCAACCGGCTCGGGCTGGCCCAGTGGCTCTTCCTGCCGGAGCATCCGCTGACCGCCCGCGTGCAGGTCAACCGGATGTGGCAGCACTTTTTCGGCTTGGGGATCGTGAAGACCACCGAAGACATGGGGGTGCAGAGCGAGTATCCCGCCCACATGCAGCTGCTCGACTGGCTGGCGGTGGAGTTCCGCGACCGGGGCTGGAGTCAGAAGCAGATGCACAGGCTTCTGGTCACGAGCGCCACCTACCGACAGGCGAGCAAGGTGACGGCGAACCATCTGGCGAAGGATCCCGAGAACAGGCTCTTTTCGCGGGCGAGCCGGTTTCGGATGCCGTCGATGGTGCTTCGCGACGTGGCGCTGGCTGCCAGCGGCCTGCTCGACCCGCGGCTCGGCGGCCAGCCCGTCTATCCCTATCAGCCCGACCAGATCTGGGAGGCGCTCGCGATCACGAAGGAACGCGACTTCACCTACCCCGAGTCGCATGGCACCGACCTCTACCGCCGCAGCCTCTACACCTTCTGGCGGCGGACGGTGAACCCGGCCAACATGTTCGACATGGCCAACCGCCAGACATGCAACGTGCGGGCCAGCCGCACCTGCACGCCGCTGCACGCCCTCACGACGCTCAACGACCCGACCTGGGTGGAGGCGTCCCGCGTGCTGGCCGAGAAGGCGATGCAGGCCGCTCCCGACACGGACGGGCGGCTGGCGTTCGCCTTCCGCCGCGTGCTCGGCCGCCGGCCCACCGACTACGACATGACCACGCTGCGGCGGATGCACGAGCGGCAGCTGGCGGCCTACCGAGGCGACGCCGAGGCGGCGAAGCAACTGCTGGCCGTGGGCGAAAGCAAACGTGACGATTCGCTCGACCCGGCTGAGCATGCGGCCCTCAGCAGTGTCTGCTTGGGCATGTTCAACCTCGACGAGGCGCTGACCCGGGAGTGAGCCGGCGCCATGCAAAAAGGATGGGTCCCGTCGCTTCCGCTCCGGGCTTTCTGGCCTGGGGTGCGGCAGCGGCAATGGACCAAAGTGTGCCGATTGACATGAAGCCCCCGGCGGAAGCCGGGGGACGCGGCTTCGAATGCGTCGCGGACAGCACGAATTGATGACTTGAAGGAGTGTGACCCATGACCGACCTCCACCTTGAAAATATTCAGCGGGTCACCCGCCGTGGGCTCTTCGGCTCCGCGGGGCTCGGGATCGGCGCCGTTGCGCTGGCGTCGTTGCTCAAGCGAGATGCCGCCGCCGAAGTGGTGACGCCGGCTCCACGCGGCACGCCCGGCCTGCCGGGGCTGCCCCACCATCCACCTACGGCCAAGCGGGTGGTGATGCTTTGGCAGGGGGGCGGGCCGTCGCACGTCGACCTCTTCGATCCCAAGCCGGTGCTGCGGGAGCAGGCGGGCAAGGACATCCCCGACAGCGTCCGTGGCTCGACGCGGCTCTCGACGATGTCGAGCGGGTATGCCAAGTGGCCGGTCGTCGCGCCGATCAAGGGCTTCAAAAAATATGGTAAGTCGGGCATCGAGATGAGCGAGATGCTGCCGGGCATCGGCAGCATCGCCGACGAGATCTGCCTTGTGCGGAGCATGCATACGGAGGCGGTGAACCACGCGCCGGGAGTCACGTTTTTCATGACGGGCGCGCAGGTGCCTGGCCGGCCGAGCATGGGCGCGTGGATGAGCTACGGCCTCGGCTGCGATACCGACGAACTGCCCGCCTTCGTGGTGATGACCTCTTCCGACAAGGAGAAGAGCTGCGGCCAGCTCTTCTTCGACCACTACTGGGGCAGCGGTTTCCTGCCGAGCCGGTACCAAGGCGTGCGGTTTCGCAACACGGGCGATCCGGTGCCCTATCTGGCCAACCCCGCCGGCGTGAGCCGCGAGGCGCGGCGGGCGCTGCTCGATGACATCGCCGCGATGAACGCCGCCCATCTGGCCGACTATGGCGACCCGGAGATCGACACGCGGATCGCGCAGTATGAGATGGCCTACCGAATGCAGGCGAGTGTGCCCGACCTCGTGGACTTCTCGAACGAGCCGAAGCATGTGATCGACCGCTACGGCCCCGACGTGCACGTGAAGGGCAGCTTCGCCTACAACTGCCTGATCGCGCGGCGGCTGCTCGAGCGGGGCACGCGGTTCGTGCAGCTGATGCACGCCGGCTGGGACCAGCACGGCAATCTCTTTACGCAGCTGGAGACCCAGTGCCGCGATACGGAGGGCCCGTCGGCGGCGCTCGTGCAAGACCTCAAAGAGCGAGGGCTCCTGGCCGACACGCTCGTGGCCTGGGGAGGCGAGTTCGGTCGCACGCCTTTCGGCCAGGGCGATCCGGCGAATCCCAAGGGCCGCGATCACTTTGGAAAGGCCTATTCGTGGTGGCTGGCCGGCGGCGGCGTGAAGGCGGGCCACGTCTACGGTTCGACCGACGACTACGCCTGGAACATCACGGCCGATCCGGTGCACATCCACGACATGCAGGCCACGATCCTGCACATGGTGGGCATCGACCACACGAAGCTGACGTTCCGCTACCAGGGGCGGCAGTTCAGGCTCACCGACGTGCACGGCCACGTGGTGAAGGGCGTTTTAGCGTAGATGGCCGGGCAAGCCGCCCGGAGCGGAAGCGATTGGACTGGAAGTCTTGGGACGATTGCATGGCAGGATGCCATGCGCCGCACCAGAAACCGGAGGTTTCCAAGCGAAAACGACACGATGTCGTGTTTCGCG
>JBIIGJ010000198.1:0-4342 GCA_044236455.1 Pirellulales bacterium
AGGATGCCGTCGCTGGCGTTGGCCCGGATCGTGTTGCCCCGCAGGAGGTTGTCGGTGTCTTTATGGCCGATCGAGATGCCGTTCCGCTTGTTGCCGGCGAAGACGTTTTCCTCAAACGTGCCGTGCTTCACCCGCCAGCAGACGAACATGCCGTCTTCGCCGTTGCCCTCGGCCCGGCACCGCCGCATCACGGTGCGGTGCGAGCCGCTCCCAGGATGGAAGCCGTGGCCGGCGTTGTCGCGGCAGACCGTGTCGGTGATCGTCACGTCGTTCGACTGCTGGAAGCTGATGCCGTCGCCGTTGTAGTGGTGCACCGTGCAGCCGTGGATCTCGGCGCCGTAGCCCCGCGAGAAGTAGATGCCGCCACCGCGGCAGCCGTCGAGAAAAGGGTTCGTATCGCGGGAGCCGTCGATCTCGAGGTGTTCGAGCCGCGTGCCCCGCACGTCATACCCGCTGATCACGGGAAACACCGTGGCGGCCCAGCCATTCCGCTTCACCATGCAGTCGCCCCGCAGCGGCATGTCGAGCGTGAAGGTGTTGGGCGAAGTGGTGCGGCCCGTGATCCGAGCGACAGTGATGTGAAAGTAGCGAACGTTGTCGTCCCAGACGGCGACGCCGCTGCCCACCTCGAAGCCGGCGGGATCGGCCAGCGTGATCTGCTCCTCGCCGTAGTCGCCATCGAGGGCGAGCCTACTCTTCGCCGCCGGCGCTTTCACGAGCACGGTCTTGCCGGGGGTGCCGCGGATCGTCACATGGCTCCGCAGGTGGAGCGAGTCACGCATCAGGAAGGTGCCGGGGCCGATCTCCACGATCCGGGCCGCGTCGCCGGCATTGAGCGCGGCCACGGTGTCGATCGCCGCCTGGATCACGCGGTTGTCGCGGCCCGTGAGGTCGTATTGCCGCTCGGGCTCGGCCTCATCGGCATGGCCGACCGTGATCCGAGCCGCTTCCGTCACCGGCTCGTGCATCCGCGTGGAGAGCTGCTCAGGCGACGGCTGTGGTCGGACCGGTTGCGGGGCCTCAGGCTGGGCGGCGGGGGCCGAGGCACCAGGGCCGTGTGCCGCGCCAGTGCCGACGGCCAGGGTGGCGATGGGCTGGGGAGGTTTTTCGGTGATCAGTAGGCCCACCACCACGGCGCTGGCAGCCGCCAGCAGCAGGATGGCCCAGGGAGACGAGGATTTTGTCGTGGATGTGTTCATACCCGTATTGAAACCTCTCTGACCGGCCCGTGCCACCAGAATTGGGCCACGGCCCGATGGTTGTGGGCCAGGCACAGCTCAATAAAAGCCCCCGGCGTTAGCCGGGGGACTCCGCCGGCCGCGGTGCTACTGCTGCCGGAACACGAACACGCCGCGTTTGTTGGACACGACCACGTCGGGCTTGCCGTCCTTGTTGACGTCGCCCGCCGTCACCTGGGTGCCCACGCCGCTGTCGGTGTCGATCTCCTGGGGCTCGAAGGTGGCACCACCCTTGCCGTCCCGCACCAGCCGGAACCAGTAGAGCACCGGCGGCGCGTTCGGCTCCGGGTCGCCCTTGATGCCGTGGGCCCAGCGACGCTTGCCGGTGAGGATGTCGAGAAGGCCGTCGCCATCGAAATCGGCAAGCCGCAGCGCATGCACCTGGCTGAAGGCCACGCCGTGCGGATGGTCGGCCGCCGTCGCCCCCATGATCCGGTGCTCCGTGAAGCCGCCGTCGGCCCGCTGCTCGAACCAGCCGAGGCCGTAACCGTGGCCGTTGTAACTGGCGATCACGTCGTTGCGGCCGTCGCCGTTGACGTCGTAGACATACATCTGCCCGCCGCCGCCCGACCCCGGGGCGCAGAACGGGCCCGGATGGAACGGCCAGAGCGGACTGGCCGCGTCGGCGGCAGGCTGCTCGAACCAGCCCTCCTTCATGACGAGATCGATACGACCGTCGCCATTGACGTCGCCGGCGCCCGAGCCGTGGGTGTAACGGAAGTATTTCTTGTCGTTTTCGGGAGTCTTCGGCGTGATCGGATGAAACTTCGCCTTGGCGAGCGGCTGCGACCAGTCGATCTCCGCATAGCCCAACTGGCCACCGGCATGTACGAGCAGTTCCGGTTTGCCATCGCCCGTCACGTCGACGAGATCAGGCGACTCGCCATCGGCCGTGTCGAAGATGGCGTGCTTCTCCCACTGCCCGTCCTTGCCAGGTGCAGTCTTGCCAGCGGGATTCACGAACACATACGCCGGCTCGCCCGGCAGCCCGTAGACGAGAATGTCGGCCCACGAGTCGCCGGTGAAGTCATGCGCAAAAGCCAGAAAATAATCGGAATAGCCGACGGCCGGGTCATACGGCGTCTTCGTCATGCCTCCTGGGTTGTTGGCCGGTGGCGTGAAGTCGGCACGCCGCGTGAACTCTGGGCCATACCAGATCGACCAGCCAGCCGTGAGGTCGACGTGGCCGTCGTGGTCGAAGTCGGCGAGCGCACAGCCCTCCGAGACAAACCGCTCCGAGAGCGTCTGCTTGTCGAAGGTGCGGAGCTTCGCAGCCGGCTTGGGCAGCTTCTGCTCGATCGCCGCGGCAGCAGCCTTCGCCGCCGCCTCCAGGCCCGGCAGTTTCTCCGCCTCGCGGGCCACTGCCAGCATCGCCGGGCTCGGGTACCGCGGCATGAATTCGAGCACCGCCTTACGGTCGGCGGGATCTTCGGCCGCCTTCAACGCCTGCCGGCAGAGTTCGGCCCGATCGTTGTCAGGCACCACCATCTGCCGCGCGACCCGGATAACGCCGCGGACGGCGCGGGTCTGATACTTGCCCGGTGGGAGCGTGCCGGCAAGGTCAACGAGCACCGGCCCGGCGTCGGGCGTCATCCATTTGCCGAGCAGCCGCGTTGCCGCATCCTGAAGCTCAGGCACGGTGGATTTTCCTGCCGCGGCCACCGCGGCGAGCGACTTCTTGCCCCCCACGTCGCCGAGCGTGTCGTAGAGAGCGATCTTTGTCGCGGTCGGCAGGCCGTCGGAGAGCGCCGCCGTGAGCTTCTCCGCGCAGGCCTCGCGATCGGCCATCCGCGTGCAGGCCTGCCTGAGCGACTTGGACGCGACCTCGCCCTCGGCCGCATCCTGCGGCCTCACGACAGCGTCGATGAGGAGTTGGAGATTCGGCAGATCGACCACCGCGCCGAGCGACTCGACCGCTGCCTTCCGCACGGCCGGGTCGGCATAAGCGACTAGCGGCTGCAATTCCTTGACGGCCGGGATCCGCCGCCCGCCCACGAGCGTCGCGACGACAGGCAGCAGTTTGGCATCAGCCGTGGAGAATTTCGCGAGGATCGCGCGGTCGACCGCGTCGCCGGGCAGAACAGCAGCCGCACTCCGGGCGGCCTCGGCCACCTGCGGGTCGGCATCGGTCGCCGCCGCCAGCAGCGGATCGAGCACGGAGGCATTGCCGGTGCGACCGAGGGCCTCGACCGCGGCCAGCCGCGATGGCTTGTCGGTGGCTGCGGCGATCGCCAGTACCTTCTTGACGAGTGCCTCGCCTGCGCCGCCATCCGCATTGCGGTCGGCGACGGCGGTGACCACGAGCGCGGCCCGTTCCCCCGTCATTTTCGCCGCCTCGTCGACGAGCGCGAGATCGACCGGGCCCGCCTGCGGGCCGTCTTCCAATTCGCGGCTCACGAAGAGGCCCATGTTGAAGAGCCGCTGCGAGGGGGAACGAAGTGTTTCAAGCAGCAGCGGCAGGCCAGCTGAGCCCTTGGCGAGAATCGCGGTCCGCGTTGCCTGGGCCCGACGGTGCTCGGAGACCTTGTCGCCGAGTCCACGAACGACATCGCATACAGTGATCGCCGCGGCGGTGTTGCCGGCCAGGCGGAGTTGTTCTGCGGAGTCGAGGCAGGCCTCGACCGCCGCGTCGCGGCCGCTCGCTGCGGCCTTTGCCAGTGCGGCGGCCGCCTCGGGAGATCCGATCCTGGCAAGCGCGGCAGCTGCCGCGGCGGCCACTTCGGCGTCGGCATTCGTGAGCTTCGATTCGAGCAGGGCGACGGCTCCGGCATCGCGGCGGATGCCGATCGTGTTGATCACGCCCACGAGCAGCCGGCCCGAGAGCGAGCCCGCCGCCTTTCGTAGCGCCGCATCGACCTCGGCGCCGGGAATCGCCTCCAGCGCGATGCGGGCCCACGATGACAGATGTTCATTGGACAGCAGCGCGGCGAGATCCGCCGCCGATGCGGCCGTGCCATGGACGGCCAGCCGCTTACAGGCAGCCGCCTTCTCCGCCTCGGCCGCCGTGGAGCGGAGCACGGCGAGCGATTCCTGCTCCTTCGGCGAGGGCTCCGCGGCGAACGCAGCCGTGGCAAGGGCCATGACCGCCAGGAAAACGGCAGCCG
>JBIIGJ010000083.1:0-15820 GCA_044236455.1 Pirellulales bacterium
GGACCCCGGACTTAACTTCTCTCCGGGGCTGGGACCCCGGACTTAACTTCTCTCCGGGGCTGGGACCCCGGACTTAATCAGTCGAGGATCTTGGTCACGACGCCCGAGCCGACCGTCTTGCCGCCCTCGCGGATGGCGAAACGCACGCCGTCGTCCATCGCGATCGGCACCATCAACTCGACTTCCATCTTGACGTTGTCGCCCGGCGAGCACATTTCGACGCCGCCGAGCAGCTTGGTCGAGCCGGTTACGTCGGTCGTCCGGAAGTAGAACTGCGGGCGGTAGCCGGCGAAGAACGGCGTGTGACGGCCACCCTCCTCCTTCGACAGCACGTAGACCTCGCACTCGAACTTCTTGTGGGGCTTGATGGAGCCCGGCTTGGCGAGCACCTGTCCACGCTCAATGCCCTCGCGGGCCACGCCGCGGAGGAGGCAGCCGACGTTGTCGCCGGCCTGTCCGCTATCGAGCACCTTCTTGAACATCTCGACACCCGTGCAGGTGGTCTTCTCGGCCTTCTCTTTCAGGCCGATGATCTCGACTTCGTCGCCCACCTTCACCATGCCACGCTCGATACGCCCCGTGGCCACAGTGCCGCGGCCTTCGATCGAGAACACGTCCTCGATCGCCATCAGGAACGGCTTGTCAAGTTCGCGAACGGGCTCGGGGATGTAGGCGTCGACCGCAGCAAGCAGGTCGCCGATGCACTTGTTCTTCTCGGGATCGGCCGGACTGTCGTAGGCCGGCTTGCCAGCGCCACGGATGATCGGCACGTCGTCCCCGGGGAAGCCGTACTTCGTGAGCAGCTCCCGGATCTCCATCTCGACTAGGTCGAGCAGTTCCGGATCGTCCACGAGGTCGACCTTGTTGAGAAACACGACCAGAGCCGGCACGCCGACCTGCTTGGCCAGCAGGATGTGCTCGCGGGTCTGGGGCATGGGGCCGTCCGCCGCGCTCACCACGAGGATCGCGCCGTCCATCTGGGCGGCACCCGTGATCATGTTCTTGATGAAGTCGGCGTGGCCAGGACAGTCGATATGGGCATAGTGCCGCTTCTCGGTCTCGTATTCGACGTGACTGACGGCGATGGTCACCGTTTTCGTCTCGTCGCGAACGGTGCCGCCCTTGGCGATGTCGGCATAGCTCTTGGCCACGGCCAGATTCTTTGCCGCCTGCACCGCAACGAGCGCGCCTGTCAGCGTGGTCTTGCCGTGGTCGATGTGTCCAATTGTGCCGACGTTGACGTGCGGCTTGCTCCGCGTGAACGAGTCCTTTGCCATGCTTTACTCCCTCGATCTTCCTCTCTGGTGGCTGCAGGCCGCTGGGCCTGCGTCGGATGTGAGTCTGAACAACGTTTGATGGTCAAAACCGTCAGCGCCCGGCCGGAAACGACCCGATCGGGCATGTATTGGGTGGAAACTGACCTGGGTTTCCCAGGCCGATTTTGTACGAAATAAAAGGGGGTTTGTCTTGGGTCGTCGGTCTTGGGGCCGTTTGTGCGGTGGATTTCGTGTGTGGGGGGCTCTGGGGCCGCGGCCTGAATGCTGGTTGGCCGAAGCTGCTGATGGGACTTGAACCCATGACCTCGTCCTTACCAAGGACGCGCTCTACCAACTGAGCTACAGCAGCAGGAGTGGACGGATGAGGCGGGCCATCGGCATGCGGGGAATGCGGACTTGAGGGTTTTGGAAGACTGGTCAAGGATTTCGGGTGTCGGTGACCGTGCCAAGGGCGGACGAGTGGAAGCGGATCGAAGCGGGTAGAGGGAATCGAACCCTCGTCTTTAGCTTGGAAGGCTATTGCTCTACCATTGAGCTACACCCGCAGGATTTCCAGCGGCAGCGAGCAGACGTGAGCGAGGCACACGTGGCAATGGGGAGTGCAGGATTCGAACCTGCGAAGGAAAAATCCATCAGATTTACAGTCTGACCCCTTTGACCGCTCGGGAAACTCCCCTCGCGCTCAGGCCCGATGGGCCGCGGCGTCGACGGATGATTTGGTTGTGTGCCGGTCGTGCTTTGCCGGTGGTTGCTGCCTGCTGACAGTGTTCGCTCGGCTGGCAGTGTTTTCTTGGTGGAGGTGACCTCTGGTTTGTGTCGTGGTTCTCGTGGCTGATCTCGTTCCCGTGGATGCCGCGGTTTGGGCTACTCTGTCCGATCCTGTGTTCGCTCGATGCTGTGGTCGCGGGCTCTCTACGGCGCGTGCGGCTGGCGGGCTTGCTGAGCTAGCGGCGGGAGTTGAACCCGCAACCTGCTGATTACAAATCAGCTGCTCTGCCAATTGAGCTACGCTAGCGGTTTGGTCCAAACCGCGGGGAATCACGTAGTGTACGGATTCAAAAAGGCCGTGCAAGACGGCCGGATTTACGGGCCCCGAGCCGATCGCGAGCAGCTTATTCGCGGGAAAATCACGAAAACGACAATTCCATCATGGAGAAATCGTCGTGGAAGTCGTCCCGGGCTGAAATCGTCCTGATGTGACCGATCAGGGCATCGAGGCGGCCTTCTGGTCCTGAGGGGGGGGTGAGCTTCGAAATGAAGTCCTCGAATGCCCACATCGATCCGTCGGGAAGGCTCACTTCGAACGCGCCATCGCTGTAGATGAAGAGCCGGCTGCCGGCGGGCACGTCGGCCTCGCTGGCGTTGAATTCCAGCCCTTCCACGGCGCCAATCAGCGGCCCTTCTGATTCGAGGAGCATGGGCCCGCCGCCACCCACTGGCCCCATCAGCACTGCTGCCGGGTGGCCGCCCCCCGCCCAGCGGATCTTCCGTGACGAGATCTGGTACACGCCGTACCAGATCGTGAAAAACATGTCGTTCTGTCGCTGCATCGGAAACGCCTTGTTGAGCGCGGCCAGCACGGCAGCGGGGTCATGAAAGTCGGTCTGCGGCAGGGCCTCGCTCCGGATCGAGTTGAGCGCCGAAACACTCAGCAACGCCGCTCCCACGCCATGGCCGCAGACATCCAGCAGATAGACGGCGACGTGATCGTTGTCGAGAGAGTGATACCCGAATGCGTCGCCCCCCAGTTCCGCCGACGGGATGAATCGCCAGTCGGCGTTGATCGGCCCGATCCGCTGCGGCGGCGGGAGCAGCGACCGCACATAGTGGGCCGCGGTCGTGAGGTCGTTGGCGAGCATTTGGCGGCTGGCTTGCAGCGCCAAAAAGGCCTCGTTCCGCTCGAGCAGGGCGATGTAGCCACGGGAATGGTGGCGGATTCGGGCCAACAGTTCGAGTTGGTCGGGCAATTTCACGATGTAGTCGTTGGCCCCGATCGTGAAGGCCTGCGCCTTCACATGTGCCTCCTCCTTGGTCGAGAGCACGATGATCGGAACATCGCGAAACCGTTCGTCGGCGCGAAACCGCCTGACGAGTTCAAGCCCGTCGACGGCAGGCATCACGAGATCCTGCAGGATCACGGTGGGCTGGATGAGCGACGCGGCCTCGATCGCTGCGGTGGCATCGCTGCAGAAATGAAACTCGATGCCATCCTCGCCGGCGAGGATGCGGCGAACCGCCTCGCCGACGATCGGCTGATCATCGACGAGCAGCACCGTCGTGCAGCGCGATGCCGGGTTTTTCGGGGCGGCCAAATCCACGGTGTGTGTGCCACGAACCAGCGGGTAGAAAGAGTTGAGCCTACCACACGCCCCGGCGCGGGGCCGCCGGACGGATGCCCCGAACACCATCGTTCGCCGGGCGTCTCAGGCTTTTTTCTTGGGCCGGCAGGCGGGGGGCTCGGCGAGTGAAAATACGAGGACTTCCTCCCCGGTGACCGTGGAAATGTCGTGGTGCACGCTCACGAGTTTCACGCCGACCGCATTTTCCACGATCGATTCCAGCCGCGGCCGGCCCGTGGCCACCATATGGGTACGAACCTGCTTGAGCAGGGCCCGCCCGTTGCCGCCGTCGTGTCCATTGGCGACGTCGGTCCGGTCGTTCTGATCGCCATTGCCGTCGCCAGTGGAGGCCTCGTGGCGTGGTGCAATCAGTTGTCGCTCGGCCGGCGTCAGCACCCCTTGCAGCCTTACGACCAGGAGTGAGCCGATCAAGTGAGCATGGATATCCCGCGGCCCCCGACCGAGGAACTCCTGTTGGAACCGCGAAATGCCGTCGCAGACGGCAGCCTCGATTTCGCCCTGGGATTTCACGAGAGACCTCATAACAAGCTGATGCGTGCGCAGCCCGTTGTGCTTGAAGCACGGGCTGCACGGGATGGAATGCGCGGACGGGGCGACTCAAGTCGCGGCCGTGCGACCTGCCCGCGAACTGCTGTCAGCGGCTATTGCCGCCGCCCGATCTCGATCTGGCCGTTGATGGCGGTGGGCCGCGGCTTTGCAGCGGCAAAGCCGTTGCCGTTGCCATTGCCATTGCCGTTGGGGCCGGATTCACCGTTACAGATCCGGTCCCAGACTTCTCGGCGGTGGATCGGCATCCGGGTGTCGGCCTCGAAACCGAGCCGTACTCGGCCCCCTTCGATCTCCAGGATCGTGATCTCGAGGAGCACCTCCAGATCCTCAGGACGTCCGATTACCACGCTTTCGCGATTCTTTCTCGTCAGCACCAACATGGGTCACCTTCTTCATGGTTGTGGATCCTTCCAGGCAAGTTCAGCTGCGCACGGCTCCGTTGCCGCCCGCTCCGTTGGAATGCAAATGGTCGTTGACCGGCACACCCAGTGCCGGCAGCCCCTGGCCGAGCAGGAAAAGCTCCACGTTAGGGTTGGTCGTGAACGTCTTGAGCACGCTGCCGGTCGTCGTGTCGACATGCGCGATCGCGCCCCGGAGTTCGACGCCCGTGCTCCGGCGGACATGGCTGCGCAGGGAATCGAGCGAGTTGTCGAACAGGTAGCGGTGGAAATCCTTCACACGGCTCGATCCCTCCTCGTCGGCTGCCAGCCGACGCTCCACGGGCGAGAATGCCTCGTGGAGGTGGACCACCATCCAACAGCCGTCTGCCACCACCGACACGCTTCGTGGCGTGCGGCCCAGGAGCAGGTGCTCGAAGGACCCAGCGGCCTGGGCCACCTGTCTGGCAACTCGTTCGTCGAACTGTTTTTTCATCGCGTCTCTCTTGGTTTTGGCTGCGTAAAAAAACAAAAAAAGCCGGCGGAAAAGAGCGCCCGAAGGCTCTCTTTCTCGCCGGCTTACGCTACGACGGACCGCCCGGACCAAGGCCGGGATGCCCCTCGACTCGTCTTCCGTTGAAGTTTGTTGGTGCCGAATTTCTGCCGCGATGAGTGATCGCGGACAACCGCTCGACAGACGCATTATAGAGCGCTGCCTGGGGAACGCAAGACGTTTGCGCAATATGCGTAGGATGGGTTGTTTTTGAGATCTCTGTGTCGTTTGTGCTGGTTTTTCTTCAGGAATGCATGGAAGTACGACGCGAAAAATCCGCCACGCTTCCGTTGCTCGCCTCCGTCTGCGTGCCGACAAGGCCGCGCGGCCGTCATTCCAGACGTCCCATCTTCCCCACGTGGGCGCAGTCCAGACTTTTTCATCAGCAGTTGCCATTCCGGCCGAAACCACCTTCGGCACAGGAACCCCACCCAAGAGGGGGGTCCTGTCTGTCGTGGAGGCCGTTCGTCATGGAAGCACTGAAATCGCAAGGGGAGATCGAGGCGGCGGTCTGCGACGCCGTGGCGAGGTTTCAGCAGGAATACATGGGCCGTGGTCCTCGGCACGTGCATACCCACCTCATCGAAAACAAACTCTTTGTGCATTTGGAGGGGGTGCTGACGGCCGCGGAGCAGCGGTTGATGGACTCGCACGGCAGTGGCAATGGCAATGGACGGGGCGCCGAACTGCTCAAGCAACTCCGCAGCCATCTGGTGCGTGCCGGCAAAGCGATGCTCGACACGCTCGTCCGCGACGCCACCGGCTCGCAACCGGTGAGCGTGCATCACGACATCAGCCCGACCACGGGAGAGGAAGTGCTCGTCTTCACGCTCTCTGCACCGCCGCAGTGCCGGGGCCGCGGCGGGCCCAATGACCGAAGACGGAAGTAGCTAGTTCTTCTCCAATCAAATCCCAGTCGGTGGCCGAGGGCGTTCGGCGCGTCGAGCCGCCGGCGGTGCGGGAAGGGGGGTTACGGCCTCCCGAACCAAGCCGCCGGCGGCCGCGATGCCCCGGCAACCCGCAGGGAATCCCGGCTTTCGGCATTGCAAGGTCGAAGGGCCAGACTGCGGTCAGTCTCCTGCCCGGCTTCGCGGTAACCTTGAGGGCAGCACCGCACGCGTTCTACGCGGCCCCGCCTTTCGATTGCCAGCATGACGCATCATCAGGAGCACTCCGATCGAGCGCAGGCCGCCCCACGTGGCGCCGCACGCCGGGATCAAGCAGAGACGATCAAGGCCGCTGTCGAGTCTGCGGCCCGTTTTCTGCCCACGCAGGGGCCCATCGGCGTGTTCATCGCGCAAAATGCGTTGCAGGCCTTCGAATGCGAGCCATTTGAAGAAGCGGTCGTGCACGCGGCCCGTCTTTTTGGCACCCAGCCCTACCTCTCGGAAACGCGTTACCGGCAGGAGTTCGCCCGCGGCAGGATTCAGGCCGTGGATCTCGAGGCTGTGCTCGACCAGGACATGCGCGGCAGTTCAAACGAATTGCTTGCCGATGGAAGGCTCACTGTCCGCGATTTGCGGCTCGCGCTGCTGCTCCATCCGGTTCGGCAGGAAGATGATACTGCGGTTCGGTGGACGCTGACGGAGGGGGATGCCATCGAGCACCTCCGCGGTGATCTCAGCCCCGAGGTTCGCTGGCGGCTGCTCAGCGAAGGTGGGAATGGCCTGGTGGACGACGCGGAGACCACGTTGTCGGACGTTGAGGACGAGACGGCGAGGAGGGCGACTTTTTTCCGTGAGTCTTCGCTGGCCGATGCGAATGACGAGTATCAGGTGTCGAGCGAGCTCTGGCATGCGTGCGTCGAGGCCGTCGCTCTCACCCGCCCTTCGATCACGCACCCGCGGCCCCCAGTGCGGTACCGCGATCTCATCGTAGCGGTCGATCCCGCTCTCGATACCGATGCCCTCGTCCACCCGTTGCTGATTCGATTCTGCGCCGCGTTTCTGGACCAGGGTGTCGCGGCGTGGCCGATGCCGGGTCGCGAGCGGGGGCTGCTCGAGGCCGTGGCACGCATGTATTCCGGTCGATTCGGGCCGACGGAGCCCTGGAGCGCCACGCTGCCGGCCGCGTTCCGCGGCGTGTGCGGCAAGCCTGCGGTCGAAGTGATCGCATCAGAGCTCGAACGGCTCGCCATTCCAGAAGTCGATTGGGACGAGTTTTTGACCCGCACGGCGCTTGCCCTCCGGGGCTGGGCGGGCATGATTCGCCATCTGGAAGAACGCCCCGACCGCGCGCCAGTGGAGCCCGTTCCCGCGCGGCTCATCGACTTCGTCGCCCTGCGGCTCGTCTGCGATCGCGTGGCTGCGGAGTGGGCGCTCCGGCAACGTGGCGTCCGCGGCCAAGACCTTGGGTCGCAGGCCGAGGGGGCGGGAAACCACAGCGCGGCGGTCTCAGCCAGCCGCTTGCGTGGTCTCTGGACGGAGCTCCGCGACCGGTATCCACCCCGGCGAGGCTCCGGCAGCCTGTCGCGGGCGTTTCTCCTCGATCAGGTTTCGCAATTGCTGGGCCTCACGGCCAGCGATATCCGCGCGCTCGACGAGAACGAGCTTCTCCGGTTCGAGCACGCCATCTCCGCCTTCGACGGATTCACCCGGCGCCGTCTCTTTCATCTCGCCTATGAACGCCGCCATCGGATCCAGACGCTCGACGCGCTGGCATCGCATGTCCGCTTCGCCACGCCGTTCTCGACAACCCGTCCGCTGTTCCAGGCGGTTCTCTGCATGGACGAGCGATGCGAATCGTTCCGGCGGCATTTCGAGGAACTCGGCCCCGGGTTTGAGACCTTCGGCACCGCCGGATTCTTCGGCGTACCGATGTATTACAGGGGCATCGACGACTGGCATGCGTCGCCGTTGTGCCCGATCGTGATGCGGCCCAGGCACACCGTCGTGGAACTGCCGGAAGACAATGCACGGGCCCTCCATGAATTTCATCAAACCATGCGTCGGCGGGTCGGGCAATTCGCCGGCGGTGTTTCGGCAGGCAGTCGAACGCTCCTGCGTGGCGGCCTGTTCACCGCGTTCGCGGGCGCGGTGGCGGCCGTGCCGTTGGTGGCCCGCGTCGCCTTTCCGCGGCTGTCGGCCCGGTTGGGGAGGACGGCGGCCGAACTCGCCCGCCGACGGGTGCCCACCCGACTCGCGTTGGAACGCGAGGACGAAGCCTTTTTGCCCGATGGCACCCATGCCGGGTTCAATGTCACCGAGATGGTGGCGATCGTCCGCCGGGTTCTCGAAGACATCGGCCTGACCACGACCTTTTCGAGGCTGATCGCCGTCATCGGACATGGTTCCTCCAGCCGGAACAACCCCCATGAAAGCGCCTATGACTGTGGCGCCTGTGGTGGTGGCCCAGGCGGTGCCAATGCCCGCGCCTTTGCCATGATGGCCAATGATCCCCGCGTGCGGGGCCAGCTTGCGGCGGAAGGGCTGCAGATCCCCGACGACACCCGGTTCATCGGCGGCATCCTCGACACCTGCGCAGATACCGTGACCTGGTTCGACGCGGATCTTCTCCCCGAAAGCCATCGCCGTGACGTGGACACGCTCAGGCGGGCGTGCGAGCACGCCTGCATCGCGGACTCGCACGAGCGTTGCCGCCGGTTCGAGTCCGCCCCGCTCGACATCGCTCCCCAGGATGCCGCTCATCACGTCGAGGCACGGTCGGTTGATCTTGCCCAGGTCCGTCCGGAACTCGGCCACGCGACGAACGCGATTGCCATCATCGGCAGGCGGTGCCGAACACGGGGGCTGTTTCTCGATCGCCGGTCGTTTCTCGTGTCATACGATCCGACCGCGGATGAAGACGGGGCGATCCTCACCAGAACGCTCGCGGCCGTGGGGCCAGTGGCGTCGGGCATCAACTTGGCCTATTTCTTCTCGGCGGTCGACCGGCTTGGCTACGGGTGCGATACGAAGCTCCCTCACAACGTCACGGGCCTGATTGGCGTGATGGACGGTCATGCCAGTGATCTGCGGACCGGGCTGCCCTGGCAGACGGTGGAGATTCACGAGCCGCTGCGACTGCTTGTGGTGATCGAGGCCACGCCGGAAAAAATCATCGCCGCGGCTGCGCCGCTGGCCGAAGTGAGGCAGCTTATCGAGAACCGCTGGATCCATCTCGTGTCATGGAATCCGGAGACGGGTGCGCTCTCGGTCTATGACAACGGCACGTTCGTTCCGTACGTGCCGGAGCATAATGACATTCCGGTGGTCGACCGTTCCGTGTCGTGGTATTCCGGCCGACGCGACCACCTCGCTCCCGCCCGCGTGCTGGCGGCGCTTGCCAAGCGGTCGTCGCCGGCTGGAAGTCGCCTCCCATGACCAATCACGACATCGTCTCGCTGTTGGTCGTCTGCCAGCTCGCCGCTCCGGCGGCCACGCTGGTGCTCGTGGGTGTGCCCACGCTGCTGGGCCGGCCGCCTGCGGAGCGGACCACGTCGCGAATCGTGGGGGGCGGATTCACCGCAGGGTTCATTGCCGGACTGCTCATGCTCGCCACGCTGGCGGCGCGGGGGTTTCGTCCGGAGATCGTCCACCTGGGATCGTGGTTCTCGGTGGGGCACCACGAGGCCAACATCGAACTCGTGGCCGATGCGCTTTCCGTGCCCTACGTCTGCTTCTCGACAGGTCTGTGCGCGCTGGTCAATGCCTTCGCGGGAAAGTATCTCCATCGCGAGCCCGGGTTCACCCGGTTCTTCCTGCTGCTGGCGGTCTTTGGAACCGGCATGAATCTGATGGTGCTGGCGGGCA
The DNA here is from genome assembly GCA_044236455.1 of Pirellulales bacterium. Classification (GTDB taxonomy): domain Bacteria; phylum Planctomycetota; class Planctomycetia; order Pirellulales; family UBA1268; genus CAMCQY01. The sequence continues at coordinate 9,868 of JBIIGJ010000083.1, forward strand.
GCATCGACGTGCTGTTCGCGGGCTGGGAGCTGCTCGGCATCTCGTCGACGCTGCTCATCGGCTTCTTCCTCGAACGCGGCAACGCTGTCCGTGCGGCCATGCGGGCCTTCGCGACCTACCGCATCTGTGACGTCGGGCTGCTCGCGGCGGCGGTGATCGTGCACCGTGCCGTGGGCTCCGGCGATTTCTCGCGGCTCTTCGGCGAGAACTGGCCCCATGGCACCTGCCTCGTGCCTGCCTCCACTGCCACGATCGTGTCGCTGCTGCTCGTCTTTGCGGCGATGGGAAAGAGTGCGCAGGTGCCGTTCTCGGGCTGGCTGCCGCAGGCCATGGAGGGGCCGACGCCGTCGAGCGCCATCTTCTACGGCGCCTTGTCGATCCATGCCGGTGCCTACGTGCTGCTGCGGTGCGAGTCGCTGCTCGAGCAATCGCCGCTGGCGCGGCTGGTCCTGATCGTGATCGGGCTGGGCACCGCCCTGCATGCCAACGTGGTGGGCCGTGTGCAAACAGATTTGAAGAGCATGCTGGCCTATGCCTCGATGACCCAGGCTGGCTTGATCTTTGCGGAGATCGGGTTCGGCTGGCGGGTGATTCCGCTGGTGCACGTCGTCAGCCATGCGATCCTCCGCAGCCTGCAGATCCTGCGGTCGCCGTCGGCCCTCCACGACCGCCACGAACTGGAGGCGGCCTTGGGCGGGCACCCTGGCGCCGACCGCTGGTCGCTGGGCCGGCTGCTGCCCGAGAGCGTGCAGGTTTGGCTCTACCGCATCGCCCTCGACCGCGGCTACGAGCAGATGGCGGTGGGGCGGTTGTTCGTGTCGCCGTTGCTCTGGCTCCTTGAAGCAGCTGCCAGCCTCGAACGCCGCTGGCTGGCACTGCTTGGGGGAGACGCGGGGCCGGGCGGAGGACGATCGTGAACGGCACCACCGATTCCTTCCTGCTGGCGGCCGCTGCGATCACCGTGGCCACTCCCCTGGCTGGCGCCGCGGCCTCCGCCCTTGGCTTTCGCCGCGGGAGCCCTCGCGGGTTTGCCGTGACGGCGGCCGCCATATCGCTGCTGGCAAGCCTCGCGCTCACGCTGCTCTGGAGCAGGAGCGACGGCACGCCCGTGGCCTTTGGCGACCGGCTCGGCGGCGGGTCGGTTGTCTTCATCGACGGCATCACCGCCGTGCTGCTTCCCTATGTGGCGCTGGTGGAACTGGCGATCCTGCTGGTGGCGCCGCGGCGATCGCTCGAGCAGTCGGCAGTGGCACGCATTCTGTTCGGAGCGGCCGCCACCTGCGCGGTGTTTCTCACGACGCATCCGCTCGTGTTGATCGTCCTCTGGTGCACGACGGCGCTGTTGACATGGATCTCGGTACGGGGCACGCCGGGCGGCGGCGCAGCGGCCCGCGTGTTCGCGATCGCGATGGCTGCGGCGGTTCTCTGCATGGCGGTCGGTACAGTCCTGCTGGTCATCGATCCACCATGGGCCACTGCCGCCGGCTGGGTGGGCACGGCGGGAGGCTGGCTCGTGGCGGTCGCCGTGATGATCCGCAAGGGCATCTTCCCGTTTCACTCCTGGTATCCCGCCCTCTTCTCCGGCGCGACGATGTCGACGGCGCTGGCGGCGACGATGCCGCAGGTAGCCTCCTACACGGCCGTGCGGCTGCTCATCGGCCACGTCGACCATCCCGAGGGAGTGGCTGCCGAGCTGGTTGTGCTCTCGCAGATGGCGCTGGTCACGGCGACCTACGGCGCGGCGCTGGCGATCGTGCAACGCGACCTACGCGGTCTCATCGGCACGCTCGCGATGAGCCAGTCGGCACTGGTGCTCGGTGGCCTTGCTGGCACCCTGCCGATGGAGCTCAACGGCGCCTTCTGCGTCTGGATCTCCAGCGGGCTGGCACTGACCGGCATCGGCCTGGTGGCGTGGGCGCTCGAGAGCCGGGCGGGGCCGATCCGGCTCGATACGCCGCAGGGACGGTTCTGGGATGCGCCGGAGCTGGCGGCTTTGTTCCTGCTCTTCGGCCTGGCCGGCATCGGACTGCCGGGTACGCTCTCGTTCGTGGCGGACGACCTGATCGTGTCCGGCAGCCTCGATGAGCAGCTCCATGCGGGCCTGCTCGTGATCCTGGCCACCGTGCTTTCGGGCATCGCCATGATGCGAGGCTGGTTTCACGTGTTCGGAGGACCAGTGGAACCGGATGGCCCGCGGCACGCGATTCTGCCGCGGGAGCGGGTGGCGCTGACCGTGCTGCTGGCAGTCCTGTTTCTGCTGGGGATCTGGCCCGGCCCGCTTGTGCGGGCGCTCGATCGGGCCACCGGTCGGCTGCTGGGAGTGCCCGCTGAGGCAGCCGGCGGCCCCGCTGCTGGCAACGCGGGAACTGCCCACAGTTTGCAGGTTTTGCCGCACGGAAGTTGAATGGTGACCGACGGAGCGGCGGCGGCGCCTTTCCCGGCAGCGTCCCGTTCACCGTGGACAGTCCACTCCGGCAGCGAGAATCAGGCATGGCAGCGAAAAAAACGGCAGGCGGTGAACCAACACGTGGCAAGGCGATCGAGACGCCGACCGATATCGAAGGGCTCGGCGTCTTCTATCTCGGACGCAAGGTCGAGGATGCCGTGGCTGGCGGTCCGCCGCTGCTGATCGATGCCCGGCGGTTCACCACCCACGCTGTCTGCGTGGGCATGACCGGCAGCGGAAAGACCGGCCTGCTCATCGACCTGATCGAAGAGGCGGCGATCGACGGCATCCCCACACTCGTCATCGATCCCAAGGGTGACCTCGCCAACGTGCTCCTGTCGTTTCCCGGGCTCGCGGCGGCCGACTTCCTGCCGTGGGTCGAAGCCGACGCTGCCAAGCGAGATGGGATCACGCTCGAAGAACTGGCCGAACGCACCGCGAAGAAATGGTCCGACGGGCTCACGGCGAGCGGGCAGTCGGCCGAACGGATCCGCCGTCTGCACGAAGCCGTCGACATGGCCGTCTACACGCCGGGGAGTCGCACGGGCCGGCCGTTGGCGATGCTCGAGAGTCTCGAGCCGCCCGCGGCCCACGTGGTCGACGACGTCGAGGCCCGTCGCGAACGGATCGAATCGCTGGTGTCGGGCATCCTGGCGCTGGTCGGCATCGACGCGGAGCCGGGCAAGAACCGCGAGCATGTGCTGCTCTCCACGATCATCGATTCCATGTGGCGGAGCGGACAAAAAGTCGACTTTGGGTCGCTGGTCCGGGCCATCCCGGCGCCGCCGATCGAACGCGTCGGTTTTCTCGACCTCGAGAACTTCTATCCCGCGGGGGAACGCTTCCAACTCGCCAGCCGGCTCAATACTGTGGCGGCCGCCCCCGGCTTCGAGGCCTGGCTCGAAGGTGAGCCGCTCGACGTGGGACGCTTGCTCTGGACGCCGGCCGGCAAGCCGCGGGTGGCGGTCGTCTCGATCGCGCACCTCAGTGACGCCCAGCGGATGGCGTTTGTGACGCTCCTAGCCGGGCAGACAGTGGCCTGGATGCGGACTCAGGGGGGCACGTCGTCGCTCAAGGCGCTCTTCCTGATGGACGAGGTTTTTGGCTACGTGCCACCGACTGCCAACCCGCCCAGCAAGACGCCGATCCTCACGCTCATGAAGCAGGCTCGCGCCTACGGTCTGGGTGTCGTGCTCGCCACGCAGAACCCGGTCGACCTCGACTACAAGGGGCTTTCCAACGCCGGCATCTGGTTTCTCGGTCGCCTGCAGACGGCCCGCGACAAGGCTCGCGTGCTCGACGGGTTGGAGGGCGCGGCATCGTCGGCCGGGAAGTCGTTCGATCGGGCCAAGGTCGATCGGCTCCTGTCGGGCCTGGAGCAGCGGATGTTTCTGTTGCACAGCGTGCACGACGACGAGGAGACGGTGTTTCAGTCGCGGTGGACGATGGCCTATCTCCGCGGCCCGCTCCTCCGCGAGGAGATCCGGCGGCTCACGCAGACAGCGGCGCTACAGACAGCGGCCGTCGTACCGGGAGAGCCGCCCGCTCCGGCGGTTCCCGGTGTCGGAAGCTACAAGAATGCCGGCCGCGAAGCCGGGGCCGGCGGCGGTGCCCGTCCGCTCTTGCCGCCGGGCATACGGGAGGTGTTTCTCGCGCCGCGGCATGCGGTGCCGCTCGACGGCGTGGTGCACTACAAGCCTGCGATCCTCGGCCGGGGACGGGTGCGGTTCGCGAAGCCGGCAGCGCGGATCGACGTCAACAAGGAAGTGATCTGCCTGGCGCCGGCCAGCGATTCAGTCGGCGAGAGTGCCTGGGAGCAGGCCGATCAGCTCGCGGAGGCCCCGGAGGTGGAGCCGGCACCACGGACCGGCACCTTTGCATCGCTGCCTTCGGCGCTCGCCGGTCCGAAGGGCTATGCCTCGCTGGCCACGGCGCTCAAGGGCCATCTCGGCCGCACGTCGCGGCTGGTGCTCTGGACGGCGCACGAGATCGACGCTGTGTCGCGGCCGGACGAGACCGAGGCCGACTTCCGCGTGCGAATCGCACAGCGTGTGAAGGAATGGCGCGACGCGGAGGTCGACCGCGTCCGCGACCGCAATGCCGCCAAGTTGGCCTCGCTCTCCGACCGCATCGACAGGGCCAGACAGAAGGTCGAGCGGGAGCGGGCCGAGGCAAAGAACAAATCGATGCAGACCTACGTGTCGATTGGCTCGGCCGTGCTTGGGGCGCTGTTGGGCCGGAAGGCGGCCACGTCCACGAACATCGGCCGGGCGGCCACGTCGATGCGGTCGGCGAGCCGCAGCGCGCGGCAGCAGGCCGACGTGGTGCATGCCGAGGAGAGCCTCTCAACGCTCGAGGAGCGGCGGCAGGCGATCGAGGACGAGGTGGCAGCCGAACTGGAACGGATCCGGCTGGAATCGAGCCCGGAGCGGATCCAGCTGGAGCAGATGGAGATTCCCGCCCGCAAGACCGACATCGCGGTCGACGATGTTGTGCTCGCCTGGGTGCCGCAGGAGCCTCTGGAAAGCGGCAGGCGGAGAGCGGAAGGCGGGGTCTGGTGATGGGACTGAATCGCGATGCTCGGGAGATCGTGCTGGTCGACTGTCCCGACGATGTCGGGCTGATCCATCGCATCACGGGGGTGCTCGGAGCGCACCGGCTCAATATCGAGAGCAACCACGAGTTCGTCGACACCGACGCTAAGCACTTTTTCTTCCGCGCCGAGGTGACGCCGGCAGCTGGCGAGGCTGCGTTGCCGGCGAGCGGCACTCTGGCGGCGGATCTCGTCCGCGTGCTGCCGCAGGCGGCCCGCGTGCGGGTAACCCGAGCCGAGCGGCGTCCGATCGTGGTCTGTGCCACACGCGAGCCGCACTGTCTTGGCGAACTGCTGCTGCTCGATGCCGTGGGCGATCTGCCGGGGCGGATCGTGGCGGTGGTCAGCAACCACGATCTGCTCCGCGGGCTCGTCGAGCGGTTCGGCCTGCCGTTTCATCACGTGCCCCACCAGGATGCCGCGGGCCGCGATCTGCCGCGGGAGACGCACGAGGCGGAGTTGGCGCGGGTCATCGACGGCTATTCGCCGGAATACGTCGTGCTCGCCCGCTACATGCGGGTGCTCTCGGAAGGCTTCGTCGGCCGGTATCCCGACCGCCTCGTGAACATCCACCATTCCTTCCTGCCGGCGTTTGCAGGCGCCAGTCCCTACCGGCAGGCGTTCGCGCGGGGGGTGAAGGTGATCGGTGCCACCGCGCACATCGTCACGGCAGAACTCGACGACGGACCGATCATTGCGCAGGACGTGATTCACGTCGACCACACCTTCACACCGGAACGGATGGCGCAGGCGGGCCGCGACGTGGAAAAGCTCGTGCTGGCGAAGGCGGTGCGGCTGGTGCTCGAGGAGCGGGTCTTTCTGCACGGCCGCCGCACGGTGGTGTTCGGGTAGAGGTCGCGGCATGGCGGATGGGGTGGTGTCTGCACCGTGAGTCCCCCGGCTTCCGCCGTGGG